>CAYFFY010000013.1:0-17956 GCA_964342635.1 uncultured Desulfurococcales archaeon
TGGGGCCCCTCTAAGCCGTTCATAAACGTGTGCGGCAGGCCGCTCCTCGAGCACCCCCTAGTACCTGCCGTGCAGGTATCGAGGAGGGTCCTCGTCGCGGTGAGCCCGAGTACGTCCCGCTACGCGAGCTCACTAAGGCTCCCCCCTCAGGCAAGCTATATCATGACTGATGGCCTTAGCTACGAGCACGACCTAGGTCTCGTGCTTCGCCTCGTTAAGGCCCGGCCCCTGCTCGTGCTTCCTGGCGACGTCGTGGGCCTCACGCCCGGGATGCTCTCCTACCTGTACAGGGCGTCGAGCGAGGTCGAGGAGCAGGTCATAACGGTCAAGGTCAGGGGCAGGTACGTAGGGGTCTCCGTCTTTAGGGGGGACCCCGTAGAGCCCTGGATGGACGTCGAGGTGAGCTGGGACGTCATCAACGTCAACACGCCTGACGAGCTAGGTGAGGCCCTTGCCAGGTGCTGAGCTCCTGGGCAGGACGCACGGGGGATCTCCTCCGCCTGGGGCACTAGACTTCAGCGCGCCCGCGAACCCCCTTGGGATGCCCGAAAGGGTTGACGAGCTCGTGGTCGAGTGCGCAAAGGAGGGGGTCTACGGCTCATACCCGACCAGGCTCTACAGGGACCTTTACGAGTCCCTGTCCGAGTACCTTGAGGTCAGCCCCGAGGCCCTGCTGCCGCTGAACGGCGCCTCCGAAGCCCTGACCTTACTACCCCTGTCGCTTAGGGCGAGGTCCCTGATCGTTGTCGAACCCAACTTCGGCGACCACGAGCTGCTGGCGAGCGGCGTCGGAATTGAGCTCAGGAGGCCCCTTTTGGTCCAAGGGGATAGGTCGTTCAGCATTGACGTGGATGCCATAGTCACGGAGGCTAGGCTGGCCGCTAGGCCGGCCGTGCTAATTCTCTCCAGGCCGAACAACCCTACAGGCCACCTGGCCCCCAGCCACGTCATAGACGAGATTAGCGGAAGGCTGCCATCCGGGGTTACCCTCGCGGTTGACGAGGCCTTTATAGAGCTCTCGTCAGGGTCCCCGACCCCGCCTAGGGAGGACCTGATCGTTGTGCGCTCCCTGACGAAGGCCTTTTCGACCCCTGGGCTTAGGCTTGGGGTCATAGTTACCTCCAACCTCAGGCTCCTGCGATCCCTCGCCTCATCGACCCAGCCGTGGCCGGTCGACTCGCTCACCGCGTGTGTATTCTCAAGGCTCTTGGGGGACTCCCTCGCAAGGGAGCACGTTAGGCGCGGGGCCCAGGTAGTTCAGGAGGAGGCCCCCAGGCTTGTTAGTGAGCTCAGGTCAGCTGGACTGAGAGCGTTCGATACCGACGCCCCGTTTATCCTGGTCAGACATGAAAGGATGCCAAACCCCTCCTTCTCACGGGCGCTTCAGAGCAGAGGGGTCTACACGAGGGACTGCTCCTCGTTTTATGGCCTCGGCCCGGCCTACTCACGGCTCTCGATTAGGAGGCCGGGCGAGAACCAGCTGTTGGTCAGGGCCGTGAGGGAGGTAGCCTCAACATGGGGCTAGGAGACCTGATCTCGCTCCTAACTACAATCCCTGCCAGGGGCTCGCGGGAGGGGGCCGCAGGGTGGTTCTTCGCCGCCCCCCTTGTCGGCCTCCTTGAGGGGCTGATAGTCTCCCTGGTAGGCCTGGCCCTAAGGGCCTGGCCCCTTATATCATCTGCGTGTATGGTCCTGGCCCACGTGGCCCTGACGGGCGGGATGCACCTAGACGGCACGGCCGACTACGCCGACGTAATAGGCTCCCACCGTAGAGGCCAGGACGCGCTAAAGGTGCTCAAGGACCCGAGAAGGGGCTCATATGGGATCGTGGCCGTCGTTGTAGTCCTGCTCACGAGGTACTCGTCGCTGTATTACCTGACATCCCACCCGCTTGCCGTCGTCGCGTCATACGTGGTCGGCATGGAGGGTGCGTACCTGACATCCCTGCTAGGGTCAGTTGAGCCCTATGAGGGGATGGCCAGGCTCATCGAGCTTGAGTCCAGGCGCCGCACTAAGATCTTTCTCAACGTGGTTACTATGTGCCTAGCGTTCGGCATGCTGTCATACGTTCAGCCAAGGGTCCTCCTCGAGCTCTCAGCCCTGGCGGTACCCCTCATCGTGACTGCTGACTCCAATAGGAGGCTGGGATTCGTGAACGGCGACGTTATTGGCTTCTCGATAGAGTTGGACGAGACCCTTGCGCTGCTGGTGGCAGTGATTTGAGCCTGCTGCCGAGATTCCTTTACCCGGGCCCGCTGTATCTGCTTGCGGCCACGGGGCTTGCCTTCGCGCTTGACGCCCTTTACCCTTATCATAGCGGCCCGATGCTCACAGTACACCCAGTACACACGTCCTTCGTCCTGGCGACCAAGCTCTACAGGCCGAGGGGGTCAAGGGCCAGAGGCCTTGCCATTTGGCTGTCCGTGCTAATGGTCCACGCGGCTGCGTATGGCGCCCTCCTATACCTCGCCTGGCTCGCCGGACCGCCTGTATGGGTCGTGGTCGCAGGCTACGTGATTAAGACGTCGATTTCCCTCAGGCTCCTCATAGATACAGTCGATGGGGTCGGAGGGGCCCTCAGGGCCCAGAGGCTTGATGAGGCCAGGTCGCTGGCTCAGGGTCTTGTCAGAAGGGACCTGTCCCGCGAGGATCCAGGACATGTCGCGTCGGCAGCTGTCGAGTCGCTTGCAGAGAGCCTCGTCGACGGCCTCGCCTCCCCGCTTCTCGGGCTTTCCATCCTTGGACCCCTTGGGGCCCTGTCGCAAAGGGTCGTTAACACCCTCGACGGCGCGCTCGGGTTCAAGGACCCTGACCACGTTGACATAGGGTTCGTGAGCGCGTGGGCGGACACGATAATGAACTACGTGCCGGCGAGGCTGACGGCGCTGATAATTGCCCTCGCCTCTCCGGCCGGCGGCGGCAGCGTCAGGAACGCCCTGTCGTCCTGGCTGACGTGCGCCGGGCTCACGGAGAGCAGGAACGCGGGACACCCTATGTCGGCCATGTCAGGAGCTGTCGGGGTCGCCCTCGAGAAGAGGGGCTCCTACACGCTTTGTGCCCACTATGGGAGGCTACCGAACGGCGATGACGTGAACTCCGCAATAAGGGTCTCAATCGCGTCCGCGGTCGCACTTGCAGCCCTAACTTCAGCCCTGACCACGGCATTCTGGCTCTTAATTCAGTAAGGCGTCGGGGGTCAGGGGCCTGCTTTGGTGAAGGACTGCGGCGGCCTAGAGGACGAGGTCATAGGCGTCGTCGGTGAGGAGATCAAGAGGGAGGGCTGCGATTGTATCCTGTTCAGCGGCGGCATCGACACGGGTCTGGTAGCGCTCTCTGCCGTGCTCGCAGGCCTAAGGCCAAGGCTTTTGACGGTCCTCTACGAGGGTTCCACTGATGAGAGATACGCGAGGTACGCGGCTGAGGTCCTCGGGCTAGAGCTCCACATTATGAGGCCCCCGACCGACCTTTTGCTACGCTGCGTCGACGAGGCCCTTCAGGCCATTGAGACCATTGACCCTATTGAGGTGGTTTCCGCGGCAGCCGTGTGCTCCGGCCTGCTTAAGGCGAAGGACCTTGGATGTAGGTGCGTGGCCACGGGGGACGGCGGGGACGAGCTGTTCATAGGGTATGACTTCCTGCTCAACAGGGGCCCACGCGAGCTTTCGGCCTGGCTTCAAAGGGTCATCGATGGGGCCTTCTTCAACTCGATCCCTATGGGGGCGAGGCTTGGCGTCAAGGTGGTCCTGCCCCTCTACTGTGAGAGGATAAAGGAGATAGCGCTAAGGTCCCTGGAGGAGGGCTGTTCCGTCCGTGAGAGGGGAGAGCGTAAGTTCGGCAAGTACCTCCTGAGGTCAGCCCTCGACAGACACTCCCTAGGCCTCATCGCCTGGAGGCCCAAGGACCCCATAACCAGGGGAAGCGGGGCCCAGACGCTACTAGATATAATGAGGGGGATGATCGGCGCCAATGAGGCCATCAGGCTCTCTTCAACTACCATGATCAGGTTGCCCTCGTTCCCCCACGCCTACCTCCTGAAGAGGAGGATTCAGCTTAGGGCCCCGATACCGCCCAGGGTGAGCGGTCCAGGCTCGTGTCCCGTGTGCGGGAGGGCCCTGAGAGGCGACCACTGCCCCTTCTGCGGCGCTTACGTGGGAGGAGGCGAGGTGTCGGTCTACAGCGACGAGCTCCTCGAGGTCATCGGCCGGAGGACAGTGTCGTGAGCCTTGAGAGCGCGTACCTCGCGTCCTCGAGCATCCAGTGGTCATTGTTGAAGAAGACGTAGACCTGACCAGGGGAGAGCTCCAAGACCCTGGCCACCACCCCGTCCAGCTCGGCCTCGGTGTAGTCGTGCGCGTACCACGCGGACCTGCCGTGCATCCTCAGGTAAACCGTGCCGCCGCTGTTATAGATGTAGGACCCCATTGGGGAGTCAACGGAGACGAAGACGAGCCCCAGGCGGCTGACCTCACGGACGGCCTCCTCGGTGAACCAGGTCTCGTGCCTGAACTCGATAGCAAACGTTGCTCCGCCCAGCTCTATTGAGGCTAACGCGCCCAGTCTCCTCAGGTTCTCATCAGTTAAGGCGAAGTTTGGTGGCATCTGTACGAGGTAGAAGTCGACCAGCCCACTCATCGGGTCGAACAGCCTCAGAAATTTCCTGAGTATCTCAAGCCCCCTCTCGTTAAGCCTGTGCACGTGAGTCACGGACCTGTGAACCTTAACGGCCCACCTGAGGCCCGACCCGACCCTGGCCCATCCCCTGACCTGGCTAGGGAACGGGAACCTGTAGAAGGACGCGTTGAGCTCAACGGCGTTGAGCCCGCTTCTCTCGGAGTACCACCTGAGGTCCCCTCCCTCGTTCCAGTCGTAGAGCCAGCCCGAGGTGCCAACGTAGACCTTCAAAGGGCCTCAGCCTTATTCTGGCCCTGCCAGAGTTAAGGCGGGGGAGCGCCCTGGCCTCTGAGGACCCGCTAGGCCAGCTGAGGCCGCTGGAGCTGTACGTGCTGCTTCACCTCAAGAGGGCCGGTGTCGACTACGCGGGCTCCATGATGAAGCTGTCAGGGGTGCCGGTCGAGGAGGTCGAGGGGGCCCTGGGGAGGCTGGAGTCCCTTGGCCTTGTACAGAAGAGGCTGGGCGGGTCCTCGATAAAGAGGTCTGAGGCCAGGTTCAAGCTCTCAAACGAGGTCAGGAAGCACCACACGTACTATGAGCTCTCCCAGGAAGGTGAGACGCTCGTCAGGCTCGTCTTAAAAGACCCCTCTGTGCTCTCGCGATACTTTGAGAGGCTCATGGGACACCCAAGGGCCCTTGAAGCCCTCCTGTTCCTCGACAGGGTCAAGAACGAGCACGCCGGCGTGCTGGCCAAGGTGCTTGGTGAGACCCCCTGCCGGACGACGGAGTTGATGGAGGGCCTTGTGAACGCCGGGCTCGTGGTCAGGGTAAAGGAGAAGGTGCTCAAGTCATGGGAAAGGAAGGCCAAACCAAAGTCAGAGACGAGGACCCACCACACCTACTACTCGCTCAGCAGGCTGGGCTCCCTCATAATCAGGTTCTCAGGCCTGAGGAGAGCGGAGCCGAGGACTTAGCTCACTCTATAGGCCCCACGCTTGGCCTTCCCTGCCTGACGCCCTTACCCGCGAGCGGCCTTAACGCATCGGGGCCGCCCCTCAGCAGCTTGACTAGGTTCTCGGCGTGGGCCCTAGCCCTATTCACGGCTATCTCCTTCAGCTCGGACGGCGTTGAGGCCTCCTCCTCGTGCACCGTGACGTCGATTATGACCTTGCCTGTCAGTACAGAGAGCACTATCAGGCCGACGCTCATAGCAAGGTAGCTGAACTTGTCTACCTGGTTTGGGCCCACCCAGCCCAGCGTTATGATGCCCTCGCAGCCCATGTCGATCATCCTCCTGGCAGCCCCAGGTATGTCCTTGATGCCGGGCACAGTGTACCTCTGCAACCTGTACTCGGGCAGCTGCTCTCTGAGCACCTCCTCCGCGATGGAACCCATATCTACCCTTGAGAAGGTTGTGTCAATCACTCCAACACACTTCGTGTCCCCTGCAGGCCTCAAGTATCTCATCCCCGCTAACCAGTGCTACCCCCCAGGACTTTGAAAGTTCAACCGCCTTATCAAGGTTAAGCGAGGTGCCGTAATCCAGCATCTCCGCGAAGACAACGGCCGGCTCGAGGCCGGCGAGCGAGGCCAGGGCTATGCTGAGCTCCGTGTGCCCCCTCCTCTGCTTGAGCCCCCTTGAGGCAAGGACAGGGACGTGGCCCGGGGCCTGAAACTCATCAAGGAACTTCCTCCTGGCGCCCTCCACGTCCCCCCTCACATGCATCCGAACTACGTCGAAGAGCTCCCTTACGGTCTTGGACCTGTCCTCGTCACTTATCCCTGTCCTGACGGACATGTGATTGACCCATATCGTGAAAGCGGGCCTGTCGCCGTAGCCTAACCTCCTCATCGCCAGGGGCCTGAGCTCGGGAACCGTGGATATGAGCTCGTCCCCCCATACGAGGCCGAGGGACCTGGCGATCGACCACCTTGTGGCGAAGCATATGAGTCCCCCAGCCCTCGTCCTCAGCGAGTATATGGCGTCAGGGCCTACAGACGAGGCGTGATAGACGAGGTCGACCTCGGACTCCCTCGAAGCCGAGTCATAGATAAACACGGGCCTGCCGGACCTCAGCGCCTCCAGCGCCCCGTCTACCGTCAATCTCGACCACCAGAGCCAGCGCGAGAGCCGCGGTGGAGACTATTAATGGAATGCAGGAGGCGCCGTGGCTGGCCCGTAAAGCCGTGATGCTGCCGTTTGCACTGATCAGCGGGGTAGCTGAGGCCTCAGTAGGGCCCTGGGCCTCACCCAGTACGACAACCACCGACCAGTTCCTGCACTCAAGCTCGAATGCGGTCCATGAGTACTGGTTAAAGTAGGTCAGATACGCGAGCTCGGTCGAGTTACCCTCGATCGAGATCAATCGGCCACAGCCTGAGGGCGAGCATTCTAAGAGGGAGCCCACGCCCGGCACCTCTACGGGTGTGGTCCCCTGCCAGACGTCAATCAACTGTGGCGGGCTTGCCTTGCCGATGCAGACCCTGACGTAGGCGACAAGCCCGCCCGAGAACTTAGAGTACCATACGCCCTCAAGGCTTGAGTTGACGCCAGCGCCCCCACGACAGCGATTACAGTGCCCTGTCGGGTAACGATAAAGCGCCAGACCCCGGCTGTTGAGTTAAACTCCGCGACCTTCTGGCCGTTACTGGTTATCGTAACGGGTCCCCTTTGAAGCGCGTAGGAACCGTTGTGGAGGGGTAACGAGGTACCGTTAACGAAGATGGAGAGGGCCTCGAGTAGCAGTATCGCTGTCCACACTAGGCCGCACCCGCAGTGTGCACCGTCAGGGCTGAAATGATGGACCCGGCCAGGATCGTGACCGACGACTCAAATATGGCAGCTATCACGAGCATGAGGAGAGACATTAACAGGAGCGCAAACCCCTTTACGTACATGTCGCCTACGCCCCTCCTCAACAACGATATAGAGGCTACAGTCAAGGAGAAGGCGGGTATCTCAATTACGCCGTGGGGGGCGAGCAGGTAGAACTCCACGAGGGCGTTGCCGTGCTGTGGGAGCGCGAAAACGGTCACGAAGCCGACAAGGCCTCCATTGAAGGCTATGATGCCTATGGGGATAATGACTGTGACGAGGAACACGTAGGCCAGCAGGTCGGTCAGCGAGTTCTTAGCAAATATTATCACAGGCAGCAGCGGGTAGAGGTATGGAGTCACGTTAACGTAGCTCGCTATCTGCCTCAGATGCTGGGTCTCATTTAAAAGGGACTGGCCAAGGTAACTTGACGTCAGGCTGTTATAGAAAACGACCGTGAGCACTGCCATGACGCCGAAGATCAGTATCACCGCGTACCATGTCAGCCTCAGACCCCTGTTAGAGGCTATCTCCGAGACCGCCTCATCCAGGAGGCCCACTGCTCCCTGCCTCCACCAGGACGGCGCAGTCCCTGGGAAGCTTATCTGCGATCAACAGGAGGGTCTCAGGGGTGACGGATATCATGCCCTGGCGCCTGCACGCCTCTAGGCACTCCTCAGCCGAGCTGCACCGTACTGGCTCGACCTTAAGCCTCCACTGGCGGCCCATTACATCAATGGCTCGCCTGGTAGGGCTATTTACTCCTTACCAGGGAATACAGGTGGGGGGAGACAACGTCGAGCAGGAGCGCCAAGTACAGGGCCGAGGCGCTCGTTGGGGTGTGGAACGAGATAATCTCGGAGTGGGAGTCTGGCGCGCAGGTTACCAGGGAGAGGGCTACCGAGCTCCTTAAGTCAGAGTACTCAAGCCTCTCAATATCGCCGATTAAGGGGGCCTCCGAGCCTGCTGACCTCTACGACAAGGAGCTCACAAGCCTCTACGTGGTCGGTAAGTACGGGATGGGGCTTGACGAGCAGTACCCCGAGATATTTGACGGGCTCTTCCCCGTCGAGTCCAAGATTGAGCAGTCCATTGAGGCCCTCCTCGCCGAGGAGCCGGCCAATGCCAGGGATAAAGTGCTCGCGCTCCTCGGCGAGGTCGACGGCAACATCGTCGCGAGGATACTGAGGATGGCCCTCACTAAGATCTACTTTGGCTTCTCAGACTATGACCTGATGAAGAGGCTCAGCGACGCTCTGGCGGCGGCCTTCCCCGAGAGGGAGGTCGACGTTAACAGGTTCCTCCGGTTCTACGCGGCCTTCAGGCTGGCGCTCGCCATAGAGCAGGGCGAGGTGAGGGACAGGATCACTAAGGAGGCCGTTAAGCACGCCACTGTTATCCAGCTAGGCAAGGGGAAGGAGACTCTCCCAAGCGACGAGTACGTGGCTAAGATAGCCTCCGAGGTTATGAAGGTGCCGACAAGGGTGCTAAGGCAGATCCTGTCGTTCCGGGGGTCGAGGGCCCCGTTGTAGCACGCCGCGTCATTTCCCATTACCTCTAGTCGTCCTTAACCTCCTCGGTGATCAGCTGTCCACGTAAAGGCCTACAGAACTTTACGTAAAGATCTTACCTTCATGAGTGGTTGCGAGGGGGGAGGGGGCCTGATGAGGCCCCCGAGTACCGGGGGCCAGCCCCTGGGGGCGCGGCGGAGAAAGGAGGGCTGTGAGGCTCAGCGGCTAGCCATGATGATCGCTGAACCCTACCTGACTCCGAAGACCTGCCTTACCAGCTCCCTGACTATTGTCAGCCTCTGTATCTCATTGGTGCCCTCATATATCGTGGTTATTATTGCGTCCCTCAGGTACCTCTCCAGCCCGGTCTCGAAGTCAACGCCGTAGCCGCCGTGTATCTGTACAGCCTGCCTTGCTATCCACTCCGCGCTCTCGGTAGCGAAGGTCTTTGCGAGGCTCGCGGCTGTTATGAACTCCCTCCTCCCAGCGTCGGCCAGCGAGGCGGCCCAGTAAGTCAGCAGCCTCGCGGCCTCAAGCCTTATGTACATGTCTGAGAGCTTCTCTATGATTATCTCGAACTCAGCGAGCTTCTGTCCGAAGACCTCACGCTGCAGGGCGTAGTTCAGCGCCTTCTCGAACGCCGCCTGGGCTATGCCAACGGCCTGGGCGGCGATCCCGATCCTTGTGTAGTCATATGTCGTCACGACGACCTTGAACCCCTCGTTCTCGTTCCCGACCACGTTCTCCGCGGGAACCTTAACATCGTCAAGGACGACCTCGTATGGCTGCTCTCCCCTCATCCCGATGACCCTGAACTGCTGCCCTATCTTCACCCCAGGCCAGTCCCTCTCGACGACGAAGGTTGTTATGCCCCACCACCTCTTACCGGCCTGGGGCGGGTTCGTCCTGGCCGAGACTATCAGGAAGTCGGCCTCACCAGCCCCGCTTATGAAGACCTTCCTACCGTTTATGATATAGTGGTCGTTCTCCTTCCTCGCCTGGGACTGGATGCCGGCCACGTCGCTTCCGCCGCTCGGCTCCGTGTTAGCGTGGGCCCCCCTCCTCTCGCCCCTTGCTATAGGCGTGACGTATCTCTTCTTCAGGTCCTCAGACCCGAACAGCAATACTGGCACCGCGAACAGGTGGTTCACGCCTATAGCAACCGCTAGGGCCGGGGTAGCCCTCGCTATCTCCTCCATCGCGAGCACAGTCATGAGCTGCCCGCCGCCCTGCCCCCCGTACTGCTCAGGTATCCCTATGCCCGTGAGGCCCTGCTCCGCCATTGACTTCAGTATCTCCGGCGGTATCCTGTTAGTCTCCTCGATCTCCCTCCACCTCGGCATCACGTTCTTCTCAACGAACTCCCTGACCGCCTTCCTGAAGAGCTCGTGCTCGGGCGTTACGTCAATCTTGAAGTCCTCGACGCTCCTGAAGGGGAATACCATAGCCCTCTCGCCGTATGTCCCTCGCCTTAAGGGGGTAATAGGCGTGCTGGGCCCGGCGTTAATGGCCCCCCTATGGTTAGGCCTTAACTAGCCCCCTAGAAGTAACGTGGTCAAGGCTAGGTCCTAAGCTCAAGTCTGGTAATCCTGCCCAGCGTAGCGCTGTATATCTTGTACCAGATAGGCCTGCCGGGCCCGTCGACCAGTTCTGATGACCACAAACCGACTAAAACGCCCCCAACGATGTCAAAGACCCAGTGGACCCTCAGCAACAGCCTGGTGACCATGATTACAGCTACGTAGGCGTAGGTTACGTAAGGGGCCCACCAGGCCTTCGTCCTCCTCAAGTAAATGGTTGAGTAGTATGCGAGGACTGTCACCCTCACCGTGTGACCCGACGGGAAGGAGAAGTAGTCAGCGTTGAGCAGGTTCCCCAGCAGGCCGAAGTACGCGGGCTGCTCCAGGGGCCTGGGGACCGCCATATACGCCTTTAAGAGCGCGGTCGCTATCATCGACACTATTAGCGCCACGATGAATGATGCCGTCCTGACCGAGACCGACCCGTTGATGGCGGAGTCGCCGAAGTAGAGAACGATCGCAAGGGCAGCGAACACCTCAAGGCTGGCGCTGTCTGTCAGCGCAGCCACCCATAAGGCCTCCATGTGAGGCATGGACTCCAGAACCAGCTCGTTAAGCCGCTGGACGCCGTCAGACCCCCTAAGGGCCTCGAGCGCTATCGCTGTCGCTAGGACCGCTGTAAGGACGAGGAGCCGCCACATCTGAGAGCTAGGCCGCAAGCCCCCTTACCTGGACGAGGACGGACCCTAGGACTATAAGGGCTGCCCCTGTTCCCTGCCACATCGTCAGGCCCTCGCGGAGCATCGCCGCCGTGAACGCTATGGCGAAGACCGGGGTAAGCATTGACAGGGCCCCGGCCCTCACGCCGCCCAGCTCCCTTACAGAGTAGAACCACAGAAGCCACCCGCCTCCCTGAACGACAAAGGCTATGTACAGGTCCAGGGCGATCCACCTGGGGGCAAAGCTCATCCAAACCCCGAGAGGCCACATGGCAAGTATTATTGGGGTGGCCGAAAGGCTCATGAAGGCGGTCTCGCCAGCCACGTCACCTGATGACAGGTACCTCTCAAAGTAAACCGTGCCGATCGCCCACACCAGGCCGCCCAGCAGGCCGAGGGCTGTCCCAGGAAGGTAGCTGGGCCTGATGCCGGCTGACACCACTATGGCTATCCCGACGACGCCTACCACTATCCCGAGGAACTGTAGGCGGTCCACCCTCGCCCTCAGGACCAACGCGGCCATGAGGGCTGTGAAGAGGGGCTGCGTGTATATCATCACGGCGGCCGTCGACGGGTTAGGCGTCAGCAGGACTGAGAGGTTGAGAAGCGATATCATGGCGGCGATATTTATGACGCCGCCTATGAACTCCCTTAGGCCGACCCTGACGCGCCTGAAGACGCCTGCGAGGAAGGCGCCTCCAACGGCCGCCCTGAAGGCGGCGAGGGCTATAGGCGATATCCCTTTCTCGGCTATATATGTGATTGGGTAGGCCGACCCCCATATTAGCACGGTTCCCGCTATTGCGGCGTAGCCCAGCCTGGTCCTTGGCATAGTGCGCCCCGCGGGTGTGACCAGGAACGCCTTTTAAGCGGGGGCTCCCATAGCCGACCCGGTAATGAGGGATGAAGGTGCTGACGATAAGGGCGGAGAGGGGTAGGGTTGTCCAGGACGAGGTTGTCGATATGGACCTCAGGGAGCTCGTGAAGAGGAAGGCCGCCGAGGCCCTCAGCGAGTGGGACCCCGAGACCAGCGACTTCATAGTGCTCAAGGACGAGAGGGAGGTAGAGCTTCCCCTCCCCCTGAAGCCTGAGCTCGTTGACCTGTTCAGATCCATAGGGTCGTTAAGCAGGACAAAGGACAAGGCCATAGGGAGGTTCCCCATATACACGATAAGCTTTGAGAACCGCATGATAAGCGAGGACAAGTACGTGGAGTACAAGATATACATGCTGGCCCCCTACATAGATGATGATATAAAGGCCGAGCTCGAGGCAGAGGCCCAGGACATTACGACCGAGAAGGAGGCGCCCGGGGGGATCAAGGAGGAAGGCGAAGGAGGATAGTCTTGCCCGGCCTCGAGGCGGACCTCCTCAGCTTTGGCGAGGCAACAGTAACGCTCTTCATAGTGCTTGACCCCTTCGCCGTGATACCGTTCTACGTGTCGGCGGCTCAGAGGCTCCCCCCGACAAGGAGATCCCCATTCCTGAGGACGCTGGTCACCTCAGCAGTGTTCATGCTGTTAGGGTTCGCGATAATAGGGGAGTACATGCTGGACCTGCTTGGCGTAACCCTGAGGGACTTCAGGATAGCCGCGGGCATAATACTTCTCGTGTACGCGATCTCGAGCCTTTTCGACATAGAGATCGGGGCCCCCAAGACGCCAGAGGACGTCGAGAGGCAGGCCATAGTCCCGCTTGCAACGCCGTTGCTGGCAGGGCCTGGCAGTATATCCACGGTGCTCTACTTCAGGTACATCTACGGCTACGGCGTCGTGCTCGCGAGCATAGCGGTCAACGCCCTGCTGGCCTACGCGATACTTTACATGGGGGAGAGGCTGATGAGGCTGCTCGGCAGGCACGGCGCCCTCCTGATCGACAAGTTCATGAGCCTCATACTGGCCGGCTTCGCCGTGAGCCTGATAAGGACGTCAATATGACGCCTCAGACGGGGACAGCTTCCTCACAGCCCGACTCAGGCCTATCGACATCCTCATCGGCGCGCATGAGCCCTCTGCAACACAGGCCACGTTCATTGACGAGGTCACTCTTGCAGCGCTCTTCATCGGGCCCATTACGACGAGGCCGCTAACGCTTATAAAATCTCCACGTCCACGAATAACGTGGGGCCGCTTGTACAAGAGGATCCTCGTAGGATACGACGGCAGCGAAGGAGGGGAGAAGGCCCTGAGGAGGGCAGTTGAGCTCGCTAAGTCGTTCAACAGCGAGCTCTGCCTCCTCACAGTCATCCCCCCGAGCTCAATGGCGTTCGGGGAGATCGTGATACCTGACGCCGTTAACCTGTCCCTTATAATAGACTCATCCAGGAAGAGGCTGGCCGAGGTTGCCTCCGGGCTCTCCTCGCAGGGGCTAAAGGTGAGGTTTGACGTCCTTACTGGCGACCCTGGCGACACCCTGGTGAGCTACGCTGAGGTCAACGGCTGTGACCTTATAGTACTTGGGAGGAGGAGGCTTTCGAGGCTCGAGAGGCTTGTGCTGGGGAGCGTCACCCACAAGGTCGCTGGCAAGTCAACGAAGGCTGACGTGCTCGTGGTACCCTGACCCTCAAGGGGGCTACTTGGTCACCTGGAGACCCTGCCCTCAGGTATAAGGAAGAGTAGGGCTGTTGAAGCCAGGGCGAATATGGCGAACACCCACATAGCCGCCATCAGGCCGCTAGCCCTCACCACGAGGTTAACCTCCTGCCTGCCGACCAGCGCTCCGCCAACTAGGATGCCGACGGCTCCGCCCACGGTGTTGCCTATCCCCCACACCAGTGAGTTGGCCTGGGCCCTGGCCTCAGGGCCCACGACCTCAGACACGTAGCCTAGAAGGACAGGGAAGCCACTCATCGCGAAGAACGAGTAGAGGGCGAGGAGGGCTGTTATCGCGTAGGCCCCGCTGACCAACAGGAACGCTATATACGAGACCGTGGAGGCGACTGTGGTGAGCACTATTACGTTCCTCCCGCCTATGCGGCCCACGAGCCACCCGAAGAACGGCTGTCCGACTATCGCGGTTGCGTAGGAGGCCGTAACTATGACACTCATGAGCACCTTTGAGTGCACCTCGCTGTCGACGTAGGTCGGCATGTACGTCATCACGCCTGACATGAACATGGCCCTGATGAAGATGACGATGGTCAGCGGCACAAGCGCGTAGTAGTACCCCGACAGCCTAGCGGCCGACTGGGCCCTGGTCTCGTTAGTTGACGGCATCCTTATCGGCTTGAGCCCTGCGTGCACTATAGACGCGACGACAAATACATAGACCCCTATCACTGAGAGCGCGAGCCCACCGCCCATCGCCCTAATAGCCATAACCATGATGAACGGGAACAGAGCCCTCCCGAGGCTGCCCAGGGAGCCGTTTATGCCAAGAGCTGGGCCGGCTTTGCCCTCGTAGGCCCTCTGCAGTATCGCCCCGCCAAGTGGATGGTAGAAGGAGAGGCCAAGGCCCAGCAGCGCCGACCCCAGGCCTATCTCAATGGGCCTGAGGAGGCCTGTCGACACGAAGGAGGCGGCGAGGACGAGGGACGAGGCGCCTATGAGAGCGAAGCCGACAAGCATGAGGGCGTTGTGGAGGCCCTTCCTGTCAGCGTAGCTGCTGATTACGGGGCTCGCGAGCCCAGAGAGAACATTGACAAGCGCTGCCATGGCACCGAGGAAGAGCGCCGACACCTTCATGCTGATGTAGTAGTCTATTAGTATCGACATGGTGACGAGAAAGCTGTCGTTGAGGAAGTGGGCTATTGACGTAAACACCAGAGCCCTGAGCCTGTGGCCGTCCAGGCGGTCCCTCTCGACGCCGTTCACCGCGATGCCCAGGCATGCTCGACGGTAAACAGATAAAAGTTTACATATAGCTGAGGGTAACAGCATTTTTATCACCCCTATCAATAACCGCATCCTGGGTCTGGCCGTGACTCTGACGGCCGCCGTCCTGGCCGGCGGTGAGGGAACTAGGTTCAGGCCGTACACCGACATAATACCGAAGCCGATGATACCGATCGGGCCTGACGAGAGGCCCGTGGCCGACCACATCCTTAGCCTCCTAATTAAGGGCGGCGTCACGCACGTGGTCTTCCTCGTCGGGTACAAGTGGAAGTACATCAAGAACTACTTCGGCTACGGCGACAGGTTTAACATAAAGATTGACTACAGCATAGACGACGAGGAGTACAGGAACACCGGCGGCTCCCTGCTCAAGGCCTTCAAGCACCACCTGCTGGACAGCGACCCGGTTATAGTCTGGTACGGCGACATCCTGGCCCCCATAAGGGCCTCAGACCTGGCGGAGGCCCACAGGAGGCAGGGGGCTGACGCGACCCTCGTGCTCGCCAGGAAGTACCAGGTGCCGGTTGGCGTCGCAGAGGTTGACAAGGACTGGAACGTGGTAAGTCTCAAGGAGAAGCCCTGGCTTGACCTCTGGACCACTATAGGCGTCCTCGCCATCAGGCCTGACGTCCTTGGGGAGTTTGGGGGCAGGCTCGGCACCTCCTTCGACGTGATGGGCGACCTGATACCGGCTATGATCAGCTCGGGCCTAAGGGTCAAGGCACACGTCTACGACGGCCCCTGGATTGACATAGGCAGCCTCGAGAGGTACAAGAAGATCGACGAGGGCCTGCTCAGGGAAGTGACCACGCTAACTTAGCTCGTCGTGGACGACCACGGTCCCGTCGCCGGGAAGCTCTACCAGGACCCCGTCCCTAACGAGCCTGAGCTGCCCGGAGGGGACCCCTGAGACGAGGGGTATCGAGGCGAGCACGGCGCCCGCCACTATTATAGGGTCAACCCTCGACATGACTATCGCGGCGGGCGAGACCCCGTTCACCCTCAGCGAGTACATTATGTAGCTGCCGACGGTGCTCCCCCTCGGCCTCTCAGCCATGAGGACCCTCCCCTTCAAGCTCCTACCGTCCTGAAGAGCGCCCGTGAGGGGGTCCACGTCGCCGTAGAACGACACTGCCTCAAGAACGAGGGCCGGCCCTGAGGCCCTGCCCTCGACGAGCTGCCTGCCCCTGAGCACTACCATTACCTCATCAGCCTCCTAGCAAGCCTCTCGGTCTGCTCAAGCCCCACCTTAACCCCCTTCCTGGAGAGGTAGAAGTAAGCCTTGTAGCTGTCCGTGGCGACCCTCAGCCCTGACCTGAGAGGGGAGACGACGAGACAGGTGTCCCTGACCAGGACAGCCCCATAGCGCCTGAGCACCTCAAGGACGTGGGCCGGGGTGCGGGAGAGCTCAGACCTGGACAGCGTTATAACGAGCCTCGGCGACCCCGGCCTCGGCTCCCCCCTGGAGAGGGTCGCAGCCAGCCCCTCCAGGTAGCCTGCCGTTGCGTGGGGGCACCCGACGTAGACCATGTCGACCTCCTCAGGCGGCGCCAGCCGTTGAAGCCTCCCCTCGACCTCCGACCACCCTATGACCTCCTCGGACTCCAGCCCCTTAGGCTCCGGCTCAGGCGTTAGGCCTGGGACGAAGACCATCGGTATGTCGCCTGCCGCGCCAACCGCGGCGGCGAGCTCCCTAAACGTATCCTCGTCAATCCTCGCCCTGAGGAGGGGAGGCCCTGGGTCCCTGTGCCTGGTCGCCACAATCTCGCCGAGCACGCCTGCGGACGCGTAGTCGAGCCTGACGTCAGGGGGCCAGAGCCTATATCCCACCCGGGGCACCCTCTCCGAGTCAACGTGCATGCCGTAATAGTAGGTCCTGCCCGCTATGGCGGCCATGAGCGCCAGAGGGCCGCCCTCCCTGTTCGTCCTGAGCCCCAGCACGCTGTTGGCGTAGACGACGGCGTTGGACTCCCCCCAGGCCACGCTTGAGCCCCTCGGCAGGCCCCTGACGTCAGGTATGTAGTAGGGGGTGCAGGTGAGGGTCATCTCGGCGCCCATGGACTGCAGGGCCCTGATAACCGCCCGCTGCCCCCTCACCAGCCCCTCGGTGACAAGTATGTCGTCGAGGACGTTGGGGTCGTCTAGGTCGAAGCCTACGGGGTTAACGGTCGTGGGCACTGAGAACCTGGCCCCGGCCGAGGCCAAGTCCTGGAGGAGCCTGAGCCCAGGCTCTCCTATGTTATAGTATGACACACCCGAGACGTGCGCGTGAACTATCGGCTGCAGCCTCTCAGCGCCCAGCGCCTCGCCGACCTTTACGACGACCTCGAGGGCCCTCGCCCTTGCCCAGCCCTCCTCGCCGGCCAGCACCCTCTCCTCCTGCAGGGTGAGGTACATCAGTACCACCACGTGTCCTGGAAGCTGTGCTCGGGCACCATGTAGGTCCTGTCATTAAAGGCCCTGCAGGCCGAGGCCAAAACGCACGATGTCCCTGAGCACCCTCCTAGTGATGCGCAGCCCTGCCTGCAGCCCGAGACACATGACGGTGAGTCTAAGGTGCAGCACTTCCTTCCGAACCCCCAGAGGAAGTCGTCCATGACGAACGGGTCCACGCCGGCCTCCTGGGCGGCCACCCTGTAGGCCATCCTGACCGCCAGCCTCAGCAGCGCGTCCTCCTGCGGCTCAAAGGGCACGCCCCTCGCGATCCTCGCCAGCGTCCCCCCGTCGACCTCGACTATGCCTGTCCTGAGGGCAACGCGAGTCAGGTGATTGTCTACGGGGACCTCCTTGTTCTGGGGGTCCTGGAACCTCACCACGCCCCTCCTCTCGATGAACTTCGCGAGGAGGAAGGCCTTCTTCTCGACGGGGTCCTGGTAGGCCTTAAAGGCCTTCAGGAGGTCTATGAACCCCTCCCCTACCCCCCTTCTAAGGTAGCCCCCTGACCTCA
>CAYFFY010000014.1:0-14733 GCA_964342635.1 uncultured Desulfurococcales archaeon
CCAAGGCTCTCGCGGCTCCTGCTATCCGTAACGCCTCCGACCGAACAAGGTCAAGAAGCTCCTGGCGGTGTACCCTCAGCAGGTGAAGGTAGTAGCCCTTCCTAGTGAAAGTCCCTGCCCTCGGCCCACAGAGGGAGCACACGGCCGGTGAGCCGCGGGGGGAGGAGAGCCTCACCCCTACGAGCCTCACGGCCTCCTGTAGGTGGCCAGAGAGGACCGTTGACCTGAACTGGTAAGGGTCTTCAAGGCCCGCGGCTATCCTCGCTACGTGGTCTGCCACGAGGCCCTCTATGAGGTCCTGCCCCCTCCTGGACATACCGCCTTAGGTATTACCAACGACGGATATAAGCAGGGCCCTTCCATTGTTCACGTGCTTCCCTGTACACCCCTCTGCGAAACTGAGCCTTCGACCCAGGAAGTGTACTCATGCGGGTCCCCCTCAGCCTTAACCGCTATCACCTCAGGGACCTAGTACGGGTGCTCCCTCCTAATGAGCCCCTAAAGCCTGGCGTTGGCGTCCTCCGTCGTCTTAGCTATGAGCAGGTCCTCGTCGGCCTCCTCTATCTGCCCCCTCCAGGCGTAGATGCTCGAGACGGAGGTCACGTTGACGCAGGCGGCGGCGCCGGCCTCGACGAGGGCCCTGGCGAGCCTCCTACCCTCCCCCTTCGGGGCCGTGATCAACGCAACCAGGACGGGCAAGGCTCACTCCTCCGGGGGCTCCTCATCAGCGCTCTGTATGTCTGACAGGTCGAGCGTTATGACCTCTCCCGGCTCTGGCCTGACCTCCTCGCCCTCTCCCTCCTCCCCGCCGCTCTTGAACTTCCTTATCACAGCCTTCCACGTGTGACCGTTTGGGCACCTGAAGGACCCCATAACCGTGACCGTGACCCTCCCCTTGCTGTCAGGTATGGGGGAGACGACTGTCCAGGTCCTCTCAGGGTCGGTCACCCTGACACCGCAGACAGGGCACGTGAAGGGGTCTGTTTTCTTGCCCCCTCGCGCCATACCACTCCCGCGTTCGGGCATACCCACTGAAGTAAATAAGGGGATGGCCGAGCCCACCCCGCACGTTTAACATACTTAAGGGCTTGAGGGTCAGCCAGGCTGGGGCGTGGGGCTTGAACTTAAAGGGGGTTATGGCAGTACTCGCCATCATCGCCTTCGTCCTGCTCGCCTCCGTCCAGGCGCCCGCCGCAGCCCAGGGAACCAAGTACCTGCTTAAGTTCATGCTGACCTACCTGCCCAGGGGCTTCATGTGGTCGGTCTCTATAAACTACAGCATCATAGAGACCAACTACTCGAACGTGATAAACTTCTACCTTTCGCCGGGCGTGTATTCCTACATAGTTACATACTTCAACGTGTCCTCAGGGAAGTCCCTCACGGTCGAGTCCGGCGTGGTGGACCTGACCTCCAACTACACCGTCGTGATCCCAGTCTTCAACGTCCAGTTCCAGCCCCAGTACCTGCCCTCGAACGTCACCTACAAGGTGTACGTGAACAACACGTTCTACGTGTCGGGGTCGGGCACCACGTATATGTGGCTCCCCAACGGCCGTTACTCCTACAGGGCCGTCTACTATAACTCATCACTGGCAGTGTGGGTCCCGCTGGGGAGCGGCCATTTCAGCCTCTTCTCAAACGTGTCCATTCCCCTCCCTGCCTACACTGTGAAGTTCTGGGTACTGGGTCTGCCGCCAGGCCTCATGTGGTACCTCGTGATCAACTCCAGCGTACAGACGCCCTATGAGCCCGGTAACTACTCCCTGAGGATAGGGCCCGGCCGCTACGCGTACAGCCTGTACGTTTACAACACGACCTCCTATTCGACCACATTCGTTAAGTCAGGGACCTTCAACGTGACCAGCAACGAGACCGTGATCGTACCCTACCCCGCTAAGTACCTCCTCACGGTCACGCAGTTCGGCCTTCCCTCAGGCACGCCCTGGTACCTGGAGATAAACGGCACCAAGCTTGGCCCCTTCACCAACTCCTCTGCGACCCTGTCGCTCTGGGCGGGCGCCTACTCATACGCGGTTTTATACTACTACACCCCCCTGAAGCTAAACGTCCTCGAGTCGGCCGGCATCGTGTACCTCGGCTCCAACACCATCATCAGCCTCAGGCCCCACTTCTACAACGTGACGGTGGTGGCCTTTGATCAGGCCCTCGGGCTCAGCTGGGAGCTGATGCTTAACAGGACCACCATCATTAACATGACCTCGTCGTCCGTGGGTACTGTGCTGGTGCCCCAGGGGATCTACAGCTACCAGGTCATCACCTACTACGCCCCCCTTGGTACCTATGAGGTGGCCACGTCAGGCGTGCTCAACCTCACCTCTAACACTACCTTATCGTTCTACGCTGGCCTCTACACCTTGAGCTTCAGCGTCCAGGGAGCGCTGCCAGGGGCTGAGTGGAACCTTTACATAGACGGCAGAAAGGTCGCCTCGTCAACGCTGCCTACGATAACCATACAGCTCCCCGAGGGCAACTACACCTACTACGTCAGCATGTACTACTCGTCCCTTGCGTCGTACGTGAACGTGACGTCAGGTCACCTGCTAGTTAACAGCTCAGAGGCCATCGTGATACCCGTCCAGTCATATACCGTGACCTTCTACTACCCCACCAAGCCGCCCCAGGTGGCCTGGCGCATCATAGTTAACGGCAAGACCGTCGCCAGTGGCTCATCACAGGACCTTAACGTGACGCTTCCCAGAGGCACGTACCAGGTCGAGGTCCAGGTGACCCTCCTTGTGCCGAGGGCTAACGTGACGGTCGTCAGGGCCCTGCTTAACGTGAGCTCTAACATAACCCTGCCCATAAACGCCCCCTTCTACGGCGTCCAGTTCCAGCCCCAGTCGTTCCCAGGGGGCACCTGGTGGCTGATCGTTAATAAGACAGTCATAGGCCCCCTCGGCCAGGCGGGCACAACGCTTTACCTTCTCGGCGGCACCTACTCGGTCCTGGCCCTTTACTACCTCCCCCTCTTTAACACGAACGTGACCGTGTACAGCTCTACCATCGCGGTATCCTCTAGCGCCCCTGTGGTCGTGCCCTTCACCTATATAAGGGCCGTGACGATAAGGGTCACCTCGCTGCTGCCGTCGGTCAGCTGGAGGCTGACGCTCAACGGGACCTCAATAGGGCCCATCACTAACGGCAGCGTCACCGTGACGCTCCCGAGCACCCCAATTACTTACAGCACGGTCTTCTCGTACCCAGGGGGTAGCCTCGTCGGCCCGTCTGGCACGCTGCCGTCCACCGGCCCGGTGACGATAACGCTGCAGTCGCCCGTCTCGATGCTGGCGCTCACGGTCCAGGGGTTGCCGCCTCTCGGCTCCTGGATGCTCTTCATCAACGGCACGGAGGTGGGCAACTGGACCTCGAGCACGGCGAGAGTGTACCTGCGGACGGGCAACGCCAAGTACCTAATAGACTTCAGGACCGCTAACCTGACGTTCTTCGGGACCAGGGGCAACGTGACCGTCAACGGGACGACCCAGCTCACGGTTGCTCTGCCCTCAACCTATCAGATAACGGTCAGGCCTCCGTCCGGCGCGATAAGCTGGAGCCTATACATAAACGGCACGCTCGCACTGGGCCCCACCAACGCCTCCTCGGCCTCGGTGTACCTACCGGCTGGCATTTACAAGTACCAGCTGAGCGTTAAGATTTCGAGCGGGACGAAGACCTACACGGGCACCATAGTGGTGCCGACTAAGACAGGCATAAGCTTTGCTACGACCTCCAGCACGCCGACGCTTATGATCGTGATCGTAATCGTCGTCGTGGCGGTCGTCGTGGCGGCGCTGCTCTTCGCGGTCGGCAGGCGGTAAGCCTTTATCGCGCCCTTCCCCTCCTCGCCCGGTGCCGGGTTTGCAGCAGGACCAGTTCGTGATAACCCAGGTCAGGGGCCTCCTGGCCCTCGACTCAAGGGGTAACCCGACCGTAAAGGCTGTCGTCAGGGCCGCCGGCGGCGTCGGGGTCGCGATAGCGCCGAGCGGGGCCAGCAAGAGCTCCAAGGAGGCCGTTGAGCTTAGGGACGGAGGCACGAGGTGGGGCGGCATGGGCGTGTCTCAGGCAGTGGCTGGCCTGAACACCGTCATCGCCCCACGGCTCGTCGGCCTTGACTCAAGGGAGCAGGCCAGGATCGATGGCATGCTCATAGAGCTTGACGGAACGCCGAACAAGTCGAGGCTCGGAGGTAACGTAACCACGGCGGTGAGCCTGGCGGTCGCCAAGGCGGCCGCCTCATCAGCTGGCCTTGAGCTCTTTCAGTACCTTGGCGGGCCAGGGGCCAGGACGCTACCTACGCCGCTGCTCAACGTGGTAAACGGGGGCGTCCACGCGGGCAACCAGCTGGCGTTCCAGGAGTTCATCATAATCCCCGTCGGCGCATCCACGTTCTCCGACGCCATGATGATATCCGTCGAGGTCTACAAGTCCCTGAAGGCATACATAACTGACAAGTACGGCAAGACGGCCACGAACCTTGGTGACGAGGGCGGCTACGCGCCACCCATGAGGGATGTGAGGGAGGCGCTCACTGCCCTCTCAGAGGCCATAAAGGCTGCAGGCTACGAGCTTGGCTCCGACTTCTACCTTGGCATAGACGCTGCCTCCTCCCAGTTGTACAACCCTGACAGGAAGACGTACGCTGTTGACGGGAGGGAGCTTGACCCGGGGTCCCTCCTTGAGCTCTACAGGTCCTTAGCTGACGAGTTCAGCCTCGCCTACCTCGAGGACCCGTTCCACGAGGACGACCTAGATCACTCCGCCGAGCTCACGGCCAAGCTCGCTGGCAGAACCCTCGTTGTCGGCGACGACCTCTACGCGACTAACGTCAGGTACCTCGCAACGGGGATCTCAAAGAGGGCCACAAGCGGGGCCCTCGTCAAGGTCAACCAGGTCGGGACTCTGACCGAGGCCCTTCAGTACGTCAGGATCGCATGGGAGGGTGGCATGAGGCCAGTCGTGAGCCACAGGAGCGGGGACACCGAGGACCCCTTCATAGCCGACCTGGCCGTCGCCGTCGGCGCAGGCCTCATAAAGACGGGCGCCCCTGCGAGGAGCGAGAGGCTGGCCAAGTATAACAGGCTCCTCGAGATAGAGGACCTCCTAGGCCCCACGGCTACGTACGCCGGAAAGGAGCCGTTCAGGGTTCTCGCCTGATCGCCCTATTTTATCGGCAGGTGCCCCTCACAGCCGGTGCTCGGCTTGGCAGCCTCAAAGGTCAAGGACCCGTCCCTTGCGGGGCAGGGCAGGCTTAAGGTAGAGTGGGCCGAAGCCCACATGCCTGTCCTCCTCAGGCTCAGGTCGATGTACGCCGGCAGGAGGCCCCTCGAGGGCGTCAGGGTGTCGGCTGCCCTCCACGTAACCAAGGAGACCGCCGTCCTCGTAAGGACGCTGAGGGACTGGGGGGCCACGGTCACGCTCGTGCCGAGCAACCCGCTCTCGACACAGGACGACGTAGCTGCCGCGCTGGCCGAGGAGGAGCGGGTCACGGTCATAGCGTGGAGGGGGATGAGCGAGGGTGAGTACTTCGGTGCGATCGCTGAGGCCGCTAGCGCCTCGCCAGACATCGTCCTAGACGACGGCGCTGACCTGCACGTCTACATACATCAGAACCTCCCCGATGCGGGGAGGAGGGTCATAGGGGGTAACGAGGAGACGACTACCGGCGTGATAAGGCTAAGGGCCCTTGAGGCGGAGGGCCGGCTGCTCTACCCCGTGGTAGCGGTTAACAACGCGCTCACCAAGTTCATGTTCGACAACAGGTACGGCACTGGCCAGAGCACCGTAGACGGAGTACTTAGGGCGACGAACCTGCTGCTGGCCGGCAGGAGGGTTGTTGTGGCCGGCTACGGGTGGGTCGGCAGGGGCATAGCTATGAGGCTCAGGGGCATGGGCGCGCGGGTTATAGTGACCGAGGTTGACCCTATAAGGGCCCTGGAGGCCGTCATGGACGGCTTTGACGTTATGTCAATGTCCGAGGCCGCCGAGGTCGGTGAGGTCTTCATAACGGCCACCGGCGACAAGGACGTCATAACAAAGGAGCACCTGGTCAAGATGAAGGACGGGGCTGTTCTCGCGAACGCGGGGCACTTCAACGTGGAGGTTAGCGTCTCGGACCTTGAGTCCTTAGCTACATCGAAGAGGGAGGTTAGGCCCAACGCCGTTGAGTACAGGCTAGCAGACGGCAGGAGGCTCTACCTCCTTGCCGAGGGCAGGCTCGTGAACCTCGTCGCGGCCGAGGGGCACCCGAGCGAGGTTATGGACATGAGCTTCGCCAACCAGGCCCTGTCCGCGCTCTATCACCTCCAGAACAGGGGCAGGCTGTCACCGAGGGTCTACGACGTGCCGAGGGAGCAGGACGAGCTTGTGGCGAGGCTGAAGCTTGAGACCATGGGCGTAAAAATAGATCAGCTCACGCCGGCCCAGGCTGAGTACCTGAGGAGCTGGAGATGATGCAGGCCTGGCTGGCGCTGTTGGTCGGGCTGGCGGCATTCTGGGCCCTCATATATGCATTCGCTAGGGGCTCCAGTGGGCCCCTTACCGTCTACCCGCTTCTCCTGATCTACAGGGTTGCCTACTCAAGGGGGCCCATAAGCGGCAGGTCGAGGGCCACGGCCGCTAGGGCCTACGGCGTAATATCGGTGCCGCTGGCCCTGGCCTCGGCCGCCCTCTTTTACTACGTCAGTGTGAGGCTCTTCCTGGGGAGGTACGTGGTCCCCACCCCCTCGGCCTCCCAGCAGGGCTTCGTGCCCCTGATCCCAGGCGTGACAGTTAGCCTAGGCCAGCTCATATACTTCCTGATAGCTATCGGCGTCGCAGTTATGGCGCATGAGCTGTCCCACGCGGTTGTTTCCAGGGCCGTCGGCGTCCCCGTGAGGAGCGCCGGCTTCGTGCTGCTCGCCTTCATACCGGCCGCCTTCGTGGAGCCTGACGAGGAGGCTATAAGGTCCTCCCCTCTCAGGTCTAAGGTCATGATCTACTCAGCCGGGGTAGCGGCCAACCTGGCGCTGGGGCTGGCGTTCATGTACGCCCTATCAGCGGTGGCTCCCTCCCTGGCCAACGGCATAATGATAGCCGGGGTAGTTCCGTCATCCCCTGCAGCGAGGGCGGGGCTCGGGCCAGGGATGATAATAGTCGCTGTGAACGGGGTGCCCGTCTCCACGATAGCCCAGGGCCTGCAGGAGCTGGTGAAGGCGGGGGCGGAGGGGGCCGGCGCGGCTAACGTTACCCTGACCGTCTACGTCAGGGGGGTACTTGAGAATGTAACGGTCTTCAAGCCCGCGGGGTACGGCAGGCTAGGCATTAGCGTCGTGCAGTCGTTCAGCCTGCCCTGGCTTGCGGCCCTCCTATCGGCCATGTATGTCGTCAACTTCGGCCTCGCCCTCGTCAACGCGGCACCGCTGGCGATCCCAATTCCAGGGCTCGGCATAGAGACTGACGGAGGACAGATGCTAAGGGAGGCGGCCGCGAGGCTGGGCGGCAGGTGGAAGGAGATCGCGTCGGCGATAGAGGTGCTCACGCTAGTTCTAATCCTCAGCCTGATAACTATAGCCCCCGTCAACCTACCATAAAATTATAATAAAATAAAATAAAATTAGATATTAGGTACAGGTCTACTTCCTGGCCACCGCGACTATGATTGCTATTATTACGGCGACTATGATAATGGCCGCTATGGCCCAGACGTACGCGCTCGGTGTCCTGTAAACCGTTGTGGTCGAGGGCGATGGCGTTGAGGTAAAGGCCGTTGTGGTGGTCGTTGTCGTAGTGGTCGTAGTGAGCGTTACACTGAGGCTTGTCGAGGTCGGCGGCAGCGTTGTCGTCGTGGTCGTTACTACCGGTGCCCCCGACGCGGTCAGCGTGTAGGTGCCCATAAGGATGCCGTACTGGGATATCGGGACCAGGTAGGCGCCCAGCTGCCGCTGCGTGATGGGTGCGTAGACGTAGACCGTCACGCTCCCGCCTGGGCTCACCGTGAGGCCGCCTATGGCCACCGTGTTGACCTGTCCGGTCAGGGTCGCCTCCTCGCTCACGTTTGCTGTGCCGTTCGAGACGACAAGGATCATGTGGGCTGGCACGCTGAAGCCATACCTGCTTAGGTTGTTATATATGGTCAGCGTCAGCGAGCCTTCTGAGCTGTAGGCCGCGGTAGGCACGACCTGGGTGAACGCCTGCCTCACGTAGCTGACGATTGCATTGTCGTAGAACACGGGCTGCCTCCAGAACCAGACAGGCCCGTTGTTCGGCGGGCCGGCGGCGTAGAACCAGTCGCTGCCCTCGCTGACGTACAGGTAGTTCCACAGCGTGTAGTACATGTACAGTGGGTTGGGCACAGGGACGCCGTTCACGGTCACGTAGGCCTTCTGGCCCGTCATGGACTGGAAGGCGGATATGCTGGCGTTAGGGGCGTGAACTAAGGATAGCGACACCTCGGGCGACAGAGGCATGCCTAGTAGGTTGGAGAACGCGACGAGGTACTCCCTCGCAACGCTGACGTTGTCCCATATGTAGATCTTGGGTAGGGCGCCGTTGTTCCAGTTGTTGATGTTAGTTGCCCAGCTCTCCTCTGGGAGGTTAGTGAGCACGGCGGACACCGGGTGCGTCTCTATTGCCTGGTTGACCGTCTGGGTGACGAGCCAGCCCTCGGCCTCAGCCTGCGACAGGGCCTGGTAGATCGCGTTCAGGTCCTGCGCGGACTGCGGCATGGGGTTGAATATGACCGGGTTCTCCCCGTCAAGCGCTACGACTACGACCGCCCCTGGGTGCTCCATGTAGACCTTGAGGAGGTACTGGAGGAGCTCCTGCTGCGTCAGCTGGGGTGACTGGCTGAAGAAGAGGAAGCTGAACTCGTTGGACAGCGTGGTGTCCCTGAAGAGGACGTAAACCTTCTGCCCAAGGGAGTTCTCAACTACGTATACCCCATAGGGGCCCAGGCTGAGATTCCCGCTCACGACATTTAGGGCGGGCGCCATCTTTACGAATGCGTCATAGTCAAGTACTGTCACGTTGTAGCCGACGTCGGTGTACAGCCACAGTAAGCCCATGTTGAAGCCCATCTCCGGCGTCCAGACACCGTTGGCGGTCACGCCGAACACGCTGTAGGTCATCTCCTTGCCCATGAGGAGCTGAGCCAGCAGGTCGGACTGCCAGCCGTTATCGTAGACCAGGGCCTGGAGCGGGTGGTAGAAGGGAACCGACAGGACCTGGAGCCTGCCCTCCTGCACGAGCTGCCTGTACAGGGCTATGGTCTCGTTGGTAGCGGCGAGGTCGTGGCTTACCATGACCGATGAGGACCAGCCGTTTATGAACGTCGGGCTTGTCTGGTGCAGGAAGGCCTCCCACTGGTAGAGGAGGACTGGCGTGAAGTCCATGGTCACGTTGACGTTCTTGTACTGGCTCAACAGCATGGCCTGGAGCTCGTAGGCGCCAACCAGCTGCCCGCTCCAGGTTAGGTCCTGCCCAGTGTGCAGCTGGACCCACGGCTGGCCCCAGCTTCCGTTGGGCTCTATGTAGAGAGGCTGGTGCATGTTCCACACGATAACGACACTTATCGGCTTCCTGCCCGTCGTGTTAATTATGTAGAGCTGGCCGACCGTGCTGTTTGCCCACATGCCCTGGAAGCCCACTAGGAGGAACACGTTGTATATCCCCATGGGCAGGTTCGCCGGGAACTTGAACGTGATGTTGCTGTAGCCGCTGGGCACCGTTATGGTCTTGTTGAACACGATCTCGGTGCCTACCTGGAGCGCGACCGTGTAGTTCATAGCGGGACCTACGTTCTGTACGGTTACGTTCATCGTTACCTGCTGCCCGACCTCATAGACCAGCTGGCTGGTGTACATAGCCACAGAGTGCACGGGCGAGTAGGTGTCCTGTATGGCGAAGTTGGCGCTGGAGCTGACGTTGGAGTTGTGTATCCACCACCCAGTGTAGGCGTCGTGGTAGACCCACTGAACCCACTGCCCCGGCTTGAAGGGCCCTATCATGGCCGTGTAGTTGCCGTAGAGCGGGTTGTACGTCATTACGGTCTGGTTGGCGCCGGCCTTCCCGGTAGTGGTGTACCAGGGCAGGCCGGTCTGGGACCCGTTGGTGAGCCCGTACCAGAGGATCATCTCGTCTGGCGGCCTCCCTATCGTGGTTATAACAATGGAGCCGTTAGGCAGAACCCAGGCCTTGGTGTAGCCAACTATGCTGAGGGGCGGGTTGATCAGGACGTTCCAGTTCCAGAAGGCGTGGTTGTCGTAGTTTATCCATATCGTGCTGTTGACGTTGAAGACGTAGGCCACGTAGGTCCCGTTCTTGAAGGGCCCTATGGTCGCCTCGAAGGCCTTAATTGTCGAGTTGTAGGTCATAGGGGTCTGCATGTTGCCAGACGCCCCGTTGACGGTATACCACGGGCCCTGCGGGTAGGGCTCTATGCCCCACCACAGCAGGACCTTTGACGCGTTGTTGATGCCGTAGAGGTAGACCGTCAGGTAGCCTGTCGAGGTGACTGTGAAGTTGCTGTAGACCTGGCCGGGCTGCTGGGCCTTGGCGACCTTCACGGGCGTGAGCCCGGCGATGAACGGGGCAAGCGCTGCCAAGGCGACCGAGAGGACAAGTACTAGGGCAAGCCAGCCTCTTGCCCTGTTCAAGCTCTCACTCGCGTGTAGGTTATACAACCATGGTATATAATTCCTTGGCTGACGACTACGTGCTCCTGCAGGCCCTGAGGCCGAGGTTCTTGTACAGGTAGGACCTAAGCTCGGAGATCGAGGGGTTGCCAACGATTACGGCCTCCCTAGCGGGCCTCCCGCCTCTTACTAGAGCCACGTAAATCGTTGGCCCCTCCTTCACCTTGAACGCCGAGAAGGCCTCCTTCGCGGGCCTCGACATGCACAGCCTCCCGTAAAACCCGCATGTGACCACAAAGAAGGAGCACCTGCAGGAGTAGGCCCTGAGCACGTCAGGGAACTTGAGGTCAAAAACCCGGCACGGAACGCACATAACGTTCCTGAAGTAGATGAAGTTGCATCCCTCCTGGAGCTCGCTGGGGGTGAGGCGCTGTAACCTCTCCCAGTCCTTCCTCAGGGGGTCAAACCTGTGGACGCCCTCAGTGCCCGGCAGCTGCCCCAAGACGTGATTCACCCGCCGTGAGGGAGAAAAAAGTTGGAGAGGGGCAAGGCCCTATCAGCCGTAGAACGGGACCCACTTCACCCAGCCAGCAGTGTGCTCAAACGTGGCTGACGCCCCTATGTAGGCTGCGAGGAGCGCCGCGAGTATGAGTATGACGACCTCGACGTACGCGTACCACCTGCTCGTCCTCCTGTAGAGGAGGAGCGGGCTTAGGAGGCCTGATAGGCCGACCAGGAAATACATAGCGGCCGCGGCAGCAGGGCTGTTCGTCATTCCGTGGCTGATAATGTCAGCGCCGTAGATGAACACGGAAAGCGACAGCAGGGCGATCGTGTATATTGGGCCATCAAGCCCTGCCCCAGCGAAGAGCGCGAGGCCGAGGGCTAACATGGCCAACCCGTAAAGGGCGTAGGGGTCTGAGAGGACCAGGTTATATGAGCTCGGCAAAGGCCATACCATTGAGGCCCACAGCCCCATGACAAAGGCGTAGACACCGATTGCCGTAAACGCGAGTCCGAAGCCCCTGTCGAGGGCGGCTGTGTCCTGGCGACGCATCGCGAACCTGAGGAGGACCCATGAGGCTGCGGCCAGCAGGCCCCACGCCAGGACCTGAAGCTCTATGTCCAGGACGTCCACGAAGAGTCCCATGCTGGCTTCCCATTCTATACATAAAGAATGGATCAACTTATAAACGTTCTATCATCAGAGACTCTTATCCGCTGGGCTTTGCCCTTGCTTTAACCTTCTCAACGATCGGCTGCAAGACCTCAGACGGGTAGCCCTCGTCTGGGTCATCGAGGAGCGGGAGCTCAACCCTCTCAAGGGAGCCAGTAAGCTGAAGCACCTCAACCGAGCTAGCCACCCACGGCTTGCCCGCAAGGGCTAGGGCCTCAAGGGCCCTCGAGAACCTCATGCCATCCACGAGGTAGGCCTCGCCGTAGCTGACTATGATAGCTATGTCTGGGTAGGCTGACCTCAGCGTGGGGGCGGCAACGCTGCTGTTGGACTCTATAACGATCACGTCGCTGACTGACTCGGCCATCGCGAGGCACGTGTCGGCCGTGGCAGCCCCTCCCCCTGAGAAGAGGCCGGCAACGGCCTCGTCGCCCGCCTTGACAGGCCCCGGGTTCAGGTAGGAGGCCACGTCCTCAACTGACTCGCTAACGTAGCGGTTAACCCTCGTGAGGGCGTCCGAGTTGACGAAGTGAATCGACCTGCTCTCCCCTGTGCACGCGGTCGCCCTCACGAGGACGGCCCTCCTGTAGGACTGGGACAGCGTCGCCTCGAAGCTCGACCACCCCCCATGCCTTGATAGGAGGGTGGGGGCGAGCAGGGCGCCTACGGGATTCACTACCTCGATCGGGAGCCTCCCGCCCGAGGCGACGTGAAGAACGTATCCGTCCCAGGTTACGACAACCCTTGCCTGCCTTGTCCTGGCCAGAACCTCAGGGTGCTCCATCAGGTCGGTTGCCCCGAGGGGCTTTGACGCGGTGGCTACGAACCCCTCCCTGATAATAGTCCTGGTCAGGCTGGCCGCGAGGACTGTCTTCCCCGAGTCCGAGTGCAGTATGCCTGCGACCAGCACCCTCAACCGTCTTCCCCCTCAGCTGTGTATGTGTGGCTTTAACTTCGGCGCGGGGACCGTAGAGGGGCGGCGGGTGACTTCAGTTGTGCCCGGGGGAAGCCGTAAAGGTCGATGACTCGCTCCGGGGTAAAGGACGCCGCCCTGACCTCCCTCGCGAGAGGGGCGTATACGTGGTCGTGTTTCAATTAAATGGGGAGGTCGTGGTAAGGGGAAGGGGGGGTAGGCTGGTCGGTAGGGTCGGCCCTGGCCATGTCGCATACGTGGGAAGCGCTGGTGGGCCTGGCGGGCTGAGGTCGAGGCTCGGCAGGCACCTGACAAGGCCTAGGGGGGTCTGGTGGCACGTCGACAGCATATCATCCAGCCCCCTCTCGAAGCCTGTGCTGGCCTACTACGAGGCTGGCGCGTGGGGGAAGGAGGCCGAGGACCGGCTGGCCGGGCGACTCCTCTCCCTTGGGCTAAGACCAGTTGGCATGGTGGGGGCCACGGACTCTAGGTCCCCACACACTTTCATCGTAGATGACCTTAATGGCCTTGTTTACGCCCTTAGGTCGATGGGTGGAGCGATGGTGATAATTAATGAGAATCAAGGCAGTGGTCTTTGACGTGGACGGCGTCCTCACAGAGGTCAACAGCAGCTGGGGGTTCGTTCACAGAACCCTTGGCGTTGAGGAGAGGGCCAAGGAGATAGCGAGGAGGTTCGAGAGGGGGGAGATAAGGTACGACGAGTGGATGAGGCTCGACACGCAGCTGTGGGTTGAGGCCACGGGTGGAAGGATAACCAGGTGGGACCTCGAGAGGATACTGTCGGCGATACCGATCAGGAGGGAGGCGCAGGAGGTCGCCAGGTGCCTTCACGCCATGGGGAAGAGGGTAGCGCTGGTCAGCGGTGGCATAGACCTGCTCGTGTCCAGGGTCGCCTCCGTTGTGGGGGCCGAGCTTTGGGTTGCAAACCAGCTCAGCTTTGACAAAGCCTGGAGGCTCGTCCCTGGCGGGCTGCCGATAGTAGGCGCTGACAAGGCCAAGGCGCTGAGGAGGGTGCTCTGGGAGCTGAGCGCGTCGCCCGAGGAGGCCATGTATGTGGGTGACTCGGTGTGGGACGTCGAGGCTATGAGGGTCGTCGCGTACCCGGTCGCGATGGGCCCTGACCCCGCTGTTAACTCCGTGGCAAGGTACAGGGTAGGGAGTCTTCTCGAGCTGTGCGAGCTGGTCAGAGATATAGAGAAAGGAGGGTAGGCCTGCTCACCGCCGTCAGCCCTCACGCCCTCACCTCAGTCACTTCACATCCACTCATGGTCAGGCGCAGGGGCCCCGCTGCCCCCACGGCTCGTGGGGGCCCCTGTTGAGCCCAACGGCACGGGGCTCCGATCCACAACCCTGGCCCCCTCGCCCTACCCCTCGGAGCGCCGCTCCCATCTGGCGGGACGACACCGACTGCATTGACCGAGGTGAGCTGACATAAAAAGTTCTCTGCTACTATGAAAAAGGGTTCAGCCCTTCAGCGCCTTGAGGTCTGCCTCCTTTATGTAGCCGATCAGCACGTCCGTGTACTCGGATGTCCCTATCGGCTGGACGCCGGGCATCTCCCTGGCCAGGTCATAGGTGACCTGCTTGTTAGCTATGGCCTGGCTGATCGCGTGCTCCACGAGCAGCTTTACCTCCCTCCAGCCGACGAAGTCGCTTAGAAGGTACATGCCGCTGAGTATCTCAGCTGTTGGGTTGATCACGTTCTTGCCTGCGTACTTGGGGGCGGTGCCGTGTACAGGCTCGGCGACTGCGACGCCGTCACCCATGTCAAGGCCTGCTGCCATGCCTATGCCCCCGACCAGGGCGTTGGCCTCGTCGCTTATGTAGTCGCCGTTCAGGTTAGGCGTCACGATGACGTTGTACTCACCCGGCCTCGTGATGATCTGCTGCAGCATGTTGTCGGCGATCCTGTCGTTGACTATTATCTTGTCGGCCGGCGCCTTGCCGCCGTACTTGGTGCTTATCTCCTCCTCGGTGACCACGTAGTC
>CAYFFY010000015.1:0-14039 GCA_964342635.1 uncultured Desulfurococcales archaeon
CCCTCTCGTGGAGTGAGGTCGAGGGGCTGCTGAACTCCGCCAGGGACGTGTACGACGCCCTGATGGTCTCCCTAATGGCCGAGTCCGGGCTCAGGGCAAGGGAGCTGCTTGGCCTGAGGTGGGGGGACGTCGACCTGATGAGGGGGCAGGCCAGGGTCGTCGGGAAGTATGGGAAGGAGAGGATAGTGTTCCTCGGCCCCAACTCCAGGGCCCTCCTCTCGGTCCTTGCCAGCGGGAAGTCCCCTGACGAGAGGGTGATACCGCTCAGCTACCAGTCGATATATAACAGGCTGAAGTCCATGTCGCAGAGGGCGGGCATAGACCCGTCAAGGGTCAGGCCTCACGTGCTCAGGCACACCTTCGCCACCGAGGCGCTCAGGAGGGGGGTAAGCCTGGCGGTCCTTCAGCGGCTGCTTGGCCACAGCGATATCAAGGTGACGCAGCTCTACCTTCACCTCCTGGATGACGACGTGAGGAGGGAGTATGAGAGGGCCTTCCTTCAGCCACAGCAGCCTAGTTCCTTCCAGGGGTACGGGGGCTTTCCCATACCAGCTGGGAGGGGGCAGGAGGCCGCCCTTAGGCCATACAGGGCCTGGGCCTAAGAGAGCGCCCTCTCGAGCTGCTCCAGCCTCTCCCTTAGGCCCCTGAGCTCCTGAAGCCTCGACCTTAGTAGGTCGGGGTTCGAACGCGCTAGCCTCTCTAGCTCGTCCACCGCAGCGCTGAGTGCCATGAAGGGGTCCGGAGGCAACGGCATCACTGTCTGGGCCAGGGACCTGCCCGCCTCCGTTAGCTCATACCTGCCGTCAGGCCTCCTCGCTATCAACCCCTCACTGAGAAGATCCGCGAGCATGGGGTAGACGCTTCCTGGCGAAGGCCTCCAGCTACCGCCTGTCAGCCTCTCAATCTCCTCGATTATCTCGACGCCGTTCATGGGCCTGATCAGCAGCAGCCTCAGTATAATTGGCCTCAGCCACCCCCTCCTCCTGCCCCCAGCAACGTGCGCCCAGGGGTGGCCCCAGCCCTCGCCCTCACGCCACCACGGCAAAGCTCCTCCCTTCCGCTCAGCGAGGTCCCTCAGAGGTTAATGTTTTCGGGCCCCCAGCGATGAGCGGACACCAGGGGTCGGGAGCCCAAGGCGTCCCACTGTGAGCCATGGCCCTCGCTGGGCAACCTCCCCGGCAAAGCGACGCCATAGGGCATGACCTGCAATTCTCAGGAATCCCTGACGTCCTGGCCCTGATCCAACCAAACCCGTTGAGCCAGATGGTCTTCAGGTCGGTCCTCCTTACGTTTCCCTCGCTGGCCCTGAAGGGAATGAAGAGCTCACAACCGTAAACGTCGCCGTTGGAGTCTATCACCATCCTAGTCCTCCCAGCGAGACATGTGGTATACGCCGACGCCCTGGGGCCTAGGTACTCGAGGGCGGCCCTAAACGAGCCGTAAAGGTCTGGCAGGTAAAACCGCATCGAGCTGAAGTACACCTTGACGGGTCCGCGGTAGCCTAGCAGGTCCCTGACGACACTTAGGCCAAGTTCCCTCGGCAGCCTAAGCCCCCTGTCAGCCGCCCTACCGAAGGGTACCACGGCCTCGAAGGTCACGGCGTCAACGCCGAGTTCCTCGGCCAGCCTTAGGAAGTCTAGCACGTGTCTGTGGTTGAGGGGGGTGACCACGTAACCAAGCGTCACCCTTACGCCTGCGGACTTGAGGAACCTAACTGCGCTAACCGCTGCCGTGAAAGAACCCGGCGCTCTGATCGCGTCGTTCACGGCGGCCGTCGGGCCGTCTATTGACACCTGTGCCTCTGCAAGGCCTGCCTCGGCCAGCCTCCTGGCCTCATCCCTGCCTATAAGGGTCCCGTTCGTGCTCATGGACACTCTGAGCCCTATTCCAGAGGCGTATGATATGAGCTCAAAGATGTCGCCCCTCATGATTGGCTCCCCTCCTAGGATGTACAGATCCTCTGTGCCCAGGTCCCGCAGCTGCGAGAACACGGACTTCCACTCCTCTGTGGTCAGCTCGTCACTTAGAGGTTCGCCGGCCCTGATGTAGCAGTGCACGCACCTCAGATTGCACGCCCTGGTAACGTAAGCCGTGACCTGAACGGGCCTGTCGGACCCCCTGGAGAGCTTTTCAGGCCCCCTGGAGAGGTGGCTAAGCGGCGTGGCTGGGCACTCGGCGATGAAGGCCAGAGCCTCTGGCCTCGGCCCACTTCCCGGCTCTGCCTCCTCCAGCCTGACACCGCCCGGTACAGCTGTATAGCATCAGGGGTCTTTACGGTTCGACGCACACGAACCTTGGTGGTTAGCGCCTGGGACTGGAGGCCGGCGCTGTCAGAAAGAGGTACAGGAAGGGCATGACAAGAGTTGCCCTGCTGTACCCCTCGACGTACGAGGTGGCCCACTCTTCCCTGGTCTATCACAGGCTATACTTCCTGCTTAACGACATGGAGAACGTCTACGTTGAGCGGTTCGTGCTCAGCTCGCCCAAGGGCAGCCCGGAGCCCCTTAGGGGCATCGAAGGGGGCGGACCGCTCAGCTCGTTCGACTTCATCGTCGCGCCAGTACACTATGAGCTGGACTACGCGAACCTTGCAAGGGCCCTGATAGGGTCCGGCATCCCTGTACTTTCCAGGGAAAGGAGGTCACCTAAGGTAGTAGTGGGTGGACCTGCGCCCACGGCAAACCCTGAGCCGATCGCCGACATGGTGGACGCGGTTGTACTTGGGGACCTTGAGCCCTCCTTCCCCTGGCTTAGGGGGGTGCTCGACGAGGGGGGTCCCATAGAGCCCGGCGATAGCGTTTACGTCCCCTCACGTGGAAAGCATGAGGTCAGGATAGGCCACGCGAAAGAGCCAGGGAGAGGTGACGTAAGGAGGATCATGGCCCCAGGGGCGCCGTTTACGATATCCGTCGAGACTGCAAGGGGCTGTCCGTTCTCATGCGCGTTCTGCCTGGAGGGCCACATCACCAAGCCCTTCAGGCCTAGGGACGCCATCGACGTCATAAGTGAGGCCGAGACTTTGTACAGGGCGTACGGCCTGAGGGTCGCCCTGTTCGCGCCGACCCTCAACGCCTCACCGCACTTCAAGGAGATACTCAAAGGGCTTGCAGCGAGAGGGGTCCCGTTCTCCACTCCCTCCCTTAGGGCCGAACTCCTAAATGAGGAGGACATTGAGCTCATACACAGGGGAGGCCAGCAGACCCTGACGCTCGCCCCTGAGACTTCCCAGAGGCTGAGGATAGCCCTCGGAAAGGCCTCAAGGGACGAGGACTTCGTCAGGGTGGCGAGGCTCGCGGCCGCGATGGGCATGTCGGTGAAGCTATACTTGATGGTAGGCGTACCAGGAGAGACGGAGGAGGACCTGAGGGCCGTGGCTGGCCTGACCGCCCAAATCGAGTCGCGGATGGCTAGGTACCTGGAGCTCAGCGTGAACCCGCTCATCGTGAAGCCGCAGACGCCGTTCCAGTGGCTTCCGATGCCCGACGAGGACTTCCTGGACTCCAGGCTGAGGCTCGCAAGGGAATCTTTCTCGTACGAGCACTTCTCGTTCTATGATCCGTTCGATGCACTTGTACAGGCGTCGATCTCCCTTGGGGACCGGGACGTGCTGACCTTCATAGTCAGCGTAGCGCGGTCTGGCGTGGGCAGGGGCTCCTGGAGGAGGGTTGCGTCACAGGGCCTCATGAGGGTCGCCCTAAACCCCAGGAGGTCGCCGTTGCCGTGGAGCCATGTGACGGGCCCGATGTCGGAGGAAGCCCTCCTTGAGAGGCTGAGGGCCTACGTTGAGCAGGTCCCGGAGGCCAAGGAGATGGCTAAGGCCGTCCTCTAGGGACAAGCGGCGATAGTATAGGCGTTAGTATCCGGGCCAAAGGCGCAGTTGTCCTCAACTGCTCGAGTTCCTCTTGATGGACTCTTGAACCTGCCTCACCGCCTTCATTATGGCCTTTATGATCTCGCTTCTCGCCGGCTCCTCATCGTACGTCTTACAGAGAGCGTCCACGGCCATCACATACGTTGTCTGGCTGGTGTCGATGACCTTGACGGAGGGCTTCCCGACCACTATGTCGAGCCTTGATACAGCCTCCTCGACGGCCCTTATCACGGCATCCACGTCAAGGTCCTTGGGGACCTCATATTTTGTCCTGACCCTCCTCGCCTCTGACTCCGAGTGGACGAAGATGGCGGCCTGGGCCATCACCGCGTTAGGGACCTTGACCGGCACGTTGTCATCAGTCAGGACGACCGTGTACATGAGGTTTATCTCCCTGACTACGCCTGTGTAGCCGGGTATAAGGAAGTCCTGCGAGAAGAACTTCGGCGGGTAGGCGGGGGCGAGCATGCCATACTGCCACGTAGTGAAAGTTACCCGGTCCCCAACCCTGTAAGGCCTCGTGAGTATTATCGTGATGCCGCCGAAGACGTTAGATAAGATGAACTGCGAGGCGAGGCCAACGACGAGGCCTGCGAAGCCGCCGGCTGCCAGGGCCTCGGTTATCCCGACCCTTATGAGGGCCAGGAAGCCTACGAGCGCTATTACATAGCCGACGAGCCTGACGACGAACCCGACGGAGGCAGCGTTAGCCTGGCCTACGAGGGGCGCCAGGCGTCGCCTGACGGCGCTGGACACCAGGTGGGTTACGGCAACTGAGCCTGTGAGCCACAGGACGCCGTAGAGGTACCCCTGGTAGCCTGTCGGGACTAGCTTTGCCTCAACAAGTATGTAGCCTATGAGGGCCAGAACCGTGACGACGATTACGGCCAAGAGTGCATATCTATGCCTCCCGGCCGCCTGTAGGCCAAGGCCATAGGACCCCGGCTGAACGCCAAGAGCGGCGTGATTTTAAGGCTTTTAACGCCCTAGGTCAGACGCCACTGCGGTGCGGCGGTCGTCTAGCCTGGTCTAGGACGCCGGCCCCCCAAGCCGGAGGTCCCGGGTTCAAATCCCGGCCGCCGCACCTGCTCTAATTATGTGAAGCCAGGCCTTCCTGGTCCAAGGGTCGTGCTAATATCGAGGGTGAAGGCCTATGACATGTTTTATAGGATGTTCTAAATGATTACCCTTTTATTTGTTGGGTCAGAAGGGACGAGAAGTGCCTTACGATGCGCTTGGCTGGGCGCTCGCCAGACGGACTTAATGACAGGCTAGCGGTGGCCGAGGAGGCCTTAAGGAGGACCTCGGTTGGCCTTACAACTAGCCTTAACGCGATCTTTTATTCGAGACACGGGAGGTCATTTGTAGAGTCGCTCGTCACGGATCCACTTAACACCTACATGGAGGCCCTAACGGCCGCGTCCAACGGCCTCGTAGAGTCTGCCATAAAGGTGGCGCTGAGGGCCATGGGACTAGACCAATCAACGATAGAGAGGTTCATAGAGGCCCTCAGGGGCGGCGACGGCGCGGCCGCCGCATCGCTGCTGAGATCTCTGCTGCACATGTGAGCGGACCTGCGGCCTTGACGCCATTACTAACGTTTAAATATGTGGTGTCCTAACGGGTCCCCGGTGATAGCCTTAAGCCAATGGAGGCTAAGGGGGTCCACGTCGTAGTGGACCCCTCTAAGTGCTCTGGGTGCTCAATTTGTGAGCTGTGGTGTTCGTACTCTCATGAAGGGGTCTTCTCCAGGTCTCTATCAAGGATCGTAGTGCTAAGCTACGAGTTGGTCGGCCTCGACTACCCAGTGGTCTGTCAGCAGTGCGAGCCCGCGCCATGCGTTGACCTTTGCCCTACCGGCGCCCTTGGAAAGGGGGACCTCGGACAGGTAACCCTGGACAGGTCCAGGTGCATAGGATGCAGGGTGTGTTCCGAGGTCTGTCCCTACGGGGCGGCGAGGATGGGGCCCGGTCGCAGGTACCCGTTAATCTGCGACCTCTGCGGAGGGTCGCCCGCATGCGTGATCAGGTGCCCCACGAACGCGCTCTCTATCTCAGGCACGGCGAGTGTTTCCATTCAGGCCATGACGACCACAGAGGCCTACGCCGTCGAGCAGCTGTCAAGGTTTGCGGAGGGGTGGGGACTGAGGGTTGAGAAGGCTTAAGGGCTACGGCGGAAGGGTACTGAGGATCGACCTGAGCAGAAGGTCCTACAGGTTTGAGGAGCTGCCTGAAGGTCTGGCTAGGGCCTTCATTGGGGGCAGGGGCCTAAACGTCTACAGGCTCTACTGGGAGGTCCCAACGGGAGTTGACGCCCTTAGCCCGGAGAACAAGTTGATGATTGCTACAGGCCCCCTCGCTGGCCTCCCGCACGGGCTTGGCTCCAGGCTTAATGTGACTGCCAGGTCGCCACTTACCGGCCTACTTGGCGACTCAAACGCTGGCACCCACTTCTCCGACGAGATGAGGTTCGCCCGAATAGACCAGGTCGTGCTTGAGGGGAGGAGCGAGAGGCCAGTCTACCTCCTCATCACCGATTCCTGGGTCGAGTTCAGGGACGCCGAGGGGCTCCAAGGATTGAGGGTCTCAGAGGCACATGAGGCGATAAGGAGGGAGCTGGGCGACCCAAGGGCCCAGGTAGCCGCAGTAGGGCCCGCTGCGGAGCACCTTGTGAAGTTCGCCGGCGTGTTCTTTGGTGTCTACAGGGCGGCGGGCAGGACCGGTATGGGGGCCGTCCTGGCGTCAAAGCGCGTCAAGGCGATCGCCGTGAGGGGGGAAGGTTACATTGACGCGGCGAGGCCTGAGGAGCTGGTCAGGGCGCTTGACGAGATCACCCTGAGGACCTACTCAAACCCTCAGTACTGGCCCAGGAGGGTCATGGGAACGAGTCGGATACTGTTATCGGGCCAGAGGCTCGGCTTCCTCCCTGGCAGGCACTTCCAGGAGCCAACCGTAGACTACGCATATGAAGTCAGCGGGGAGAGGCTCAGCCAGCGGTATAACGTAAAGGTGAGGGCATGCTCGGCCGGCTGCGCGCTCCCGTGCGCGAGGTTCTACGTGGTGAAGTCAGGGCCCCTAGCAGGGCTCTTCGGTGAGGGGCCCGAGTATGAGCCCCTGGCCGGCTTCACTGTAAGGGTCGGTAATAGGGACCTCGAGAGGGGTCTCAAGATAGCGAGGTTAGCCAGCGACCTCGGAATGGACGCCATCACTACGAGCGAGGTTATTTCATGGCTAATGGAGGTTCGGCAGAGGGGGGAGGTCAGCGATGACGAGATAGGCCTTAGGCTTGAGTGGGGCGACGCCGAGGCGATAGAGACCCTCGTCAGGATGATAGCCTACAGGGAAGGTATAGGTGACCTGCTTGCTGAGGGCGTCAGGAAGGCCTCTGAGCTCCTAGGCAAGGGCGGCGACATAGCGTTTCACGTAAAGGGCCTTGAAATGATACAGGCGGACCCCAGGGCTCTTAAGGGGTACGGCCTCGGCTTCGCGGTCGCGAGCAGGGGCGCCGACCACCTCAGGTCCGAGCCGTTCGTCGAGGTCGAGGATGACCCAGAGCTCGGCAAGGCCATGTTTGGCGAGCCTGAGGCCACCATGAGGTTAGGCGTGAGGGGGAAGGGGAAGCTTGTCGCGTTCTTCGAGGACCTGAACGCCGTCGTCGACTCGATGGAGGTCTGCAAGAACACAGCCGAGAACATGTTGGTTCTCGACTTTGAGACGGCGGCGAGGGCTTACTCGGCGCTCACCGGGCTAGAAGTCCCAGCACGCGAGATGCGCGAGACCGGGGAGAGGATTGTTAACATAGAGAGGGCATACCTAGTCAGGGAGGGCGTAAGGAGAAAAGACGACAGATTGCCCTCAAGGTTCCTAAAGGAGCCCCTCGGCTCAGGACCCGCCAAGGGCCACGTTGTCGAGCTGGAAGGGATGCTTGACGAGTACTACATGGTGAGGGGGTGGACTTCAGACGGCGTTCCAAGGCTTGAGACGCTCAAGCGACTAGGCCTCGCCGACGTGGCGAGCGATCTTGAGATGAGGGGTGTGTCGCTAAGATAGAGCGTAAAATCGCGTTTGAACGAAGCTGTGCGCCAGGGCCCAACATGCCCGCGTTCGAGGCCGTCACGTTCCCTACGAGCGTGATTGTTACAAGGCTGCAGCCTGGGGAGGAGCTTGTGCAATCAGTGGCAGACCTCGCAGCCAGGCTTAACGTGCGGGGAGGTCTTGTCATGGCAATAGGCGGGCTGAGGTCGGTTGAGCTGGGCGTCTACAAGGAAGGAAAATACGACGTTGAGTCCTTTGACGCAGCGGGCAGTGAAACTATTGAGCTCACTTCAGCCATTGGGAGCGTCGCAGTCGGGGAAGATGGAAGGCCCTCAGTACACATACACGCGACCGTGTCGCTGCCAGACCATAAGAGCGCCGCTGGCCACCTCCTGAGGGGGGTCGCGTCGCCACTTGTCGAGGTCTTCATCGTCGGCCTCGACGCCACGCTTAGGAGACCCCTGGACCCCTCAATAGGCCTCAGCGCTCTCACCGTGTGAGGCTTCTTGACCGCCGCCCTGGCAGTGTACCTGTTAATGGCGGTCTTCGTCGGAGTAGCCTTCGGAGTCCATGACGCGGCCGCTAAGCTCTCCATGGAGGGCGCTGACCCCTCATCGCTTTCGCTCGCGACGCTGCTCGCAGGGCTCCCGTTGCTCCTAGCCTTGCTTAGCTTCACTGGGGGCTTCAGACTGACCTTAGTTTCTGGCCTTCTCTTCGTGCTCGCCGGTATGGTCAACTTCGCCCTCGGGAGGACCGCCATGTACGCTGCGACATCGGAGCTCTCCGCCAGCGGCGCCAGCGTTATGACGGCTACCAGCGCGGCGTTCTCGGTTGCAATAGCAATTCTGATGGAGGAAAGAGCCACGTGGAACATCGTGGCCGGCGTGGCCGCCATAGTGACTGCCGTCTACCTGGTCTCAGAGTGGTCAACGAAAGGCGTCAGCGGGAGAGGGGTTTCACTGGGCCTCCTGACAGGCCTCGCCATCGCAGCCTCGGTCGCCATAATCAAGCTCGGCGATGAGGCCGGTGGAAGCCCAGGCCTTGGTGTTATAATAGCCTACGTCTCAGGGACCGCCGTGTTGTCCCCTAGGCTGAGGAGGGCTACGTCCATAATGAGGAGCAGACCGACGCCCATAGCAGTAATGGGCCTGGCGGCCGCAGTGGGACAGCTGATGAGGTACGTGGCGCTGACCCATCTCGGAGTAGACGTCGTGACCCCCCTCCAGAACCTGAGACCTATCATCGCCACGCTGATCCTTTATGGCATGGGGGCGTCGGCCAGCAAGAGGCCCAGGCTCAGGCACTGGGCGGCCGCAGCCCTGGCCTTCGCGGGCGTAGCTCTTGTGTCGGGCCTCGTCTAACGGCTCCTCTCGGCCCAGTAGCTGTAAACCTCTGTAAGGCTCCCCTCCCTCTTGAACTCGCTGAGCGAGATTATCGATACCACCTCGATGACGCCTGGCAACGATGCCAGATCCTCGACAACTTTCGAGACCTCCCTCTGGGTCGGCGCAAGGACCTTGACTAGGAAGTTGTGAGGCCCGGTCGTCTCATGGGCCTCGACCACGTAGGGCAGGGCCTTGAGGGCTTCCCTAACCTTTCCAGTAGAGTCGGCCCTAACCCTCAAGAGCATGTAGGCGGTCGCGGCAAGTCCAAGCTTTGATGGGTCCACCCTGGCCGTGAAACCCTTGAGGACCCCCTCCTCAACTAGCCTCTTCACCCTGAGGTACACCGTGGCCTCGCTCACGTCAAGGTCGGCTGCTATCTGCCTCCAAGGCTTCCTGCCGTCCTCCTCTAGCGACTTTATCAGCTGAACGTCCCTTTCATCAACGCTTGCCTCGGAAACCTTACGCACCGAGGCCACCCCCAATGTACTTCAGGAGCTTGGCAAGGATATCAGGCCTGCGCATCAGTGCCCTCGTTATCCTCGACAGCCTGAAGCTCCCAAGGGCGACCTCCTCATGTACCTCAGCAGGTATTGACATGAGGAAGTCCCTCCTCCTCGACGGCGCCATTCCCTTAACCGCTCTAAGGATCGAACTCTGAAGCTCGATGGCCCTCGCCATCTTTAGCGCCCGAAGGCTTGCCATGGGGTCACGGCCCTCAGCTATAGCCCTCCCGACCTCAAAGCCCGATATAGCGGATGGCCTGATTCCCTCGCCGGTCAGCGGTAGCACAAAGCCCGCGGACTCACCAACCTTGACTAGGCCCCTGTGAGCGCCCAGCTTGACGCCTCCAACCGCTATGGGTGCGCCGGCGTAGCTGAAGGTCCTTCCGCCTCCAAGGCCAGGCCATTGTTGTATGAACCTGTCGAGAAGGTCCCTGAGCGTGGCTGCATCCGCAAAGCCCCCCACCCCGACATCTACGTCGTCTCCCCACGGGAATATCCAGTAGTAGCCAAGAAGCCCTGTGTCGAAGTCTATGACGATCGTGTCCAGCTCTTGGCCCCCAGCAGGCCTTAGGACGGCCTGGACCGCCATTATCTTCTCGCCATCGTAAAAGGCGGACCCACCGGCGAGGATGCCGCCCCTGACCTCCTTTACCTCTCCCCCTGACCTGAGGATGCCGGAAACGGGGTTGTACCTAGAGGACCTCCTTAGCTCAGCCCCTGACGACGTTATCCACTCCTCGAGTAAGCCCTCCTTGTCAATGATGAGGCCGCCACCTTCCAGTTTAACCTCAACGGCCTTTTCCCCGTCAACGTACAGGACCGCCCTCCTGATCTCCTGTATTACTGAAGACCTAGGTATCGGCAAAGGAAGGTCTGATGTAGCTGGGACGGCCCTTCCGCAGGCCTTAACTGCAAGTCTATCGAGGGCCTCGTACACGGTGACCTTCACACCTGACCTGGCCAGCGCCGCCGCAACAGCGGCACCGGCCGGGCCTGCGCCTATGACATCGATTTCCCTTACCACGTCTGCACCGTATTTTTCACCCCTCAAGGGCTCTAAAACCTAGGTGAAGTGCGTGGGGGGCTGCCCAGCCTACGAGTTCCTTGACCACACGGCTGACGTCCTAATTGAGGCGAGAGGCAGGACCCTTGAGGAGGCGCTGGAGCAGGCGGGGCTCGCAGTCTATGAGGTCATGACTGACACCTCTAAGGTGAACCCCACGGAGAGGCGTGAGCTCACCGTTGAAGGCATAGACCTATACAACCTCGTTTACAGGTGGATAGAAAGCCTTCTCGTGCTCACGGACTCGGAGGGCCTAGTGTTCAGCGTCTTCAGGGTCTGCGAACTTTCCAGCTACGGCACGAGGCTGAGGGCCGTCGTGTGGGGGGAGCGCTTCGATCCGTCCAGACACGAGCACAGGACGATAGTTAAGGCGATGACGTACTCCCAGATGGAGGTGGGGAGGGAACAGGACGGCTGCTGGAGGCTGAGGTTCGTTGTCGACATCTAGGAATCCGTCAGCTGCCTGAGGCTGAGCGCACAGCGGTCACAGAACCTCGCCTCCTTCCTGTCTACGTCCTGGAGCGAGTTGCTGAACGACATAACGCAGCTCGGGTTCTCACAGTGACCGAGGCCCAGCAGGTGGCCCACCTCGTGCATAGCCTCCTTCAGAATCCTCTGCCTGTAAACCTCGGGCGCCACCTGTGACTGCAGCCTCCTGACGTAGACTGTGGCGACCCTGATCTCCGGGGTCGCCAGCCCTAACACGAAGTTCAGCCCGCCAACGTAGCCGTCAGCGTTTACGATGCCGAGCCCGAGCCTCCTATCACCGAGGGCCCCAGACAGCACCCTGGCGAGCCAGGCGTTAACTATGTCAGCCCTGTACTGCATCCTGGTCCAGTCAAAGGCTGTTATGGGAGGCTGAAGGGCCCACATCGATGAGTAGGTGATCACCCTGACAGGGAAGCGGCCAGGCATCTCCTCGGAGAGGAACAGGACATCCCTGTGGTCAGCGGCCCCGACAGGCACTATCAAGAGCTCAACGACCATCGCAGTCTCAGGGTCACGTGGCTTCCTTAGCGTTAAAACCTTGACTGAAACCGAGAGCGCGTGGCTGTGAAGGGAAGGATAGGCATCGACGGAAGGACGACATATGAGATCCTAAGGCGCACGGTGCAGGTGAGGCCATCAGAGTTCGCAGCGCTTCACGCAGCCGGGGACGGCCCGTACGCCCTGCTTGTGGCGATAATACTCAGCCAGAACTCCAACGATAAGAACACCATCGCGGCCTATGAGGAATTGAAGAGGGAGACTGGCCTCAACCCCGAGGTCGTGCTCTCACTGGGCGGGAGGCTCACGAATGTCATCAGGAAGGCCGGCATGGTTAGGCAGAAGTCCGCCGCAATACTTGGACTTAGCAGGCTAGTCGTCGAGATGGGGGTAAAATACCTTGACGAGGCGCCACCAGACGAGCTAAGGGCCAGCCTCCTTAACATAAGGGGGGTCGGGAAGAAGACCGTTGACGTGTTCCTGTCGCTTTATCGCAGGGTACCGGTTTTCGCCGTCGACACCCATGCCCGCAGGATAGCGGAGCGCTGGGGCCTTGTAAGAGCGGGGGCCAGCTACGAGGAGGTCTCCAGTGCCCTCCTGGAGTACTTCGGCCCAGAGAGGGCTGACGAGGCCCACAGACTGCTTATAGCGTTTGGCAGGGCGTACTGCAAGGCGAGGAACCCGAGGTGTACGCATTGCCCGCTGAGGCCGCACTGCCCATCAGCGGCGACATGACTTGAGGGCCTGCCCCGCCATAGTTGGTACGAGCCTTCCTGAAAGGGACAGCTGGGCGCTCGAGGAGTTCATGGACACCGTGATCTCGGCAGACCCAGAGGCGAGAGTTGACGTGACACCCTACAGGGGGGTGTTAGTAGCATACCTGACGAGGGACCCAGTAGGAGTTGCCACCAGGTTCCTCTCCTACACGCATGCGTTCCTGGCTAGGGTTTACCCAGTCCTCCTCTGCACACCAAGGGACAGGCTAAGCGAGCTTGTAGACCGTCTAGCCTCGATAGTTGGAAAGGTCGAGGTAAAGATTGAGGTCAGGCTAAGGCAGCCCGTCTCGAGATCCTTGAGCGAGGATGAAGTCAGAAGGCTGCTTATATCTACAGGCATGAGGCCTGGCAAGTCAGGCCTCGTCGTCGTCATTGAGTCCCTCTATGATCACTTTGTCGCCTCCTATGGGACCGCCCACGCCTGCGGGCCTAGGTGCAGGGTCGTCCTGCCTTTCAGTGCGGGCCCCGCTGGCGATAAGTAATACCCCTGTTGGCTTCAAGGTCTTCATGAGGCAAGGGAAAAACCCGCTCTACTAATAAGTCCCCTCTAACTTCCGTTATTGAATGGTAGTAAACAGACTGTACGCAGGCGGAGGTGAAGTGGGACGCTAGGGGGAAGGATTTTCACTGACAGGAGGGTCTTCGAGGAGACCTACGTGCCCATCCACCTGCCCGTTAGGGAGCAGGAGGCCGAAATGCTCGTGACAAGGTACTACTCCAGGTTCCTCGAGGGCCCGGGCTCCACCGACGTCACGTTGATATATGGATCAATTGGCAGGGTTGGGATCGGCAAGACTACGCTCGCTAAATACGTGGCCGGGAGGCTTCAGGAGAGGCTGAAGGCCAAGGGAGTTAACGTAAAGCCCGTCTACATAAACGTCTATGGTTCGCCTAGCCTTCACCAGATACTCTCAGGAATCGTGAACGAGATAGGCCTAAGCGTGCCGGTGAGGGGAACGGCCGCCATAGAGATTCTAAAGGCCGTAACTGATCACCTATACATAAGGGACTCCTACGCGCTTGTCGTGCTTGACGAGTTCCAGTCGCTGCTGATGGCCAACAAGCTCACCAACGACGAGCTGTACATGCTTCTGAGAGTGTACGAGGAGATACCGCCCAAGGATAACATCAACAGGCTGAACTTCTTACTCGTCGCGCAGGACTTCAGGGTCCTCAGCTACATGAGGGAGAGGATACCTCAGGTAGAGTCACAGATAGGGTTCAAGGTATACCTTAAGCCGTACACCGCTGAGGAACTAAGCTCAATACTTGAACAGAGGGCCACGTTTGGCCTTAGGGACTCGGCCTGGAGCACCTCTGTAATTGACGTGATAGCGGACTACTACGGCTACAGGGAGGGGGGAAGCGGCGGGGCCGGGGGGGGGAGCGGGAGGAGGGGCATATCTACGCGCAGAATGGG
>CAYFFY010000016.1:0-13789 GCA_964342635.1 uncultured Desulfurococcales archaeon
GGATGCGAGGCTTGGGCCCTCGTGGTCCCGGGTTCAAATCCCGGCGGCCCCACCTCAACGCTTCGAACGGATTATCTGGTTGACGCTGGGGCCTGTTTCAGGCATTGAAGTGGGGCTTGAACTAGCTCGCGGGCGACTAAAATCGCCTGTGAAGCGCGCTGTCAATGCATGGCCTAAGCCCATGGATGGGCGGGTGACAATACGCCTATAAGGGCTTCAGATAGCGCCACTATAGCGGTGACCGGTAAGTCGCCAGAAGGGTGCTGTGGCTCAGGGCCGACCCTGAGGCCGTGAGGGAGCTTAGGCTTAGGTGGGCCCTGCTGAGGCCTCAGGGGTTCACGTTCATAAGCAGCTTGGCCTCTAAGTGGGACGTTGTCGTGGCCCCGCTTCAAGGCACTCCAGAGGAGGCGTACTACAGGGGCATACTTCACAGCGTAGACCCGGGGAGGCTTATCTCGGACAGGGATCCGCTCGTGGCCATATCCAAGGCAATCACCTACCCAAGGCCCCGTTTCTCGCGCCTTACCCTTGCCGTTGACTCAGGCGTCAGCGTTTGCGGCCTGGCGGCTCTGGCCGACGGAACGGTCCTTGAGGCCACCTCGCTTACCTGCAGCGAGGTTGGCCCCAGGGCGGCAGAGCTCAGCGCTAGGGTACCCCATGAAAGGCTAAGCGTCGTGGTCGGTGATGGGGCCGGCTTTGTACAGGTGACCGACTCGCTCCTAGCCTACGGTCTCACCGTTAGCTTTATCGATGAGAGGGGATCGACGAGCAATCGGGTGCCGCTACCGATAGTGTTAAGGGACGGAAACGCGAGGGCCGCCGTGGCACTGGCGCTCAGGGCGAGTGTTAACCATTAATAGTTACGTCAAACGGGGTCACCAGGGCGCTGCTTGAGGGCTTCTCTCGGCAGGTTCGTTGAGGAGATAGGGTACGAGGAGGCCGGTGAGCTCTCCAGGGACTACGAGCCCGCCCTCGCGCTCCTGAGGTCCCAGGGGGGGCCGAGGGCGCTAAGGTTCTCCGTTAAGGGGGCCGAGATCGGCGCCGTCGGGAACGTGGCCGACACAAGGGAAAAGGTGGTCAGGTCCTTAGGCGCCTCCACCGTGAAGGAGGCCTACGGCAAGCTCCTCAAGGCGATGTCAAGCCCAGGGAAACTGGCTTTCACAGGGCAGCCAGAAATGAAGGAGGCCAGCAGGGGCCTACTGTCGCTTCCGGCTGTGAGGTTCTACGAGCTGGACGGGGGCCAATACCTCACCGGCGGCGTCTTCGTGGCCTGCTACGAGGGCGTTTGCAACGCCAGCATCCACAGGATCATGGTGTTAGACGAGAGGAGGGGCGCGGTCAGGCTTGTTCCAAGGCACCTGTGGTATCTATACCAGAAGGCGCGGTCCAAGGGGGAGAGCCTGCCCGTCACCGTTATCCTTGGCGTCCACCCGGCGGTCCTGCTGACGGCGGCCTCATCACCTCCCCTCGGCATCTTTGAGCTTGAGGTGGCCTCCTCGCTTGTCGGCGGGCTGGAGGTCTTCAGGAGCCCCCTCCATGGGAACCCCGTACCCTTGGCGTCAGCGGCCGTGGTGGAGGGGTACCTTACTGGCGAGCTCGTCGATGAGGGGCCTTTCGTGGAGGCCATGGGGGGGTATGACAGGGTCAGGAAGCAGCCCGTCCTCGAGGCGAGGAGGGTTGTGCTCAACGTTGACGAGCCGGTGCACGTAATACTTCCAGGCGGCTATGAGCACGGCCTGCTCATGGGCTTCCCGAGGGAGGCGAGCGTCTGGGAGGCAGTCTCAAAGGTCGTGCCTGAGGTCGTAGACTTGAGGCTTACGCCCGCAAGCGGTCACTGGCTTCACGCAGTCATATCCATAAGGAAGTCACACGACGGCGACCCTAAGAACGCAATCATGGCCGCCTTCGCCGCGCACCCAAGCCTTAAGCACGTCGTGATAGTAGACGACGATATAGACGTTAATGACCCGCAGCAGGTCGAGTGGGCCATTGCAACACGCCTCCAGGCCGACCGCGGCCTGGTAGTGGTGACCGGGGCGAGGGGTTCAACGTTAGACCCCAGCTCCTTCGAGGACGGAATGACGACTAAGGTGGGAGTAGACGCGACCAAGCCGGCAGGCGCTGACATAAGGTTCCAGAGGGCGAGGATACCCGAGCCTAAGAGGACAGAGGGCTGAAGCCTGGGCCCATGATAGGGGAGATAGCCTAATATTCGTGCTGCCCTTACGGCACGTAGGCCTGGGCCTTGCAGCTAGACGAGAGGCTTTCAGTTATAACGAGGAACCTCGTCGAGGTGATAACGGAGGACGAGCTGAAAGGGAGGCTCGCGTCCGGCTCGACGCTTAAGGCCTACATAGGCTACGAGCCCAGCGGCCTCGTACACGTGGGTCACCTCATATGGATGAACAAGATCATGGACCTCCTCGAGGCTGGCGTCCACTTCGTCGTTCTCGAGGCCACCTGGCACGCCATGATTAACGACAAGCTGGGAGGTGATATAGGGCTCATAAGGAAGGCCGCATGGCTCGTGAGGGAGGTCATGAGATCTGTTGGCGTCGACGTGGATAGGGTCGAGTTCGTCGACGCGGAGAGGCTGGCCTCTGATAAGGACTACTGGGCGCTTGTTATAAGGGTCATGAAGCTTACCACGTTGGCCAGGATGAGGAGGGCCCTGACGATCATGGGCAGGTCCTATGACGAGGCCGAGATCGACACCTCTAAGCTGATATACCCGGCCATGCAGGTCTCCGACATAATGTACATGGACCTTGACATCGCCCTCGGCGGCCTTGACCAGAGGAAGGCCCACGTGCTGCAGAGGGAGGTAGCAGAGAGGATGGGCAGAAAGAAAGTGATAGCCCTGCACACCCCTATACTGACGGGGCTAAGCGGCGGAAAGAGGATGGAGGGCCTCGAGAGGGATGAAGAGGTTGCCGCCTTCAAGATGTCTAAGTCCAAGGCATCAGATGCCATATTCGTGAGCGACTCGGAGGACGAGGTCAGGTCAAAGATCAGGGCGGCCTACTGTCCTCCAAGGCAGGTCGAGTTCAACCCCGTCCTTGAGATCAATAAGTACGTATTGTTTGCCAGGCCGGGCTTCGTGCTTCACGTCGAGAGGCCGCAGAAGTATGGTGGTCCCGTCGACTTCTACTCCTACCAGGAGCTCGAGGCGGCCTACGTCCAGGGCAAGCTGCACCCAGCCGACCTCAAGGAGGCCACCGCGAACGCCCTCAACATGCTCCTTGAGGGCGCGAGGAAGCTCTTCGAGAGGCCTGACGTAAAGGAAATAGTCAACATCGTAGAGTCCAGGGTCTCAAGGTGACCCTTTTAGTTCTGCAGCCCAAGCCTGGAAGGGGAGCCTTGGTAGGCAGGAAGGCCTTCGCGACAGCGATGAGGTCACTCCTTGACAGCGGCCTCAAGTTCACCGTTATAGGGGGCACTGTCGTGAGCCTTGAGGCTGGGCTGGACGACGTGGGGGATGATGTAGACCTTTTCGCCGAGTCCCCAAGCGTCATGGAGTCTGAGGACGCGTACATCAGGGTCGCCGAGGCCAATTCATGGCACATTGGGCAGACCTGGCTGGGCACGCCCAGGATAACCGTCATAGCCGAGGGGGAGGAGGTGCCCGTCGAGTTCTATGACAACCTCTACGACTTTTACGTCCCCGAGAGGTTCATAAGGGACGCCAGGAGGGTTGACGTGGAGGGGGTCAAGGTCAAGGCGATCAGGGTTGAGGAATACCTGGCGCTTAAGGGAAGGGCGGGCAGGGAGGAGGACGTGGAGGGCCTTAAGAGGGTGGTCGAGCTTATCAAGAGGAGCAGGCTCAAGGTGTCATATGACGAGGTTAAGAGGGCTGCTGAGGAGTTTGAGGAGTCACAGATAATCCTCCGCAGACTGCGAGAGGTTGGGATCATAGGTGGCTAAGAGACGCATATTATCCGCAGCTCGCCAGGGTTCCTGGGAAGTAAAATGATGAGGTTAGCGAAGATCGTAGTCACCATGGGACCTTCCACCACGGACTACACGGTACTGAGGAAGATGGTATCCGCTGGTGCAGACGGGTTCAGGATAAACCTGAGCCACGGCGACTCGACGCAGTGGTCGACGTTCGCTGACATGATCGAGAAGGCGTCAAGTGAGCTGAAAACATCCGTAGCCCTAATAGCCGACCTTGAGGGCCCAAGGATAAGGCTAGGCCCCTTCGATGGCCTTGACGTTGCGCCAGGGGCCATCGTGAGGTTCAAGTACAAGGACGCCCAGGGGGAGGGGATCCCTGTTGACGGCAGGGCCTTCTTCACCACGGTAGAGAGGGGCGACAGGGTACTAGTCGACGATGGCAAGGTCGTCCTGACCGTCGAGGACGTTGAGAGGGATTCGGCGACGCTTAGGGTCGTCTCAGGCAACAGGCTCGAGCCCAGGAAAGGGGTTGTGGTGGCTGGCAAGGAGTTCGACCTGCCGCCAGTGACCGAGAAGGACATGCAGGACATGAAGTTCATAGCCTCTAGGGGGTTCGACTACGTCATGGCCAGCTTTGTCAGGAGCGCCAGGCACGTAGAGGTTGTCAGGAGGGCGCTGAAGGAGGCGGGCGTCAAGGACGTCAGGATCCTTGCAAAGATAGAGACCCCAAGCGGCGTTAGGAACATCGACGAAATACTCGACGTAGTCGACGGGGTCGTCGTGGCCAGGGGTGACCTTGGAATGCACTTCCCACTAGAGGAGATACCCCTGATCCAGAGGAGGATAATAGACGCGGCCAGGAGGAAGCTCAAGCCGGTTATCCTGGCCACGGAGATATTCATGAGCATGATAGAGAGGCCTATTCCGACGAGGGGCGAGATCTCGGACGTCTATGCAGGCGTCGAGGAGGGAGTCGACGGGTTCCTCGTGACGTCTGAGACCTCGATAGGAAGGTACCCGGTCGAGGTCGTGTCCTGGCTCAGCAGGGTAATAGAGGAGGCCAACAAGAGCGTCAGGCCAAGAAGGATCGACCCCTCATCACTCGGCCTTGAGGCCAGGATATCGAGGGGCGTTGTCGAGCTTGCCCAGAGCGTGGGAGCCTCGATAGTGGCCTATGTGAACGACTTTGACTCTGCTAGGCTCCTGGCGGCGTTCAGGCCGCAGACGCCAATTTACGTGGGGGTACCTGATCAGAGGCTTGCGAGGTCGCTCAGCATAATTTGGGGCACCAGCCCAGTAATCGTCGATGGGGGCCTTGACGAGCTTAGGGGCCTCGAGGACACTGAGGCCGAGCTGAGGGAGAGGGGGGTCACGGGCCCTGGCACGCTCGTAGTTGAGCTGTCCTGGTCAAAGGACAAGAGCACGGCCCTTGTGAAGGTCAGGCAGCTGTTCTAAGCTGACCTCTTTGCGTTGAGCCTCAGCCTGCCCTCCCTAATCTCAAGGTCCCCCTTCTCGATGAGCCTCTCGAGGGCAAGCTTCCAGTAGGGGCCAAAGTCGTCGGACGAGACGCCGTACCAATCGGTGAAGGCCTTCTTCAGATCCTCCTCCGTAAGGCCCTGGCGGGACCTCTCGTCCTCCCTGAACACCCTGACTATGAACTGGGTCAGGTCCTCAAGCCTCGTCCACGGGTACTGGAACCAGACCCACTCCTTGACCTCTATGTAATAATAGTCCGGCCTGAACTTCGCAACCGGGCTGATCCACTGAAGGGCTGCTGTCTTGACCTCCTCAGGCTTCCACTCGGACCTTATGAAGTCCCTTGCTAGGACAAGGGTCTCGCCGGTGTCGACTATGTCGTCTATGACGAGGACCTTGAGGCCCTTAGCGTCGATAGTGTAGGCGTTCCTTATAATGGCCTTCTGGGCAGCCTTGGCGGCCTCTACCCAGTGCTGGCTCTGTACGCTGACGAGGTCAGTTATTCCTAGGTAGTCGCAGATGAGCCTAGCCGGCACGTAGCCGCCCCTCGCGACCGCGACAACCATGTCAGGGATCCAGCCAGAGCCCTCTATCCTCTTCCCAAGCCCTATGCTCCAATCTACAACCTCATCCCAGGAGACGATCTTGGTCGGGACCCTTGGCAACTTAATCCCTACGGGCCTTAACAGAGGGCCTTTAAAAATATGTCGCCACCTCTGTAGGGACTGGCCGGACCCGCAAGGTGTCAGGAATGAACGTGATAGCAGTCGACGTTGGGGCCACGAACCTGAGGGCAGCTTTGTTTTCGGGAAGCGCCCCAGTAAGGGTTGAGAAGGTTAGAACGCCGACAACCTCGGCTGATGACCTAATATCCACCATCATAGAGCTGATAAGGGGTGTCTCCAAGGGCTCTGACTTCGACGCCGTCGGCATCGCTTCAATAGGCCCTCTCGACCTCAGGGAGGGTAAGCTCATCTGGACGCCCAACCTTGGCTTCGGTAACGTCAAGATAAGGGATGAAGTGGGCAGGGAGCTTGGGAGGGTCGTCTACCTGGCCAACGACGCCATGGCCGGCGCATGGGCTGAGAGGGTGATGGGTAAGGGCAGGGAAATGTCTGACCTCGCGTACCTCACGATGAGCAGTGGGCTTGGGGTAGGGGCTGTCGTTGACGGGAACCTCCTCGTCGGCAGAAGGGGCAACGCGCACGAGCTGGGGCACGTTGTTGTCAATTTCGAATCCGACCTCCCATGCGGCTGCGGTGGCGTCGGCCACTGGGAGGCCTACGTTGGCGGAAAGAACATACCGAGGCTCGCGGCAAGGCTTGCCGAGGGGTGGAAGGGGCCGAGGACAGACGCATTCTCGCTTGCTACGAGCGGCAGGCTGACGCCGGAGGCTCTGTACTCCATGGCGAGGGCAGGCGATGCGTTCGCACAGTATGTCGTCGATTTTGTCAACAGGGTGCACGCCGCCGGCATAATGACGCTGATAGCGGCCTATGACCCCGAGGCGATATTTGTGGGGGGCAGCATCTACCTGTATAACGAGGACATAATCAGGCCGGCGGTGATAAGGTACCTTCAGGCGTATGTGGGCGTGTTCGGCATTCCCAGGATAGAGAGGTGCTCGTTTGGAGATGACCAGGTCCTTTACGGGGCGGCCTCAATAGCCGTGTCCCCCCCGGCACCAATAGCGAGGGCAGCCTTCAGGCCCTAGCGGAGCAGCTCCCACAGCCTGAAGCCCTCTGCCATGGCCTCCATCGGCGTCGGGTGAGGCGCGGCCAGCCAGTAGAGGTCCGAGCCCTTCAGTCCCCCCATCATGGAAACGGCTACCGCCGTGAGTATAGACGCAGCCTCAGGGGCGTGGGCCTCGGCCCCCAGCACCCTACCGGACTTACTGTCGACGAGCAGCTTCACCCATGAGTCAGTGTGCCCCTCAATCAGCGAGGCCGAGTTCGCCTTCATGGAGTACCTGATAACGTTGTACTGGACCCCTGATGCCCTCAGCTCGTCCTCAGAAAGGCCGACGTAGCCGGCCTCCGGGAACGTGAAGACGACCCTTGGGATCAGCCTATCGTTGTACTGATAGGTGTCGGCCCCAGCCTCAATGTTTTTCGCTGCGGTGAGGCTGCCGACGACTGCCGAGTGGTAGAGCATGGCGCCTCCTGTAACGTCGCCTGAGGCGAACACGTTCGGCAGGGTTGTCCTCATGTAGGCGTTAACCTTGACGCCCCTGGCGGAGTAATCGAGCCCTGTCCCTGCAAGGGACTCCAGACCATAGCCCTCGACCCTGGGCCTCCTGCCCACGGAGATCATAACGGCGTCGCCCTCGACCTCAGAGGCCGAGCCGTCCCTCCTGGCGGCCCTAACCAGAAGGCGTCCGTCCCTCCTAGATATTGAGCTCGCCCTTGAGCCAAGCTTAACGTCAACCCCAAGCTTCTGGAGGCCCCTCAGGACCGACCTGGACACGTCTATTGGCATGTTCGGCAGGGGCCTGTCCATCATCTCAATCAGGGTGACCTTCACCTTAAACATTGAAAGCGCGTAAGCGGTTTCAACCCCTACGTAGCCCGCCCCTATTATTATGAGCGAGTCGTAGAGCTCCCTCGGGGTTCCCTCGTACCTGTACAGGTCGTCGCTAGTTATGGCAAGCTCCTTGCCAGGTATGTCGGGAACTACGTTAACGGACCCAGCGCCGACGTGCATGAATCTCGTCTCTACCGTGCGTTCGCCTTCCTCCGTTCTCACCGTCGCCCTCCTTTCGTCCCTTATGGTGGCCCAGCCCTTCACGAAGTCCAGGTTGTCATGGAGCTGCCCGGCGACCCACCTGAGCTGCCTGAACACCTCTGACTGCACCCTGTCCTTGGCGTCAACGGCTCTCCCCCACAGCTCGTCAGGGTCGATCCTGACGCCCCCCCTAACCTCGGCGTCCATTAGCGTGAGGCCCCACCTCCTTAGAGCCTTTGACGGGACGCAGCCAGCGTACGTGCAGACCCCCCCGAGCAGGCCCTTGTCGTCGACCAGAAGCACCTTCTTGCCCTTCTTTGCCAGCTCAAAGGCGCCTGGGTATGACGCGCCCCCTCCGCCGATGTAGATAACATCATATCTGTCCCCAACCTCCATGGCTGACCCCGATGTTGAGAGCTTAACGGAAAATAAGTTAAGGCGTGGAGGGGCTCAAGGTTTCTGGGACATCGTGGTGGCCCTGAGGGAAAGCGAGCTGATAGCCGCCAGGGTGCTGGAAGGCCTCGGCTACAGGATCCTGCAGACAAGGCTGAAGGTCATCATCGAGGGCGTCGAGGTCTCAGACGTTGACCTAGTCGCTGAGAAGGACGGCGAGCGCTTCGCTGTAGAGGTCAAGGCGGGGTACGCCGACGTTTCCTCAATAAGGCAGGCCTACGTGAACTCGGTCCTGACCGACATGAAGCCGCTCGTCGTCGCAAGGGGCTTCTCGGACGAGTCAGCCGAGGTCGTCGCGAGGAGGCTCGGCGTAAGGGTCGTAGCCCTGCCAGACCAGCTCTACGTCCAGCCTGACGAACTCTTTTCAATTATAGAGGGCGCCGTCGAGGAGGCCCTTGAGAGGGTGACGAGGCCCCTGTCCCGATGTCTTGACTTAACAGACTATAATCTGAAGGTGTTGTCCTCCCTTGCCTCAGCCCCTGACTTCGTGTCCGCAGCCAGTGAGCTGGGCATGTCGCCTGAAGAGCTGGGGCGCCTCGTGGAGTCGCTCCGCTCCAAGGACGTCCTGCCGAGGGGGGACTTCAGGGCTATGAGCGTCTCAGCGAGGCTCCTTCTCCTCTGCAGCGCACTAAGGAAGTGGACTAGTCAGCCTTAAGTATGTCCCTAATTCCGATATATCGGTAGCTTAGGGACCAGGATGTATGCCGTTGAGACCATTGACCTAGTGAGGACGTACAGGGTAAAGAACGCTGAGGTATGGGCGCTTAACGGCGTTACGCTTAGGGTCCCAACAGGCTCCGTGGTGGCCCTCGTAGGACCGAACGGCGCAGGGAAGACTACGCTCATCAAGATACTCTCCACGCTGCTGCTCCCCACTTCGGGTCGCGCTCTTGTTATGGGATATGACGTTGTTAGAGAGGAGGGGGAAGTGAGGAGGAACATCGGCCTCGTGCTCACTGGGGAGAGGCTGTTCTATTACAGGCTCACAGGCCTTGAGAACCTCATCTTCTTTGGAAGCCTCTACAACATAGGCCTCAGGGAGGTCAAGGAGAGGGCGCAGCAGCTCCTTGAGTTGGTGGGTCTCGGCAGGTGGGCAAACGTGCCGTATATGAAGTACAGCCTAGGAATGCAGAGGAGGCTGGCCCTCGCGAGGGCCCTCATTCACGACCCTCCTGTGCTTCTCCTAGACGAGCCGACCCTTGGCCTGGACCCGGTCTCCGCAAGGGAGCTCAGGTCCCTCGTGAGGATGGTTTCAAGGGGCAAGGGCGTGCTGTTCACGAGCCACTACATGGGTGAGGTTGAGGGCTTGGCTGACTACATCTATGTGATAAGGTCTGGCGGGGTCGTAGCCGAGGGGACTCCTGAGTTCCTCAAGGGGAGAGTCGGTAAGGTAGTTGAGGTCGATATGAGCGTTGAATCCGTCCCCAGGGACCTAATGAGGTACGTCGTCTACGTGAGGGGGGACCGGGCGAGGCTAAGGCTTCCAGAGGCGACCCTCGCTCAGGTTAACGGGTCGGCCGTCCTGCTAGGCACGCATGAGCCTACCCTGGAGGACGTGTACGCGTACCTCGTCGGTGAGGAGGTGATGGAGATCGACTTCAGGTCGAGGAGAGGGGGCTGGGGGAGGTGGGCGAGGGGTTGAACGTGAGTGACCTATCGTCAAGGCTCTCCGTGCTTGCGGCCAGGCTCTACGCGTACGTGTACCTGAGGGGCTTCAAGATATGGACGACTTATAGGACCCAGATCGTGCTTAACGTGTTCAGCTGGGTGCTGCCCGTCTTCACCTACTACTTCACTGGGACTGCGCTGGGCGCGAGGATAGTGAGGGGAACTGGGATCTCCCCTCAGGCCTACACGCCCTTCGTGGTTATAGGCCTGGCCTTTCAGGGTTACATATCCTCGGTCGTCACGACTGTGAGCCAGAGGCTTAGAAACGAGCAGCTCATGGGCACGATCGAGTACTACCTCCTGACGCAGAGCGGCGTGCTCGGGATGCTCATATACTCGTCACTCTGGGGCTTCGTGATGAACTCCATTAGCATGGCCGTCACCCTCGCGATAGGTTATGGGCTTGGGGTCAGGTACGCTGTCAGCGGGGCCGTCGCGGCAGTCCTAGTGACGGCGGAGCTCCTTATCGCGACCTTGGGCCTAAGCATGCTGGCCGGCGGAATCGTTATGATAACAAAGCAGGGCAACCCCATATCGTTCTTCTTCAGCGTAGTGACGCAGCTAGTCGCAGGCACGGTGTTCCCTGTTACTGTCCTCCCTGCCTGGGCCAGGCTGTTAAGCTACTCGATCCCACTCACGGTGGCCCTTCAGGCCCTCAGGCTGTCAATGCTTCAGGGCTACGGGGTTGTTAGGCTCTCAGCCTATGAGCTCGAGCTGCTAATCTATGACATAGTGCTCGTCCCGTTAGGTGTGATCGTTTACAAGTACGGCTTCGACAGGGCGAGGAGGGAGGGGACCTTGAGCGAGTATTAGGCCCCCTTAGCTTTAGGCCCTCTTTGAGGCCCTCGCCTCCTCCGCCAGCTTCCTCAGCATGAAGTGCAGTATACCGCCGTGACGGACGTACTCGACCTCGATGGGCGTGTCGACCCTTGCCTTGACGTTGAACTCTATTACGCGGCCGTCAGGCTTGACCGCCCTCACCTTGAGTACCTTGCCGGGGCTGAGGTCAGAGACGCCGACAATGTCATAGGTCTCGCTGCCGTCGAGACCCAGCTCCTCAGGGCCCTGGCCTGGCATGAACTCCAATGGGATCACGCCCATGCCGACCAGGTTGCTCCTGTGTATCCTCTCAAAGCCCCTCGCGATGACGGCCTTCACGCCGAGCAGGTAGGGTCCCTTGGCAGCCCAGTCCCTGCTGCTGCCAACGCCGTAGTTGCTCCTGCCAAGCACGATTACCGGCACGCCTGTCTCCTTATACTTCATAGCCGCGTCGAAGACGTGCATGATCTCCTTAGTAGGCCAGTATATAGTCCAGCCGCCCTGCCTGTCAGGCACCAGCAGGTTCTTGAACCTTGGGTTGTCGAATGTGCACCTCATCATGACCTCGTAGTTGCCCCTCCTGCTCCCGCACGTGTTGAGCTCTTCCGGTGGGACTCCCAGGCTTATGAGGTACTGACCCGCCTTTGATGACGGGCTTATAGCGCCCGCCGGGCTTATGTGGTCGGTGCTGATCCTGTCAGGGGCATATATCAGGACTCTCGCCCCTGTGATGTCCTTAAGAGGCTCAGGCTCTTCTGTTATGCCCTCGAAGAACGGAGGCTTCTTCAGGTATGTGCTGTTGGGGTCCCATTGGAAGGTCGGGGTGGATGGTGCGTCAAGCTTGACCCACTCCTCCGTGCCCTCGAACACGTCGCTGTACTTTGACTGGAACTCCTTGGGGTCCAGGGCGGCCTCAACGTGCCTCCTAACCTCCTCAGGGCTTGGCCACACGTCCCTGAGGTAGACCGGCTCCCCGTTAGGGTCGTAGCCCAGCGGCTCCTTGTCGAAGTCTATGTCGATTCTGCCCGATATCGCGTAAGCGACTACAAGTGGCGGCGAGGCGAGGAAGGCGCCCGTGGCCAGCGGGTGTATCCTGCCCTCGAAGTTCCTATTGCCGCTTAGGACTGCGGCCGTGTACAGGCCCTCTCTCCTAATGAAGTCCTCGACCTCCTTCCTTAGCGGGCCGGTGTTGCCTATGCATACCGTACACCCGTAGCCTGTTATGTGGAACCCGAGGGCCTCCAGGTATGGCATAAGGCCCAGCCTGGAGAGGTACTCCGTCACAACCCTGCTGCCCGGCGCGTTGCTTGTCTTTACCCAGGGCTTGGCCCTCAGCCCCCTCTTGACGGCGTTCCTTGCAAGCAGGCCAGCGGCGATCAGGTTCGTGGGATTGCTGGTGTTGGTGCAGCTTGTGATCGCCGCGATGATCACCATCCCGTCACCTACCTCATAGTTTTCACCGTCTATGGCGAGCGTCGCCCTCTTCCTCTCCCTCTTGGCGGCCGAGGCGTAGGCCCCTATGATGGAGTCAAGCTTGGCCTTGGCCTGCGACAGGGGGATCCTGTCCTCGGGGTTCGCGGGGCCGGCTATGGCGGGGGCTATCTTGCTGAGGTCGACCTCTACGACCTCTGAGTACTCGGGCTCAGGGACTGAGTGGTCATACCATAGGCCGACCCTCTTAGCGTACTCCTCGACGAACATCACGTGCCTTGGATCCCTGCCGGTGGCCAACAGGTATGAGATGGTGGCCTCGTCTATCGGGAAGTAGCCCATCGTGGCCCCGTACTCGGGGGCCATGTTCGCTATTGTCGCCCTGTCTGGGACGCCCAGGTACTTCAGGCCAGGCCCGAAGAACTCCACGAACTTCCCCACAACGCCCTTCTTCCTAAGGAGCTCGGTTATGTAGAGGACCATGTCGGTAGGCGTTATCCCCTCCGGCGGCCTTCCTACCAGCCTGACCCCAACGACTGGCGGGACGAGCATGTAGTAGGGCTGTCCCAGCAGGACGGCCTCGGCCTCAATCCCTCCGACTCCCCATCCAAGCACGCCAAGACCGTTTATCATGGTCGTGTGGCTGTCGGTGCCCAGGACGCTGTCCGGGTAGGCTACGGGTCCCCTCCTCTTGTCGTTCCCTATCCAGACGACCTTGGCGAGGTACTCAAGGTTCACCTGGTGAATTATGCCCTTGCCAGGCGGCACTACCCTGAAGTTCTGGAACGCCTTCTGCGCCCACTTGAGGAACCTGTACCTCTCGGAGTTGCGCTCGAACTCCTTCTCCATGTTTTTCCTAAGCGCCAGGTAGGTTCCATAGTAGTCTACTTGCACGCTGTGGTCGATGATGAGGTCGACTGGTATCAAGGGGTTTAGCATGTTGGGGTCGTATCCCATCTGTTTGAAAGCGTCCCTCATAGCGGCAAGGTCTATGACCGCTGGGACCCCTGTGAGGTCCTGCATCACGACCCTGGCGGGCAGGAGAGGTATCTCGACCTTGCCTGCGCTCTCCTTCCAGGCGAAGATCGTCTTGAGGTCCTCGTCCCTCACCACGAAGCCGTCGTAGTTCCTGACGATGTTCTCAAGGAGGATTCTTATCGAGTATGGCATCACGCTTACCTTTACGATGCCTGCCTCCTCCAGCTTCCTCAGGTTAACAACTGTTACGGGGCCCGCGTACGAGTCTACCTTCTCAAAAGCGACGCTTATGTCCTGCTGGCTCAAGGCAGGCCCCGGCCTGCGCTACCATCTGAATTTATAG
>CAYFFY010000017.1:0-13599 GCA_964342635.1 uncultured Desulfurococcales archaeon
GTCGCACCTGGCCCTGTCTATCATGACCGCGAACGTGCTCGGGTCCCTGTAGATCGCGTCGTGGGGGCACACGCCGTCCATGGCGCAGAGGCCGCACTGTATGCAGAACAGGGGGGCGTCGAGGGGCTCTCTCTCAAGCCTTAGGACGTGAATCGCCGAGAGCTCCGGGTCGAGGACCTTGAAGTGCTCGAAGCTGCAGGCGAGCTCGCACCTCCCGCACCCCGTGCACTTGTCCGGTATCGCTATGAGCTGCTTCAACCGCGCACCCAGCACTGGTGGGCCCAGGACATATATCAAGTTAAGCCGGGGCCCTCGGGGCCCTTCTCGAGACCGCCCCTGCGACCGCGGCCCCGACGCCCGAGGCGAGGGCGAGGACAACGACGTAGGCGACGGGCCCCATGGAGATGAGCTCCCTGATCAGCGAGGGACCTCCCTCGGTCAGATGCCCGTAGGCGGTGGTGTTGATGAACGCTGGGAATCCCCCGACCCAGGCGATGGCCGTCATGTTGACGTACGTTGACCCTGCTGGGACGTCAACGCTGACCTCGGTCTCGCCGCTCGCGCTGAGCCTGACCTCGTGCAGGGAGCCCCCATAGAGGTATGTGGCCGTCACGGTCCAGTTGGCGCACGCCGGCCAAAGGTAGGCGGTGGCGTTGCCGGGGAGGGGCCTCAGGAGGGCCCTGGCGACCATCGTCTGGCCGCCGGAGGGCCCCGCGGCCTCGATGAAGGACCAGCCCGTGAGGTTGGGCGTCAGGCTCAGGCCCTGTGATGACGAAAGGCCCTCGGCAGTCTGGTAGCCCTCCGTCCACATGGCGGGGAAGCAGTACCACCTGGAGGGCGGGGACGGGGGCGACCAGGGGCCGTAGTAGTACCTGACCGAGGCCACGCCATCCCACGAGGTCACGTGGGCCTCCCCACCGGCCCCGTAGCCGCCGACGACGAACTCCGCGTCCATGCCCTCCCCTGGCCAGACAGCCTCACTGACGTTCACGGGCAGCCTGACCACGAGGAGGGGCTCAAGGGGGCCGCCGAGCGAGTAGTAGAAGCCCACGTACCTGCCCTCGGCCGCTATGGCGAGGGTCAGGTTAAGGGGGGCGTCCACGTTGACCCAGGGGCCCCTCGACACAAGCAGACGACCCATCGGTGTACTGGAGAGCTGGGCCGAGCCGACGACGACGCTGTAGTTGAGGGGCTGCCCGTAGCCCGGCTGATAGCCCGAGGGGCCGGTGAAGTTCCAGAGGTTGACGATGAGGCTCACCTCGTAGGGCCCGGCGCCACCTATTGCCACGATGTCCTGGGCCCAGAGGAACTCGGGGCCCCCGGCGCCCCTGCCCATGAGGTCAACGTTCAGCTGGACCGTCACGTAGGGCCCCGCGTCCTCGGTGTAGAAGGAGCCGTTCCTGAGGTACAGCCGACCGAGGAACGCCGTGAGGTTGACGGGGTAGGGGGGCTGGAGGCCGTACACCTGGCCCCCGTACGGCCCCTGGACGACGTAGGCCTGCAACCCAATATACGTGGGGCCCACGGGGGCAGAGGCAAGCGCTGGGCTAAGCGCAACGATGGCAAACGCTAACGCGGTCAGTGCCGCTCTGGCCCTCAAGCCCTTGGCGGCCGAGGCCGCGGGAGGTATTGTGCCTTGCAGCTGCCCAATTGTCGTCCTGCGACGCTCTGTTGAAGGCAGCGGGGCTGACGCCGATAAATTCGCCCCGGACAGCCTGTTACAGGCCTTGCGCGCCGTAGCTGTTGACGTCGGCGGCACGTTCACAGACGTCGTGTACGTCGACGAGGCGGGCTCCGTCAGGGTCGCTAAGGTCCTCTCGACGCCTAGGAGGCCCGAGGAGGGCGTGCTGAGGGCCGTGTCGGCGGTGTCCCCCGGGCCCGGCCACGAGGTCCTCCACGCCACCACGGTTGCTACCAACGCTATACTTGGCCAGGTCGGCCTCGAGCTGCCTAGGACGGCTTTGCTGACCACAAGGGGGTTCAGGGACGTCATTGAGATAGGGAGGCAGTCCAGGCCGAGGCTCTACGACCTCGGCTTCAGGAGGCCGAGGCCCCTCGTCCCGAGGGAGCTCAGGTACGAGGTCGACGAGAGGACCCTGAGCGACGGGACCGTTCTCAGGAGGCTGAAAGAGGACGAGATCCTTAGGTTGGCTGAGGACATGGCCTCAAAGGGGGTCGAGTCCGTCGCCGTCAGCTTCATCAACGCCCACGTCAACCCTGAGAACGAGGCGAGGGCAGCCCAGGCGCTCAGGAGGTACTTCAGGTTCGTGACGGCAGGCCACGAGGTCGTCAGGGAGCCCAGGGAGTACGAGAGAACGTCAACGGCTGTCATAAACGCCGTGCTGACGCCCATAGTCTCAAGGTACCTTGAGAACCTCTGGTCATCGCTGAGGGCAGCCGGGGCCTTATCACTGTACGTAATGTCCAGCGCCGGCGGGCTGGTAGACGTCGCTGAGGCGACTGCCAGGCCCGTCCAGCTCATCGAGGGCGGCCCCGCGGCCGGGGCCATAGCGGCCGCGTGGCTGTCAAGGGAGCTTGGCATCGACGGCGCCATAGGCTTCGACATGGGAGGGACAACGGCGAAGGCCAGCTCGATATTGAAGGGCGAGGTCGAGGTCACGACGGAGTTCGAGGTGGGCGGGGAGGTACACCACGGCAGGGTCGTCAAGGGGTCAGGCTACCCGGTGAGGTTCCCGTCCGTCGACCTCGCAGAGGTCTCAGCGGGTGGCGGCACGATAATATGGAGGGACCAGGCAGGGGCCCTTCGCGTCGGCCCCCTCAGCGCAGGCGCGGACCCAGGACCCGCGTCCTACGGCAAAGGAGGGACGTCGCCTACCCTTACGGATGCGGCCGTCGCCCTTGGGTGGCTTGGGGGCGAGCTGGCTGGAGGGGAGGTCAAGCTCAGGCCCGAGCTTGGGAGCGCGGCCCTCAGCTCCCTCGGCGATCCCGTCGAGGTCGCGGTCGAGGCGGTCGAGCTTGCATCGCTGGAGATGGCCAGGGCCGTCAGGCTCGTCACGGTTGAGAGGGGCCTCGACCCGACAGGCATGGCGATGATGGCCTTCGGCGGCGCCGGGCCGCAGTACGCTCCATTCATAGCGGAGGAGATAGGGTGCGGCGTCATAGTCGTCCCCCCGGACCCAGGCCTGTTCAGCGCCTTCGGTCTGCTGGTCTCCGACTCAAGGTTTGAGTCCAGCGCGCCGGCCTCAGGCGACCTCGAGGGCGTCTTCAGGTCCCTCGAGGCGTCCCTTGTGGGCAGGCTAGGCAGGGTTGACTACTTCGTCAGGGAGCTCGAGGCCAGGTACTCCGGGCAGGGCTGGGAGCTCGTAATCAGGGCGCCTCCCGACCTGTCGCCGTCGTCCATTAAGGAGGCCTTTGACAGGGCCCACATGGCGGCCTACGGCTTCACCCTCGACAGGCCCGTTGAGGTCGTCATCGCGAGGGTCTTCGCGATAGTCTTGAGGCATAAGCCCTCCCTTAGGGGGCCTCCCCCACGTGGCGAGGCCAGGCCGAAGGGTGTCAGGAGGGCACTGCTTGGGGGCTCATGGGATGAGGTGCCGGTGTACGACAGGCTGGCCCTGCCGGCCGGAACGGTGATCGACGGGCCAGCAATAGTGGAGGAGTTCAGCTCGACCACCATAGTGCCTAGGGGGTGGAGGCTAAGGGTGGACCCGCGCGGGCCTCTCTTGATTACGAGGTGATAACATGGCCTCGTGGGAGGTCGTCCACAGGGCCACGGTCTTCATAGCGGAGGAGATGGGGGTCGCCCTGAGGAAATCCGCGCTCTCGCCGAACATAAGGGAGAGGGCCGACCACAGCTGTGCCGTCGTCGACGCGGAGGGGAGGATCGTCGCGCAGGCAGAGCACATACCCGTCCACCTCGGCTCGCTGAGGGTTGGCGTCAGGGGCCTCCTGGAGTACCTCGAGAGGGAGGGCATCGAGCCCAGGGAGGGCGACGTCGTCGCGTCGAACTACCCCTACATTACGGGCACGCACCTCAACGACGTGACCCTGCTGGCCCCTGTTATGCACGGGGGCAGGCTTGTGGCCTATGTGGTTAACAAGGCGCACCACGTTGACGTAGGTGGCCCGTCCTTCGGGAGCATAAACCCTGAGGCGAGGACGATATACGAGGAGGGCCTGATACTGCCGCCCGTGAAGATCGTCGAGGGCGGCGTCTTAAGGGGGGACCTCCTCAGGCTCTACCTGGCGAACGTCAAGGCGCCCTACGTCGCAGAGGGGGACATCAAGGCCCAGGTAGCGGCAGAGAGGGTCGGCGTCGCGAGGGTGAGGGAGCTGATATCGAGGTACGGGCTCAGGGACGTCGTTGACGGCTGGGCCTCGTCGATTGAGTACGCGAGGAGGATAGCTGCCTCCGAGGTCGCCTCGTGGCCCGCCGGGACGTACGCCGCGAGGGACCGGCTTGAGGTCGGCCCAGGCGAGGACGAGGTCGTCGAGATCGGCGCCGAGGTCTCAGTCTCAGACGGCCTGGTCAGGGTGAGGTTCACTGACGTCCCCGGTCAGCTCGAGAGGCCGCTCAACGCGGTGTTTGGGGTCACGTACGCCGCCTCCACGTTCGCAGTCAGGTCCCTCATGAGGGCCGACGTTCCGGTCAACGAGGGGCTCTACTCCGTCATAGACGTCTACGCGCCGCCGGGCTCCATGCTCAACGCGGCCCCTCCCGCGCCCGTCTCAGGGGGGAACCTCGAGACCAGCCAGAGGGTCGTGGACGTGATCCTCCTCGCCCTCTCAGGGGCGATTCCGAATAGGGTGCCAGCCGCCTCAGGCGGGACCATGATGAACGTGATGCTTGGCGGCTTCGACCCGGGCACAGGAAGGACATGGGCCTACTACGAGACTGTGGCGGGCGGCTCGGGCGCGAGGCCGGACGGCGACGGCGTCCCTGCTGTGCACACGAACATGACTAACACCATGAACACCCCTATTGAGGTGGCCGAGGCCTCCTACCCGATAGTGTTCACGGCCTACCACATCAGGGAGGGCAGCGGCGGTAATGGAAGGCACAGGGGCGGCGACGGGGTCGTGAGGGCGTTCAGGGTGACAGCCCCTGCAAGGCTCTCGATCCTGGCCAGCAGGTTCAGGACGAGGCCCTGGGGGCTTGAGGGCGGGCTGCCCGGGCAGCCGGCGAGGGTGAGGGTGGTCAGGAGCGACGGCAGGGTTGAGGAGGTAGTCCCCTTCGGCTCCTTTGACCTGGGGCCAGGGGACGAGGTGATCATCGAGACCCCTGGAGGCGGCGGGTACGGCGGGCCGTGATCACTTAGGTTTCACGGTCGGCGCGGCCCCCCTTGGAGCCACCGGGGAGGAGGCGCTCTCGAGCAGCGCCCCCCTCACGTCATAGCCCCTTGCCTTCCAGAAGAGGGCGGCGGCCGCGCCGACCGCCCACATGGCCATGTTGAATATTATGAACTGCGCCTCCCCCCAGCTCGACGTCACGTAAAGGGAGACGTCGTATGAGAGTATCGGGAAGACCCTGATGAGGCCTATCATGGTGGCCCTCACGTTAGTAGGGAAGAGCACGGGCTCGTAGACCGTCCTGACGGCCCACGCGAGCTCGCTGAAGAACATGTTTAGGAAGAGAAGCGGGTAGAAGAGCGAGAGGAAGCCGCCTGTGGTCATGAGCGCGAAGGCAGCGTCTATGAGGACCATGGTCGCGAGGCCCCCGCCGAAGGCGAGGAGGGTGAAGTCCCTCGAGTCCATCCTCTCGGCAAGCAGCGCCGCGGGGAGGCCCGCGACTGAGGCCCCTAGCGAGGCCACGAACATTATGAAGAATATCGTCGAGCCGCTGTAGTAGAAGTAGGCTATGGTGTAGGCCATGAGGCCGAACGTCAGGTACTGGGAGACGCCGAGCAGCACGAGGAAGATGAACCTCCCCGCCATCCCCACGGTCGGCCTGACCTCGGTCACCTCGTGGGCCGCCCCCGTGCTGAGCCTTGACGCCTCCCTGGCGGCCCTGTCGTACATGCCCTTCGTCGCGAGCCACCTCACGGACTCCGGCATCGAGACCCTCACGCCGAAGGCTATGGCGAGGGCCGCTATCGTCAGGGCTATCAGGACGAGGGCCGCGTAGCGGTAGGACTCGGTGCTGAAGTACGTCATCCATAGGACGAGGGCCCCTATGGCGGAGCCGATGTTAGCGAAGTTTGGGGCGAGCACGAGGACCCTGTTCCTGTACTTCGCCGGGCTGTTCTCGGCTAGGAAGGCGAGCGACACGGGCACGTCGCCCTCGATCCCGACCTTCATGAGGGCCGCCCCAGCGAGGCCCACGATGACTGCCAGGAGCCCGGTGCCGCCAGTTACGACTATGTCAACGCCCAAAACCAGGAGGCCGGCGCCTATCATAGACATGGTGAGGTAGAAGGCCCCCTTCCTGGCGAGGGCAGTGTCGGAGAACCTGGCGATCACGAGGTCCCCGATGAAGTCCAGGGCGTAGTAGGCGACGAGGAAGAAGAGGCTCCTGTGGAAGGTGAGGTAGCCGACCGGCCCGATCGCCGCCTCGAGGCCCCATATGAGCATCCCAAGGCTCGTTGAGATGAATATCAGGTCGTGTGCGACGGTCCACCCTGAGCTGTCTATCCTCCTGGTTATCTCGGCCAAGGCCTACCCCCGTGCTTACTACCGAGGGTAGTAAAATGCTTTGCCACGGACCCAGAGACCGCGTAAGTTATCAACCGGGGCCCTACAAGTGTAAAAACGGGCTACCAGGGCGGCGGCGTGAAGGCCAGGGCCGCCGCCATGGCCTCGTAGGGCGGCATCTGCGTCTGCCCTTTATCCTCCTCTTCCTCTCTCCTGGCTCTCCTCACCCTCCACACGTTCGCTCACCTCCTCTCTCTGTGCCTGTTGTTGTAGCTGTGGGGGGAGGGCGGGCCTAATAAGCCAGCACACTTACTCAGCGACAAGGACGACGTAGCCGGCCGAGGCGGCCACGGCTATGGCGGCCTCAGCTGCCCACGCCTCCCCTGCCGGCATGACCGAGAGCAGGGCGGCGAAGATGGAGGACGAGGCGCTCCTAGCAACCGAGGTGATGAGGCCGTACACGCCCATGTGGGCGCCCCTCGAAGAGGGGCTGCTCAGCCTCGCGGCGACGGCGCTGGAGACCGGCATGACCACCATCTCCCCGAGCGTTATCAGCGCCACGTCGGCTGCGGCCAGCGGGTACGACGATGCCAGCGGCAGGGCCCCGTATCCCAGCGCGTAGATCGCCATCCCAGCGGAGAGGGCAACAGACGCCCTAACCCTGCCCACGGCCCTAGCTATTGAGTCCTGAAGGAGGACGACGAGCGCGCCGTTGATGGCCAGCAGGGACCCCGCGAGGGACGTGCTGAGCCCCTCATATCCTGAGAGGTACTGTACGAGTGGGTAGCCCATGAGTCCGGCAGTTATGAAGGTGAGCGACGTAGGCGCGAGGTAGAGGATAAGGGGCCTTGAGGGCCTCTCGATGGCCCTGGCCGCGACCCTTGGCCTGGCAGCCGGGAGCGCGACGATTAGGGGAAGGGTTGAGGCCTGGGTCAGAGAGGTGAAGGCGAACAGGTACCTCAGCCCCAGTAGCTCGTAGAGGACGCCGCCCAACGCGACCCCGGCGGCCCAGCCCAGGTTAGAGCCGACCCTGACCCTCCCGTACGCCCTCACTAGCTCCGAGTGCCCGGCGAAGTAGTCACCTACCAGGGCTGAGCTGCTGGAGGCGAAGGAACCAGAGGCGACGCTCTGAATAGCGGTCAGGGCCTCTATGTAAACCGGGGAGTTTAACAGGGCCACTAGGGCTAGGAGCACCGCGGCTGCCGTGGCGGAGGCGAGCATGACCAAGGACCTGCCGGCCCTGTCAGAGGCAGCCCCACCCGCAAGCTGCCCTGCGGCGCCCCCAGCCGCGACGGCTATGTAGTACAGGGAGATTTGCTCGAGGGGGGCCCCGTAGACGTCGTGCAGTGCCAGGCCGACGAACGGCATGGTCAAGGAGAACCCGAGCACCCTTATGGCTGAGATGATCGCGAGGCTGTCCTGGGGCCTCAAGGCCCCTCACTCGCCCATGGCGGGCAGGCCCCTCCTCGATGAGACGGCGGCCTCCTCCTTTGAGAAGAAGGCCCAGTAAAGGTAGACGTTGAGCCCTGTGAGCACGGCGTAGAGCATGAAGGGCACCGAGTACGTGGGGACCTCGGAGCCTGGCCCCGCGTCGAAGAAGAAGGACGAGGAGAAGGTGCCAACGGAGGAGAAGAGCAGCCTTGAGCCCTGGTTGAAGCCCGAGACCCTGCCCCTCTCGTCAGGAGGGGTGAGCTCGAGGAGGAACGACTGCTGCACCGGGATCGCTATGACCCTGAGGGTCGGGTACGCCAGGTATAGGCCCGCGGCGACCCAGAAGCTGCCGGCGAACGGGAAGGCGAGCATAAGGGGTATGGTGAGGGCCCTCGTTATGATTATGCTCCTCAGGAAGCCGAGCCTCCTCTCGAGCTCCGGGGCTATCAGCATTGAGAACGTTGCAAGGAGCGAGGCGGCGGTGACGACGTCGCTCGTCAGCGACCTCGGCGCGTGGTAGATGTAGGCGAATATGGGCACGACGAAAGGCACTGTCAGGCCGTTCGTCAGGCCGTTCATAAGTCCCGTGATCGAGAACTTCATCGCGTTCCTAGCCGACCTGAGCGAGAGCGAGGAGCCCCTTATGTCACGGAGCCTCATGAAGGGTATGAGGGCCGTCGAAACGGCCGCAAAGGCAGTGGCGACCATTAGCTCATCCCTGTAGCCGAGGTAGCCCCCTACCAACGTACCACCGGCCGCCGTGACGCTCCCGAGGAAGGACATCAACGATATCAGCCCTGTCCTCCGCCTGCCCTCGCTCAGGTCGGCGATGATAGCGTTCTGGACGGGGGCGACCACGCCCCCCACGCCGCCGGCCCCCATGGCACCGGTCGCCGAGATGCCGCCGAGCATGGCCGATATGAAGGCGGTGGCCGTCGTGACCCTCACTAGCAGCACGAGCGGGGTCACGACTAGGAGGGCCGATGCGACGTACAGGGACCTCTTGCGGCCAAATAGGTCAGCCATGTACCCTACCACTATCGATAGGGCTGCCGTGAACGCCCCCGCCGAGGCGTACATGATGCCGAGCATGAAGATGCCGAGGTGAAGGACGTCCTTCACTATGTAGGGAAATACGACAAATATTATGCCCGCTGACACGCTCCTGACAGCCCTGAGCGCCGCCAGGTACGCCAGTGACCTCTCCCTGTAGTCCGTCAAGGCCCCTACGCGCTAAGCACCCCCAGGGCTATAATTTACCCCTATACATAGGTCAGTTACACATAGGTTTTACACCGAGCGGCGAACGGGGCGTGGGGTAGGCTTGGACGTGGAGGGGTCGCTAGAGTCCATAGACGTGTCGCGGGCGGGCGTGGAGAACCGGCAGTACGCCCTCGTATACCCCGTCACCATAATGCCGAGGGAGGCCGTCTACAGCGTCTACCTGGAGGCGAGGAGGAGGGCCGTCCAGGCCGGGGTCGCCTTCCTGGCCTCGATAGGCCTGGGGAGGATTGTGGTCAGGCAGCTCAGGCCTGAGGACCTGGGGCTGAGAGGGCCAGAGTGGAGGTTCCGGGTCTCCAAGGGGGAGAGCGAGGTCCTCAGGGCGAGGGTGCCCGACCATAAGGCGGTTGTAGTCTTCGGGGTCTACAACCAGACGCCGAGCCCCAGGGTTCAGCAGCTTGAGCTCTGGAGGAACACCTCGAGGAGGCTTTTGCTGGTGTTGCAGGAGCTCTACACAAAAGGCTATGACCCGATTGGCGTCCTGGCGGAGTTCGAGGTTCTCAGGCCAGGGGACGAGGTGAGGCTCGTGGCCTGGGCCTCAGGCGAAGGCGAGGAGGTCCTCGGGCTCCTCGGGTACGTGGCTGAGCCCGAGGGGGTGACCGTCTCAAGGGAGCCCCCGTAGGCCCCTCAGCGCTGCAATGGCTCCTCACCCTGTCAGGCAGATTCGCGCATCACGGGGGCCTGGCGCCTGTTCCGCCTACCGTTTGTCCCTACGCTCTCATTCCAATGCTTTTATATTCATGCGTGGTCGGGCGCAGGGGCTTGGCCCTCGCCCACAGGGCCCTAGGGATCCCTGTGGGCTCATGGGGCCCCGTCGAGGGCAACGGCACGGCCCTCCCATCTACCGGTATGAGGCTCGCGGGGCTCAGAGCGTCGCTCCCATCGCCCCGCGGCCCGTCGTCTGGCCCCCCACGTATACGGCTAGCCATAAATGAACGTTAAAAGTCCTTCGTTGTCGTGAAAAAGGGTTCAGCCCTTTATGGCCTATTCGATTTTAACCCTGGGGCCCACGCCCTCGCGGTGAACAAATTGAAGGTCCTCGTGACCGCCTCGACTAGGGGCATAGGCTTCGGGGTCGCGTCTGTCCTGCTGAGGAGAGGGCACGAGGTAACGATCAACGGCAGGACGGAGGGGTCAGTGAAGTCCTCCCTGGCAAGGCTCTCTGTCCTGGGCAGAGTCCACGGCGTGGCTGCCGACATCACCACGAGGGACGACGTGAAGAGACTCGTCGAGACCGCCGCCGAGACTATGGAGGGCCTTGACGGGCTCGTCTACATAGCGCCGCCCCCCAGGCCGGGCAGGTTTGAGGAGCTAAGCCCCGAGGACTGGGAGCTCGCCACCAGGCAGCTCCTGCTAAGCGCCGTGTGGACGGTCCAGGAGGCCCTGATGTACCTCAAGGCCTCAAGGGGCTCGGTCGTGCTCGTATCAAGCTTCGCCATCAGGGAGCCGGTGGAGGTGCTGGCGCTGAGCAACGTGGTCAGGATCTCGATAGCCGGTCTGACCAGGACCCTCGCAAGGGAGCTGGGAAGGCACGGCGTCAGGGTCAACATGGTGATGCCCGGTAACATTGAGACCGAGAGGGCAAGGCAGGTCATAGAGAGCAGGGCCAAGGCCAGGGGCGTAAACTACGAGGAGGAGCTGAAGGCCGAGATGGCTGACGTCCCGCTGGGGAGGATAGGTAGGCCCGAGGAGGTGGGCGAGGTGGTCGAGTTCCTGCTCAGCGACAGGGCCAGCTACGTGACGGGGGCCGCAATACCGGTCGACGGGGGACTGCTCCACGGCGTCTTCTAGCACGAGGTAACGTTCGTGGGAGGTCGACGACGTCCCAAGGTTAATAACCCTTGGCGATGACCAGGCCATCGGAAGGAGCGTGGCAGCTTGGGAGGTGGTAGAAGGGCTGCCGTCGTCGGGGCCGGACTTGCCGGCCTATGGACAGCCCTTCGGCTCGCTCGAAGGGGTTACCAGGTGACAGTGTATGAGATGGAGTTCCCGGGCTACGGCGCGTCCTCCAGGGCTGCCGGCATCGTGTCTCTGCAGCTGCCGGCGCCCCTCCTAGGGTACGCCGTTGAGGGCCTCAAGGAGTACTCAACGATGGGCATGAGGGAGGTGCCAAGCCTGTGGATCCCGAGGAGGGGGATGTGCAGGTGCGCTGAGCACGTCGCGGCTGAGCTCAGGAGGCTGGGCGTGTTCGCGGAGCCGATAACGCTGAAGGAGGTTGACGGGGTCCTGAGGGGCTCAGACGACAGGGCGGTCTTCATGTTCCAGGGGGTGATAAGCGCGGGTGACGTAGTTAACTCCCTCTACAAGTCGCTTGAGGGAGCCGGCGTCTCCCTGAGGACCGGCGTTATAAGGTCAAGGGGTGGCAGGCTGTACTATGACGGGAGCCCGATCTACGCCGACATCGCGTTCCTCGCGACTGGATCGTGGACAGCCGAGCTGGCCGACGTGAGGCTCAGGAGGTACAGGTGCTCCGCCCACTCCGTCGAGGTGCGTGGCCTGCCAGGCCTCATCATCGAGGACGACGAGAACGAGTTCTACCTAGTCCCCGAGTCCAACGGCAGGGCCATAGTCGGGGGACCTGACACTGCCATCGAAGGCCCTGATGAAGGCTTCAGGGTCGCCACATCGGAGGCCTATGAGGTCCTTGACAGGGTGTCCAGGAGGGTACAAGTGGCCGAGCTCGCCAGGCCCGTCTCGTCGTGGGCAGCCCCCTGCTCCTCAGGGGCGGACGGGATGCCGGTCGTGGGCGAGCTCGATGACGGCCTCTACGTTATAACCGGCCTTGACGGTGCTGGGCTGACCCTATCCCCAGCCCTCTCGAGGCTAGTGGTTGACGTGGCGGAGGGGGTGTCAGAGGAGGACCCGAGGCTCTCGCCGAGGAGGGGGATGCGGGAGGGCCCCAATGAGCCGTTTGACTCCATCTGCGACGGGCTCTAGTGTACGACCTCGAGCTCCAGCCGGTCACCGACCCCCGCGCCCAGCAGGGAGGAGGCAACGCCCTGGTTGACCGCCACCTCCCAGAAGCCGAAGCTGTTGACGTACATGACCCACTCCCCCGGCCTGACGTCACCGAAGGTCCTGGCCACCCTCGCGGTCACTGAGACCTCGCCCTTGGTCAGCCTCACCGACGACCATGGCCTCAGCGACAGGTCCCTCGGGGTCGCGCTCAGGGCCACGTTCCCGAAGTGGTCAATGTAGACGACCCTGAGCCTCAGCCTGGCGCCCTCCCTGACGACGCTCCTCAGCCTCAGCCTAACCAGGCTGTCCGGCGCTGCGGGGCGGGCTATCGAGTCCGGCCTTAAACCCCTCAGGAGGAGCGCTGCGGCGGGGGCGAAGAGGTCCCTGCCATGGAAGGTGCTTGAGGGCGGGTGGCTCAGGAACGGGCCCACGTGCCTCGAGGCCTCCCTCCTGAGGGAGACGGCGTCGATCACGTAGACCCCGTTCACTCCGTCCTCAACGGCCGCCTCGTATATGACGCCGTTGTCCGGGGCTACCATGTGGTAGTTCCTTGTCTCAACTATGACGGCCCTCCTGGACGTGCCGACGCCGGGGTCGACCACAACGACTAGGGCTGAGCCAGGGGGGAGCCAGCGGTATGACGAGTACGTTATGTAGCTCCCCGCGAGCGCGGAGAACGGCGGGACCCGCGTGTCGAGCCTGACCACCTTTATGGCCTGGTCAAACGACGTCACTACGGCCTCGACTATGCCGTCGTAGACGGAGTCCCCGAAGTCGGTGATGAGCCCCAGGACGCCTGGCAAAAGGGCCCCCCGTTATCGGTTTAGCCCCTGAGGGCCTGCCTCGCGAACTCGGACACCCTCTTGACGCCCTCGTCTATGTTCTCTACAGAGGTCGCGAAGCTGAACCTAACGAACTCAGCCCCGGCCCTGTCAGGGAACGACGTCCCTGGCAGCACGAGCACCCCCTTCTCGTACAGCAGCCTGTTGACGAGGTCAGAGACGTTCGTTATGCCGAGGGCCCTCATAAGCCCTGAGACCCTCGGGAACATGTAGAAGGCGCCTGAGGGCATGTAGGCCTCAAAGCCCGGCACGCCTGACAGGAGGCTGTAGAGGGCCTGGGCCCTCCTCTTGAATTCGGCAACCATCTCCTTGGTAGGGGTCCAGTCACCCCTTAAGGCGGCCACGCCTGCCTTCTGGGCGATGCTGTTGGCGCAGCTGTAGACGGTCACCGCGAGGTCCTGCATCCTCTCGATCACCTCGCGCCTGGCCGCCATGTAGCCCAGCCTCCAGCCCGTCATCGAGAACGTCTTTGAGAACCCGTTGATGTATATGAGGA
>CAYFFY010000018.1:0-12974 GCA_964342635.1 uncultured Desulfurococcales archaeon
TGTGGAGCAGCCAGAACGAGCAGGACAACAGGATATACGGGCAGATCTCGTACGTCCCCGTCCTCACGCCGTCAGACCCGCAGGAGGCTAAGGACATAACTGTCAGGGCGTTCGACCTCAGCGAGAAGCTCGGACACCCTGTGCTCGAGGTGAGCACCACCAGGGTCTCGCACACGAGGGGGCCTGTGACCCTCGGCCCCCTGAGGCCGCCCAGGACGAAGGGGACGTTCGAGAGGTCGAGGTCCCTCACCCTCGTGCCCGCAGTGGCAAGGGAGCAGAGGGAGGCGCTTATCTCAAGGTGGGCTGGAATACGCAGGTACCTGGAGGAGTTCGAGCCTTTCAACAGGGTGGAGGGGGAGGGCGACCTTGCCGTCATGGCTGACGGCGTAGCCTACGTCTACGTCAAGGAGGCCGTACAGAGGCTTCACCTTGAGGGGAGGGTGAGGCTCGTCAAGCTCTCAACGCCGGTTCCGCTGCCCAGGAAGTTTACCCTGTCAGCCATATCTGGGACACAGAAGGTATTAGTGGTCGAAGAGCTTGAGCCTGTCGTCGAGGGCCAGGTAAAGCAGCTGCTAGCCGAGGAGGGGGTCAGGCTAAGCGTCACCGGCAAGGACCTAGTCGGCCTCACTGGCGAGCTCACGCTGACAAGGGTCATAAGCGCGGTAGGCAAGTTTGCAGGGGTTGAAGTCCAGGTCCCCGAGCCGGTCAAGGTTGACCTCAAGCTGCCTCCAAGGCCTCCGACCTTCTGCCCAGGCTGCCCCCATAGGGCAACCTTCTACTCCCTGAGGAGGGCGGTCAACGGCCTCAGGCTGAAGGCTATCTACAGCGGTGACATAGGCTGCTACAGCCTTGGGCTTTACGACCCGTTCAGGGAGCAGGACATAATCATCGAGATGGGCGGCAGCGTGGGCGTGGCGAACGGGCTGGCCCACTCCGTTGAGGGCCAGGTCGTGATCGCGATCGTGGGCGACTCAACCTTCTTCCACGCGGCTGTCCCCGCCCTTCTCAACGCCGTATACAACAACGCCCCGTTCCTAACGCTAGTGCTCGACAACAGGGTCACGGCCATGACCGGCGAGCAGCCAGACCCAGGGACCGGGGTGAACGCGGTTGGGGAGCCAGCAAAGGCTGTCAACATAGAGGAGCTTGCGAGGGGGGCGGGGGTTGAGAAGATAGTCACGTTTGACCCCTTCGATATAAGGGAGTCGACGCAGAGGCTGATGGAGGCACTGTCGTACGTCGTAAAGGAGAGGAAGCCGGCGGTCGCCGTCGCTAGGAAGGCCTGCGCCCTTGAGGCCGTCAGGAGGGCGAGGCGCAGGAGGGTCCAGATACCGCTCTACCAGGTGATTGAGGACAAGTGCACGGCCTGCGGCATATGCTACAACGCCTTCTCGTGCCCCGCCATCGTGGTCAGGGACGACAGGAAGGCCTGGATAGATCCAAGCCTCTGCGTCGGGTGCGCCGTGTGCGCCGAGATCTGCCCGTATAAGGCCATAGTCAAGGTCGTCCAGGAGGGCGAGGGGTGGGAGGAGGCATGGCAGTAGCCGACCCGCTTAACATAGTAATGGTTGGCGTGGGCGGACAGGGCCTCATAACCGCGGCGAGGGTGCTGGCTGAGTCAGCGATCGCCAGTGGGTCAAGGGCGCTGGTCGCCGAGACGCACGGGCTCAGCCAGAGGGGCGGCGCGGTGGAGGTTCACGTGAGGGTTGGTAACGCCTACGCCCCGCTCGTGTCAGAAGGGGACTCGCACCTGGTGGTGGGCTTCGAGATGATCGAGGCCGCGAGGGGGGTCAAGTACCTCAGGAGGGACGGCGCGATCATAACAAGCGAGGTCATAATGAGGCCGCCCATCCCTGGCGTCATCGCGCCGAGCAGGTCAGAGATCGAGGAGGCCCTGAGGAAGGCAGGCGTCAAGTACTTCGTGGTGCCGGCAAGGGGGATTGCTGAGAGGGCCGGCAGCTACCTCTCTGAAAACATGGCGCTGCTTGGGGCCGTCTACGCGTCCGGGCTGCTCAGGCCGCACGTAGACCTCAAGGCCTTAAAGGACGTGATCGGGACGCTGCCGAACCCCCTCGCCAACCTGAGGGCGTTTGAGGAGGCGTACTCGCTCTGCGCTAGCCAGTGCAGGCTTGCGTGAGCGGCTGCGGGCCATCTATTACGCCGGACAGGAGGCCCCTCTCCCTGGCGAAGGCCTCGAGCGACTCTAGGTCGCTCTCCAGCATTCTCCTGTAGGCCCTTAGAACGATCAGCTCTATCCTGGACTCGTCATCGTTCCTAGACGCGACCTCCCTCAGCCTGGCGTCAACGCCGTCTATCTCGCCGGCTATCGCCCTGACCTCGGTCTCAAGTATCCTCTCCACATGATAGGTCAGGGAGCTCACCTACACCCCCACGAAGTAGTTGCCCGGGGAGACCTAGGGGGCGTAGGGTGAATATTACCTGTTGACGTACCAGGTCGCAAATGACCTCAGCGCCTTGCCCCTGTGCGACAGCCTGTTCTTCTCGCCCACGTCCATCTCAGCGTAGGTCCTGGACTCCCCCTGGGGTATGAAGATGGGATCGTAGCCGAAGCCTGATGAGCCCCTGGGGGATAGGGCGAGGCGGCCGCAAGTCTCGCCCGTGAACGCCTTCACACCAGAGTCGTCGGCGTACGCCACCGCGGTCCTGAAGCAGGCGCTCCTGTCATCGATTCCGCTCATGAGCCTCAGAACGCCCTTCAGCCCTATGGTCCTCAGGACGTAGCTGCTGTAGGGTCCGGGGAACCCGTTTAGGGCGTTTATGAATAGGCCCGTGTCGTCAACTATAAGCGGGACCCTGAACTCCCTGTAGGCGGCCTCGGCCGCCCTCGCGGCTATCACAACCACGTCGTCTGACTGCACCTCGAGCTTGTCAGCGTCTATCTGCCTCAGCTCTATGTTGAACCTAGACAGCTCGAGCCTGGCCTCCTCGAACTTGCCGGCGTTCCTGGTAACCATGTAGAGCGTCAACGTCAGCCCCTCCAGACAGTCCTTCTTGAGGCCACGTACCTGCCCCTCATCTCGACGGCCCTCACCCTCTCGGCGACTGCCCTCGCTGCCTGTGGCCCGACCCCCGACTCGTACCCCTTCAGGAATAGCCTGTACAGGTCCTCTGATATAGCTGGGTGCGTGCTGGCTACGGCCTCCCTGAAGAGGTGAACGTCTACCGCCCTGTCCTCAGGGCTCAGCGAGAAGTCGGCCAGGCCGAAGTCTATCAGGTAGACGTCCCCCTCCCTAACGACAATGTTAGACGTGGTTGAGTCGCCGTGCACGATGCCCGCCCTGTGGAGCAAACCAAGCTGCCTTCCCGCCTCCTCTACGAGCCCCCGCCAAGGCCCCCCGGCATCAATGATGTCCTTCAGCGTCGGTCCCTCCACGAACTCCATCACGATCAGCCCCACAGAGGGATAGACAGCGTACACCCTCGGGACCCTGACGCCGGCCTTGAAGGCGGTGATGAGCACCTTCGCCTCCTTTAGCGTCCTCTCAAACCTCAGCGACGAGTCCAGTGACCTGTCCATGTACAGCTTCGGGACCCTGAGCTTGAAGACAGCCCTCATGCCGAGGAATCTGCCCTCAAGCACATATGACTCGGCCCCCTGCTTTATGAGCCTCATAGAGGCTGCCCATCCCGGGATCAGAGAACCCTCCCATACCAAGGCAGGTCAACCTCGTCAAGCCTCCAGCGCTGGTTTATGTACGCCCGCTCGGGCTGAACGGTCACGCCTGATAGGAAGGCCAGCAGCCCGGTAATCGCTATCATGGCCCCGTTGTCGCCTGCGTATCGGGCCGGGACTGCCCTGAAGGCCCCCCCGTGAACCGATGCCATAAGGGACAGCTTGGAGCTGAGCAGCTGGTTGGCCGCCACGCCGCCGGTGAGCAACACTTCCCTCTTGCCGGTGTGGGCCAGGCACCTCTCGGTCACCTCCACTACGCTCGAGAACGCGACCTCCCTCAGCGTGTAACAGACGTCGCTCAGCCTGGCCCCAGCCCTGAGGAGCCTCAGGGCAGCCGTCAGGATGCCGGAGAGGGAGACGTCCTGTCCCTTCACTACGTAGGGTATCCCCTCGATCATCCTTCCCGCCTCAGCGCACTCGTCAACCACGTGCCTCCCCTCCCTCACGTAGGGCGGCCCGATCCTCGTCTCCCTCGCGAACGTGTCAAGCAGGTTGCCGAGGGCTATGTCAAGGGTCTCTCCGAAAACCCTGTACCTCCCCCCCACGAACGTCGTTACTGCGGTGTTGCCGCCGGACACGTAGAGAATCACTGGGTCACCGAGGCCGGTCGTGAACCTACCTACCTCGAGGTGCGCTACGGCGTGGTTTACTGGGACAAGTGGGATTCTAAGGCGTGAGGCCACGGCCCTGGCGACGGTCGCCCCCACCCTCAGCTGAGGCCCCATTCCCGGCCCGAGCGCGACTGAAACCGCGTCGATGTCGCGTGGCGTTAGGCCGTTGAGGGAAAGGGACTCCTCAATCACGTCGGCTGCGACCTCACTGAAGAACTGGGCCACCTCCCTCGGCAGGATTCCCCCCCTCTTTGGAACGTACGTCCTCCTGGTGTCCTCGAGGAGCCTCAGGCGCCCGCCCTCCCAGGATGCGACCCCGACGCCGAACGTGTGCGCTGTCGACTCTATGCCTAAGACTATAACGTCAGTGGATGACGTACTCCGTGTAGCCGCAGTACCCACAGTGCCACCTCTCAACGGGCTTCATGTGATGCGCCATGAACCTCCCGCACCTAGGGCACTTCTTGTTCTTCTGGGTTATCGTCATCTTTTCGTAGTCGACCTCGTACAGGGTCCTGACGTATGCCTTGACCTTCTCCTTAGGCATCATCATCACCCTACTTCTTGCCCGCCCCCCTCTGCTTGGAGCCCCTCACCTCGGCCTCCCCGTGCCTGGCGAGCACGTAGAGGGGCTCCACCTTGGTGGCGGCCTCGTGCGTGTCATATACGTGGACGTGAACTGTTGAGAGGCCCACGCCGTAACCAGTCTTTATGGTCTTTATGTAGATAGCGTCGGCCGGCTTGTTGTAAGCCTTCGCGATGGCCTCCCTCAGCTCAGCCCTTGACGGTGTTGGCTTGAGCTCGTGGTGCACGACCGCCTGAAGCTCGGACCTGGCCAGCAGCTCGTTCCTCCTCTCGACACCCACCTCTAAGTACGACCCGTTCCCTAGGTCTATCCTCCTCGCCTGCTGCAAGGCCGTCCCTCAGACCGGCCTACGTCTGGGGAATTTAAGCGCTGAGACGAGGCCAAGGTAATAACCGGGCGTGTGACGCCCTGTAGGGGGGTCCAGGTTGGAGAGGGCCTGTCCGGGCTTCCTCAGGTCCTCCGAGGCGTGGACAGTCGAGGACACCAGGGCTTACGAGATAAACGCCGTGAGCCTCGGCGTCCCCCTCCTGCTCCTCATGGAGAACGCAGGCAGGTCGGTCGCGGACGCCGTTGAGTGCTACCTGGGCGACGTAAGGGGGAAGAGCGTGTTAGTCTACGCGGGTAAGGGCGGAAACGGCGGAGACGCCATCGTTGCCGCCAGGCATCTGGCCGCGAGGGGCGCCGAGGTCAAGGTCTACCTCCTGTACGACCAAAGGCTCGTCGAGCACCCCGACACAAGGGTAAACCTACAGGCCCTCGCGAAGATGAAAAGCGTGGCCCTCGTCCACCATGACGATCCTCACGAGTACAGGCCGGAGGAAGCTGACGTGCTGATAGACGGGATCCTTGGGATCGGCGTTAAGGGGAGGCTGAGGGAGCCCGTGGCGAGCGCCCTGACAGCCTTCAACTCGTCAAAGGGGCTCAGGGTCGCCATAGACGTGCCAACAGGGCTGGACCCCGACACCGGCCAGGCCGTCGAGGGGACGGCCAGGGCAGACGTCACGGTGACCATGCACGCCCCGAAGCCAGGTCTTCTCAAGCCCGAGGCCAAGCCCTACGTGGGGGAGCTCCTTGTGGCCGAGGTCGGCGCACCAAGGGACGCTGTGACCTTCGTCGGCCCCGGCGACGTCGCGGCCAGGATACCTAGGAGGCCAAGGGACGCGTACAAGGGGGGCAACGGGAAGGTCCTGACGATAGGCGGGTCATATCGCTACTTCGGCGCCCCGTTCTACGCGGCTTCCGCCGCCCTGCTCGCGGGTGCCGACCTTTCGTTCCTCGCGGCCCCCGCTGGGGTCGCCACGGCAGCGGCCTCGTCCAACCCTGGGATCATACCGCTTCCGCTCGATGGTGACGTGCTCAAGCCCTCGCACGTCGACTTCCTCGTTGAGGAGGCCGGCCACGTCGACGCCGTCGCGATAGGGCCCGGCCTCGGCGTCGCAGGGGAGACGAAGGAGGTAGTGATAACGCTTCTAGAGAGGCTGAGGGGGAGGCCCGTCGTTATCGACGCGGACGCGCTGAAGGCCGTGGCTGAGGTGAGGCCAGCCCTTTGGCCACAGGCCGTGCTGACGCCGCACAGGGGTGAGGCGAGGATGCTCGCGGGCAAGGACGGTAAGCCTGAGGAGCTGGCCTCGGAGATAGCCAGGACGTACGGGGCGACCGTTATAGTCAAGTCACCGAAGCCCCCGGGCGACGTTATATGCTCGCCGAACGGCAGGTGTAGGTTCAACCTGACCGGCCACCCTGCCATGGCGGTTGGGGGGACAGGTGACGTGCTGACGGGCATAACTGCGGGCTTCATGGCGAGGAGGGCGGCGCTATCACGCGGCCTAGACCCCCTCCACGTGGCGGCCGCCGCGAGCTGGGTCTCAGGCAGGGCAGGTGAGATCGCCGTCTCAAGGGTCGGCGAGAACATAACCGCCCTTGACGTGCTGTCATCCGTCCAGGCCGCCATCAGGGAGGCCTACTCAATGGGGGAGGGTGGTGGCTGAGAGGGCAGGCGACCTGGAGCTCGCTGAGAGGTACGATGCCGGCTGCGAGGCCTATGACGAGCTGTACGCGGGGGAGCAGGAGGAGAAGTACAGGGTTGTACTGCGCCTGCTGAGACCTAGGGGCAGGGTCGTCGACGTCGGCTGCGGGTCAGGCCTGCTGATAGACCACCTGGTTTCATCGGGGCTCATGAAAGAGGTCGAGCTTTACGTTTGCGTTGACGTCAGTTCCTGCATGCTGGGCCTCGCGATGCGCCGTGTGGCCGCGTGCGGGGGCCGCTGCGTCCTCGTCCAGGCAGACGCCTACAGCCTGCCCTTCAAGGCCTCGTCCTTCGACGTAGCGTACTCGATATCTGTCGTTAGCCTGCTGGAGAGGCCAAGGGATGCTATGGCAGAGATATTAAGGGTCTCAAGGCAGGCCGTCATCACTGCCCCCCTTAAGCTCGGCGACCCTGGCGCCCCCAAGGGGTGGAGGAGGGCTGGCGTCGTCGGGCCAGACGTAATCTACGCCAGCCTTCAGGACCAGTCCGTAGTGATGTAGAAGCTGGCGAACGGCTGACCCCTACTGTAAAGCGTGACCACGTAGGTCCTCCTCCCGCTTGGAAGCAACTCGGTCCTGTTGCAGCAGGCCGCGTCCGGGGGCCTGGCGAGCCTGGTCAGCCTGACCTCCTCAATGAGACCTGGCCATATCGTAGTCCTCACCGTCGCGGAGAACGTGGGCCCCCTCCTTCGCTCGGGACTTAGCTCAACCTTCGGGAGCCTCAAGCGGGCCCCGCTTTAATTCAACGGGCAGCTAAGGGTTATATCCCCGTAGACGTTATCAAGGCACGCGAATGGTGACCTTCCTCAGCGCCCTCGACCTCAACATCTGGTCGGCACCATAGCCCAGCTCGGTCATCCTGACGACAGTTTCGAGGTCGGCTATGAGGGAACCGCCTAGGGCGCCGGCGTGCCCGCCGAGAGCCGTAGGCCACATGGGCGTTGAGGGCCCGACAAGGACCAGATCGCCGCGCGTGAGCTGGACTATCCTGTCAATGGTCTTGTTCACGACGGTGACGCCGGTCGCTATCACGAGATCCATCTCCGGGAGGAGCTCATCCTCTGCGTACCAGGGGTATACGAACTCCTCCTCGTATGGCTTGAACTCGAACACGTAGAGCCTGACCCTATCCATGAGGCGTCCGACGTACCCCCTTATGTACCCTACCATGCCGACCTTCATGTCATGGCTCATGCTGACGAGGTCAAGCGGGTCGACTTCGATCGCGCCCTCCCTGGGCGAGAGGGCGTTTATCGTAGCGACGCCTATTGCGGCCGTGACTGGGTCATAGGATAGCGCAAGCTCAATTGCCTCCTCTGCGTCAAGGGGTGGCTGCTGAAATGGCCTGAAGGGCTTGACCCAGTCCCAGTCAACATACGCGACGCCGGCGGAGCCGTCGTCAAGCACGACGAGCGCGTAACGGCCCACTATCACCCTCCTTATCCTCCTCCCCCTGGCCCTCCTGGAGGCCTCCTCGACCAGCGCCTTCACCACTCCCAACAGGGTCACCCCAGGCAGCCTGCCACAGCGTCCGCCGGGTCGTCAGACGAGTTCTCGCATATTATTGGCTCCCTTGCATGGGTCGGGTACGACACGACGACCCTGTACTCGTAGCCTTCCACCGGCCTGGGCGGGTCGTATGGGTTGAAGTAGTCTACGACCTGATCCCCAGTAACTACCTCGCCCCTGGCTACGAGGCCGTCAGGCGTGGAGGCCTCATACCAGGCCAGGTCCCTCCTTGATGTTATCCTGAACCTGTTCCGTACCTGGTATGAGGACTTGTATGAGGCTGGGCAGAAGTGTACGGGTACCCTCGCGTTCTGGGATGCCCACTTAAGGACTCTCACCGCTGCCTCGAGGGAGCCCGTGACGGCCGGGTACCTTGGAGTTGAGGAGGCGTACCCCCTCACCCTCAGCCTCTCGTAGTTAGTGTCTGAGAACTCCATCTCGTTGAGGTTGACAAACGACCCCCCGGCCCTCTCCACGGCCCTTATTACGTCGATTGCCCAGACCTCAAGCCCAGGGGCTATCGGGATCTCCGCCCCAACTGACATTCCTGAGGACCTCGCGGCGAGCTCAATTGACCTGTAGTACTCTGGCCTGATGGGGTGGAACCTTATCTCGTCAAGCCCTGCCCTCCAAAGGGCTACAATTGCGTCAGGCGTCGCGTATCTCCCCGGCGTGTAGAGGTGCACGTGGAACCTGTCGCCCATCACATCCTTCAGGTACCTGATTAACCTGGTGACGAGGGGGAGGTCGACGAGGGGGTCGCCGCCGGTTATGCTTGCCCCCCTCGCACCCTGTCTCTGTACCTCCGCAATAACGCCTTCGAGGTCGGTCGCCCTCTCGTCGTTGACGTATATGACCCTCCTCCCCCACCTAGACGTGTCGATTGGGCAGTAATAGCACGACTCGTCGCACACGCCTGTTATGAATATGACGGCCTTAAGGCCCGAGAAGCAGAGGTTACAGCCCTGCGCCAGCCTCCCGGTTGTAAGCCCCTTGACAGGGTCTCCTAGCACTGGCACGGAGTCCCGAAAGGCACAAAACGGTTTTAAGCAGGCGCATGGAGCCCTAATCTGATATTACAAGTATATACGGTGACCGGCTTGGACGTCATCCCCAGGAAGCTCCAGAGGCTTGGCCTCTCCTCGCTCGTAGTCACGCTCCCCCACAGGTGGGTCAAGGCCCACGACCTCAAGCCGGGCGACCTGGTGTACGTGGTTGACGATGGGGACAGGCTGAGGATATTTCCCGCGAGAGGGGAAGGAAGACAGCCAGGCTACGTCTTCGAGGCCCACAAGCTTGGCATACCGCAGCTGGCCCAGATGGCGCTTACCTGCCTCTACGTGAACAACTTCAACGAGGTCGACATCGATCTGAAGGGCATGGGGTCTGAGACCGTACAGAGGATGAAGCAGTCGGCGGTCAGGCTACTAGGGCTTGAGCTCATGCAGGTCGACTCTGAGAGGGCCACCATGAGGGTCGTGCTGGATGACGCTAAGGCTGACCCGAAGCTTGCGATAAAGGGTCTTGGGTCCGCCGTTGCCAACATAGCCGAGCTCGTAAGGAGGGCTTCGTCCGGAGACGTTGTGACAGACGATGAGGTCGACCTTGCAACTACTGAACTCCTAAGGTACCAGCACCTGATAATGAGGCACGTCATAGGGAGCATGGCTGAGGGGCTGGTGGACCCAAAGGCGCAGAGCGTAATTGTCGGCACCGCCGTGCTGGGCGTTGTCGGGAACACCCTGATGGAGGCCCTGAAGCTCGTGAGGTCCTGGTCGCTGAGGTCCCAAAGCGTCTCGGAGATAGCGTCGCAGCTGAAGGACCTTACCCCAGTAGTGGGGGCAATGGTCGCCCAGCCAAGCATAAGGAGGCTTCACGAGGTCTCGATCTCTGCCATAACTCTCTCAATGTCCATCGAGGGCCTCCTCGGCGGCGCCTCGGACCCGAAGGAGGCGGCCGTTCTATCAAAGGTTGACGACGCCGTTAAGTCGATGCTTATCACGTTCAACGCCGTGCTGTGCTCAGCCGTCCTGGGGGAGGAGTTCCTCCATCCCTCCCACTAGGGCACAAGGCGGGATACAGACTGGCCCACAAGCTCTGCTTATTTATCTAGAGCCGGCAGACGACACGGTGCATGTTGTGACGGAAGGGCAGATAGAGCTCCTCAGGTCAAGCGTCAGGGAGTTCGCCGAGAAGGTCATCAAGCCTGTCGCCAGGCAGATCGACAGGGACAACGAGGTTCCCCATAACGTAATAAGGCAGGCCGCTGACATGGGATACTTCGCCCTGAGGGTCCCGCAGGAGTACGGTGGACCGGGCCTCTCAACCCTTGAGTCAGTAATCGTAATCGAGGAGCTCTCGAAGGCCTCTGGCGCCATTGCGATCATGGCGACCGTCTCTGGCACTATGGTCGCCTACCCCCTCGTCCACTATGCCTCCCCGGAGCTCAAGGAGAGGTACCTGGGCAGGCTAGCAAAGGGGTCGATAGGCGCGTTCGCCCTTAGCGAGCCGTGCTGCGGCACCGACGCAGCGGCCATAACGACCAGGGCCGAGAGGGAAGGTGATGAGTTCGTGATAAACGGCAGGAAGACATGGATAACGAACTCCCCCTACGCTGAATTCTTCCTCGTCGCCGCGAGGACGGGGAAGCCTGACGACAGGCACAGGGGGGTCTCCCTGTTCGTGTTGGACAGGTCGTCATGCGTTGAGGTGTCCAAGCTAGACATGATGGGGTACAGGGGGAGCGGCACCAGCGAGGTGCTCTTCAGGGACTGCAGGGTGCCCGCCGAGAACCTCGTAGGGGAGCTCAACGGTGGCTTCAAGATTGTCATGGACGCCCTAAACGAGGGCCGCGTCGTAACCGCCGCGACAGCGCTTGGTCTGGCTGAGGCCGCCTTCGAGGACGCTTTGGCCTACTCAAGGCAGAGGGAGACTATGGGGGCCCCTATCATTGATCACCAGATGGTCCAGTACATGTTGGCCGAGATGAAGGTGAAAGTGGAGGCGATCAAGCTCCTCATCTACGAGGCCGCCAGGAGGGTCGACAGCGGTGACCCAGAGTACCCCATGTGGAGCAGTATGGCGAAGCTGGCAGCCGCTCAGTGGGGAGTCGACGTGGCCAGGATGGCGGTCCAGGTCGAGGGGGGCTTCGGGTACAGCAAGGAGAGCTTAGTGGAGAGGATATACAGGGACGTCAAGATGGTGGAGATCGGTGACGGAACTAACGAGGTGCAGAGGATGGTCATAGTTAGGTCGCTTAGCGGCAGGATAAGGGCGCCTAGGAAGGCCTGAGTCCCAAGCCGCTGGCCCCATATGGATTCATGTTAGCATTGGGTTTTATCCGCCTGCAGCCGTTACGGTGCGAGAGCCTTGTACGAGGCGGAGTTCCCATCACTTGCAAGGAGGGTCTATCTGGACTGGGCCGCGGTTGGCGTCCCACCGCTGAGGGCCGTGGGAGCGGTAAGGTCGCTCCTGGACTCCTATGAGGTCTCGCCTGAGGCCGTGATGTCGGGGTCCTACATATGGCAGGCCAAGTCTGCTGTCAGGGAGCAGCTGGCCCCGCTCCTGGGCTGTCGGCCTGATCACGTCGTGTTCACTGGGTCTAGCACGACTTCAGCTGTTCAGGCAGCGGTCGACTCCATACCCATGTCGAGAGGTGACAACGTCGTCGTCCTTGACATGGACTTCCCCCTCTCGCACGCTGAGGCCTACAGGCTCAGAGCCCGGGGGGTTGAAGTGAGGGTCGTCAAGAACAGGGACGGGGACTACGAGATCGACGACTTCTACGACGTCATCGACTCCAGGACGAGGACAGTGATCGTGAGCTCTGTCATATGGGTTAACGGCGTGAGGCTTGACGTCGGGGAGCTGGCAAAGGTGACCCGTGAGGCTGGCTCATACCTCATCGTGGACGCGATCCAGTCAGCCGGCGCCCTGACCCCCTATGACCTTCAGGGGGCGGACTTCGTCGCCTTCGGCACCCAGAAGTGGCTGCTGTCGCCCTTCGGCCTCGGCGGCATGTGCGTATCAGACAGGGCCGTTCAGGAGCTGGAGCCGCCAAGGCCAGGGTACTCCACGGCCCCTGTGACCGACTGGGACGCCTACTGGCTTGACCCGGCTAAGGTGCCCTTCTACGTGGAGCCGTACAGGAGGGACTCGCCGCTCAAGTTCGAGTATGGGGGCTCCATGTCGCCAGTTCCCCTCATCGGGGCCTCATCTGCCGCGTCCCTCATTAACGAGGTCGGGATCGAGAACGTCGAGTCGAGGATCCTGAGGCTGAGGAAGGCCCTCGTAGAGGAGCTTGACGGGGCTGGGTTCGAGGTTCTCAGCCCGCCTGAGAGGCCCAAGGCATCCGGCATCGTGCTTGTGAGGGTGGGCGAGAGGCCTAAGGACGCGCAGCATGTCGCCGAAAGGCTCAGGACAAGGGGGGTCATGGTTTCAGCGAGGGGGGCGGCCGGAATCTGGGGGGTAAGGGCGAGCCTTCACTTCCCTAACGACGAGGATGACGTGATCGCCATGGTTGAGGCCCTCAAGGAAGCCTAATACCCCG
>CAYFFY010000019.1:0-12731 GCA_964342635.1 uncultured Desulfurococcales archaeon
AGCCAGGTAGAGCGGCGGGCTCTTAACCCGTAGGCCGCGTGGCCTGGCCAAGGCGTGCGGGCGGAAGTCCCGGGTTCGAATCCCGGCGGGCCCGCCACGGAGCGCAGGGCTCCTTCCTCCCTCAAAGGCTTAAGGGGGTCATTATTAGCAGTGAGGGCAGGCGTCCCACCTAAATTAAAGGAAACCTTTAATATTACTTTTAAAGATGCTAACTATGGGTCCTTTGATTACTTTAAATTATACCAACAACGCTTAATAGCTTGGCAGAGACCTTGAAGCTTGGCCCATAAGGGGTGAAGCAGGATGTCCAAGCTCCCGGCGGTTAAGGTTAAGGACCCCACCACTGGGAAGGATGTAGAGCTCACTCCCATAAAGGTGTGGACCCTCGCCCCTAAGACCAGGAAGGGCGTCAAGATAGGGCTGTTCAAGAGCCCTGAGACAGGCAAGTTCTTCAGGGCCAAGGTCCCGGACGACTACCCTGTCAAGTAGCTTGCATAGGCCGTTCAAGGGCTATATAGTCAAAAACACCTTTTTGTTTTCATCCCTGCTTAGAGGCGTTAAGGACGTTAAAGACCACCTGTGCTAGGTGCTGCGGCTTGGTGTACCACTTATCGTAGGTGTACTTCTGCCCGCGGTAAGTGATCTCGATGTTATCGTCGGCGTCGCGTATGCTCATTATCTCCGCGCCGCCCCTCGAGACGCTTAGCACGCTCTTGCCCTTCATCTCGACCTTTATGTCGTACTTCCCGGCCTCCTTGGCCAGGAGCTCCCTGACCTCAGACAGGTACTCGCTCATATAGACCGCCCGCGGGCCTGGTTAAAGAGCGCCTTATATCCCTTTTGCTATAGACGTCTGCCCCCTTGAGAACTTAATTACTTGACGCACCCACACCTAGGGAGCGAGTATGGTTAGCGCGCAGGAGGTCCGAGTAGTCCTCGTTGTCGGCGCCGGCACCATGGGTCACGGGATCGCTGAGGTAGCCGCAGTAGCCGGCTATAAGGTCTACCTGGCCGACGTTGCGCAGGACATACTCAAAGGCGCCCTCGAGAAGATCAGGTGGAGCCTCTCCAAGCTTGCTGAGAAGGGACAGCTGAGGGAGAGCGTCGACGCTGTTATGTCGCGCATCACGACGGTAGTTAACGTGAAGCCCGACGGCTCCTACTCCGAGGATTTCGCCAAGGCGGTAGCGGAGACGGATCTAGTTATAGAGGCCATCGTTGAGAAGCTCGAGGTTAAGAGGTCGCTCTTCAGGTTCATCGACCAGCACCGGAAGGGAAGGATAATAATGGCCACCAACACCAGCAGCCTGCCCATAACGGAGATAGCCGCGGCCACGACAGCGCCCGAGCTCGTAGTCGGCATGCACTTCTTCAACCCGCCCCCCCTCATGCCTCTCGTCGAGGTGATTAGGGGGGAGAAGACCTCCGATGATGTGGTCCAGGCAGTAGTTGAGATCTCGAAGCGGCTTGGGAAGCAGCCGGTCGTCGTGAATAAGGACGTGCCAGGGTTCATCGTAAACAGGATCCTCGCTAGGTTCATGAACACGGCCTGCTGGCTCGTCGCTAAGGGCAGGGCTACAACGCTCGAGGTCGACTCATCCGTAAGGTACAAGCTAGGCCTGCCCATGGGCGCCTTCGAGCTGGCCGACTACAGCGGCGTTGACGTATTCTACCTCATAGCCGTTGCCATGATGCAGAGGGGCTTCAAGCAGACTCCGTGCCCGCTGTTCGAGGAGATGTACAAGACTAACAGGCTCGGTATGAAGACGGGCAAAGGCTTCTACGAGTACCCGAAGCCGGGCGTCTACGCCAGGCCTGAGATACCTAAGGACCTTGCAGAGAAGGTCGACCCTGTCCTGCTCCTCGCGCCCGCCGTTAATGAGGCCGCGTGGCTGCTCGAGAACAACATCGCCACAAGGGATGACATAGACAAGGCCGTCAAGCTTGGGCTTGGGTGGCCTAAGGGGGTCTTCGAGTTCGCGGACCAGTACGGTATCGACTCTATCGTGAAGGCCCTTGAGCAGCTAAAGCAGGACATCGGGCCTGAGTACGAGCCTGTTAACCTGCTCAGGCAGATGGTATCGCAGGGCACGCTGGGGGTCAAGACTGGCAGGGGCTTCTACGAGTACGCGAAGTACGAGGAGGTAGTTAAGGGCACATTGATGGTCAGGTACGAGAAGCCGATAGCCTGGATAGTACTTAACAGGCCCAACAGGCTCAACGCTATAAGCCCTGAGATGATAAAGGAGCTCAGCCAGACCCTCGACGAGATTGAGGAGAACCCTGACGTAAGGGTCATCGTCTTGACCGGCTCTGGGAGGGCGTTCAGCGCCGGCGCTGACGTCACGGCCTTCGCTGGCATCACCCCGATGCAAGCTGCCATATTCTCGAGGAAGTTCCAGGAGCTGACCCTCAAGATGCAGTACTACACGAAGCCAATCATTGTTGCCATAAACGGCTATACGCTTGGAGGTGGCCTCGAGATCGCTATGAGCGGCGACATAAGGATCGCCTCCGAGACCGCGATGTTGGGCCAGCCTGAGATCAACCTGGGCTTCATCCCTGGCGCGGGAGGGACGCAGAGGCTGCCAAGGCTCGTCGGCAGGGGGAGGGCCAAGGAGCTAATATTCACAGGCGACATGGTATCGGCCAAGGAGGCCGCCTCCATGGGACTCGTAGACGTTGTCGTCCCGCCGGAGAGGTTAGAGCAGGAGGCCAGGAGCCTGGCCATGAAGCTGGCAGAGAAGCCGCCGCTGGCGCTACTGGCCGCCAAGCTTGCCGTGGAGACAGGGCTTGAGAGCAACATCTGGGCGGGCCTTGCCCTGGAGTCGGGCCTCTTCGGCCTACTCTTCAGCACCGAGGACGTGGTTGAGGGCGTCTCGGCGTTCTTAGAGAAGAGGAAGCCCAGCTTCAAGGGCAAGTAGACGGGCTTCAGCTTTTTTGCCCCAACCCCTCATAGATAGGGCGGCCGGGTGAGGCAGCCGGGTCGTCTAGCGGCCCAGGATGCGGGGCCTTGGACCCTTGCGGGAGGAGCCCCCGTGACCGGGGTTCGAATCCCCGCCCGGCTACCAGACGTCATATTTCCCTGACCTCTACCCCAAGTGACGAGAGCGACCTTGACAGGGCCTCCCTGGCGGCTGACTTGACGCTGCTCCTCTCAACGTAGGCCACCTTGGCGCCGCCCGGCAGCGTCTTCCTTACTGCCTGGGTTATCACGTCGTCGCTGAGGGACGCTATGGCGTGCTTGGAAATCACGTGGCCGAAGCAGGCCTCCCCCCTCAGCTCGATTGAGGTGAAGGGCTTCGGGTAGTGCGTGGACCCAAAGCCAACCGCTGGCGTGCAGTCGGGGACAGGTCCCCTCAGCGCGGACTCCATCGTCAAGGCCATGGCCTCAAGGGCCCTCCCGTCGGACCACTCGGCCTGTGTGCTGCCTATCTCAATGAATACCACGGGCACAGCGTTCCCTGTAGGGCCGTGGTGGGTCGCCTCCAGCGTGACCTCGTACTCGCCCGAGAGGCCAAGGGCCTCAGCCTCCCTTAAGTAGGACGTCAACAGCGCCATCCCGAGGCTGGCGGGCGCATAGGAAAGCTCCCTCGGCCTGCCGCCGAACTTTGCGTCATCAGTGGGGTTGCCCGTGAAGTGCACCGTCAGGGACTTCTTGCCGCTGGACGACTCGTGTCTCGACAAAACGACCACAGCGTCCGCGGCCGGGTCAGGGGACCTGTCTAGAAACTCAAAAAGGACGTCATCAAGCACGTACCCTCCCATCATAACCCCGCCCCCCAGCTCGAGGCATGTGGCCGCCATAGGGCACGATGAGGTCCTGGCGCCCATCCTAGATGCTATGATCTCCGACGCCCTAGCGCCGACGGGGTCAAGCGTCGAGTAGGCTATCGCTACCCTTATCTCCTGTCACCTGTCGGCAATATTAGCCTCTCAGGGTAATAATTGCGCGGGGACCTTGCAGTCCACCATCACCTTCCAGGTGATCTATGAGGACCCGGGCCAGCTCTTCAGGGGCCTCGGTTCCGTGAGGAGGATGCTTGAGGCCGAGGGCTGCAACATGGCTACGGGGCCCTCCTGGGTAGTCGCGTCGTGTAAGGGCCTGCTGGTCAAGGCCAGGGTGTCGGTTGAGGGGGGGCCGGAGAGGCTCCCGGTGGGCGGCGTAAAGGGGGTTCTGGCCGTGGAGGCGCAGGGCGAGCCTGACGACCTGGTGAGGGCCTCGCGTATGGTGCTGACCGTGGCCCAGGAGACCGGGGGCGGGTTAGTGATGGTATAAGTGTGTGAGCTTTAATTTTCAGCCCCATCCGCCAGGCAAGGCTGACCGAGTTGACTAGGATTGTGGTTATCGGGGCTGGAGCGGCAGGCATGTCCGCGGCTTCAAGGGCGAAGAGGCTCAAGCCCTCAAACGAGGTCATAGTGTTTGACTCGACGAGGTGGGTCAGCTTCGCCCTATGCGGTATACCCTACTACATAGGAGGCGAGGTGGCAGAGCTGGAGGACCTCCTCTACTACCCTCCAGAGGAGTTCACCAAGAGGGGAATCGACCTGAGGCTCGGAAAGATGGTGGTTGACATAGATCCCGGCTCAAAGACCCTGACCTACAGGGACGTGAAGACGGGTCAGGAGGAAAAGCTCACCTGGGATAAGCTCGTGCTGGCCACCGGGGCCTCCTCCAAGGCCCCGAAGATGTGGCCGGAGATAGTTGGCGCCTCCAACGTCTTCTACATAGCCCACATGGACTCGGGTAAGTACATTAGGGACTACGCCAAGTCCCTTGGCGCTGGGAAGAAGGCGGTCGTAGTAGGCACAGGCTACGTAGGCCTTGAGCTCGCTGACGCGCTTACGAGGCTCGGCATGAAGGTAACGCTCGTTGAGGCCCTTGGGCAGGTTGCTCCAAGGGTCCTCGACCCTGACCTCGCTAAGTCGCTTGAGTCGAGGCTGAGGGAGGCCGGCGTCGAAATCTATGTAAGCACGCCGGTTGAGCGGTTCGAGATAGTCGGCGGCAAGGCAACGGCCGCCGTGACCCCAGCCGGCAGGATTGATGGCGACATGTTCGTCCTAGGCGTCGGCATAGGCCCCAACACCGAGTTAGCCACCATGCTTAAGTTGAGTTTAGGCAAGAGCGGCGGCGTCCTGATAGATGACCACACGCTGAGCAGCAACCCCGACGTCTACGCCGTGGGCGACGTAGCGGAGCATAAGGACTTAGTCACGGGCGACATGGTTTGGAGGCCCTTCGCCCAGACCGCGAACAAGATGGGCCACGTCGCTGGGAGCAACCTGGGCGGCGTCGAGTCCGTCTTCCCGGGTAGCGTTGGAACCTCCGCGTTCAAGGTGTTCGACGTCGTGGTTGCCAGGACCGGCCTGAGCTCAGCTGAGGCCTCCAAATACGGCTTCAAGCCGGTAGAGGTCTCCCTTGAGGCCGGGACTAAGGCCCACTACCTTGGGGGCGGGACTAAGATGAGCCTCAAGGTAGTGGCAGACGAGAAGAGCGGTAGGCTGCTGGGGGCGCAGGCGATGGGTGGAGACGAAAGCGTGTTCTGGAGGGTTAACGCTGTAGCCGCGCTCCTAACCAGAGGCGGCACCGTCTGGGACCTGTTCGCAACGGACTACGGGTACCAGCCTGCGCTGTCACCTGTCTGGGACCCCCTGGTCATAGCGGCCAGGCTCCTCATGAGGACCTTCGGCGAGAAGCCCAGGTGACCCTCTCGGGGTCGGCAAGGCTTACCTCTACTATGGACCCATCGACGAGGTTCAGCAGGTCCCTCAGCCTGTACTCTGATATCACCTCCGCGACGCCCCCCTTGTACACGGTTATCTCCGGCCTCACTATGTAAACGTCTACCGTCCAGTTGAGAACAGCGGGGTAGGCAAGGACCCTGCCCAGCCTCATCCCCTCTATGACAGGGGGGTCCAGGGTAATGGGGTCCAGGGCGCCCAGCGCGCTGTTGAAGCCCTCCGCGTCCTCGGTTATCCTTATGTTAAGGGTGCCTGGGTAGGGGGTGAAGCCAAGGACGGCCCTTATGCGCTCAGCGTAGAGGTTAACGAAGAACTCCCCCTCCCCGACGCCGCTGAACACGACCCCCCTGAATGACCTCTTCAAGTCAATGCCCCTAATGGCTGGCAAGAACGTATTTTAAACGCCTTACCAGTGAGCCAGGTTAGGTGCTAAGGCATTGAGCCTCAGGACGCTGGGCTTGGCCCTCGTAGCCCTGATGACCTTCTCGCTTATAGCTGCCCTTCCCGCCGGCGCTCAGGAGTCCCTCCCCTTCCAGTCATCGCTTAACACCACTAGGGGCGTCCTTGACGTAGGTAACCTCTTCTACGACATAGGTCTTAACCTAACCCTAGGAGCGAGGGCATACTTCTGGTGGGTCAACGCCTCGCAGTCCTCGCTCTTGTCGGTCGTCCAGTATAACACAACAAAGGTACCGACCCCTCTGATATCGGTGTCGCCCCCCAACGCTACTTCCCCCCAGCTGCCTGGCACCCTCTCCACATCTAGGTGGGAGGCCTCACAGCTTGCCTCAAGCAGCTACGCTGCGACCTACGAGCTGACCGCAAACGCCACTCTTATCTCCCCGTTCCTGGTAAGGGCTATCGTGACGTTCACGCCAACGAGCCCTATAATCACCTACACAATAGTGGTGACGAACCTCGGGGCGGCCCCGGCCTCGACAGTAGTGGCCTTCGGGGTAGGCGCCTACAGGGGTTCACATAACTGGACCGGGGCGGCCTCATACGTTCTGCCCAACGGCAGCCTTCAGGTAACCCGGCTCGCTAATGGGACGCCAGTCAGCTCGCCGCTCACGGCGATAGCCATTGAGAACGCCAGCGGGAGCCCTGGGGTCGTCATAGGTCTAAGCTACCTGCCTGCAGGGACCGAGGCCGTCATGCTGCAGGGGAAGCTCTTTGGGCTCAGCGTGAACACCACGTATGTGGTTGCCTACGTGAAGACTCCGCCTATAGGGCCTGGCTCTAACTACTCGGTCTCGTTCCAGGCCTTCGCGACTGGCTTCAACGCGTACGAGCTTGCCGCCGTCGGCGCGTCCCTGCCCGCCTACTACCTCCTCCCTAACTACACGGGCGGCGTGCAGAGGTCCATGGGGGTTGAGCAGGTGGTATCCTCTTTCAAAGGGGTGATATCTGACCTCAACTCAACGGTCCAAAGCCTAAGGGAAGAGGTGAACAACCTCAGCGCCAAGCTTTACTGGTACTCGAGCCAGCTGAAGCTAACGCAGAGGGCCGAGTCGTACTGCATGTCAGCGGTCCACAGGGGAGGGCTGCTGTCGGCGGGCCTGTTCATAGTAGGCGTAGTGATAGGCGTGATAGGAGGGGCCTACTTCCTATCGCCTAGCGCTAGGGAGTACATGCCGAAGAGGGCGCAGGCCCAGAAGGGGAAGGGGAAGGGGAGGTAGCCAAAAACGCCCCAGTCAAAAACGCGACTCAGTCCTCCACCGCCAGCTCCCTGACGGCCCTTGACATGTTAGCGCATTTATCTATTCCCCACAGTACGTCCAGGGCTGGCCTCAGCCTCTGCTCTCCGAGCCTCTCCAAGGTCAGCTTCCGGAACTTCTCCTCCACGCCCGCCCTGCTCAGGGGGTTCTTGAAGTGGCCCGGCGGGTATGTCGAGGTCTCCGAGAAGGTCCTTCCGTCCTTCAGCTTGACGGTGACGGTGTTCCTGATGCCCTCAGGGTAGACCTTGTCGTACTCCGGGTTCACAGACACCTTCATGGACTTCATGACCCTCCTTACGTCGTCGGCCAGGTACCTCTGCGGGCGGAAGGTGTCTAGCCAAACCCTGCCGTCAAGGAGCGCGGCGGCAACTATGTAGGGCAGGCTGTGGTCCGCCGTCTCACGGGTCCTTGGATCCCACTTCTCTGGGTCCTTCACTATTATGTTATAGCCGACCGTAAACGTCTCGACGTTAACCGCGGCTATGTTATCTGGCGTTACCTGGCCCGCCTTCTCCCTTACCTTGAGCGCCGCCTCGACCGCGCTCATGGCATGGTACTCCACGGGCCAGAACTTTATGCTGGTCTGGAGGATCTTGTAGGTCTCACCCTTCTCCCCGCCCATGACGGGGAGGCTGAAGGTCTCACCCCCTAGGGCCACCTTGAAGAGGCCGAACTCGCCCTCGAAGATGGGCGACGGGCCGGTCATGCCCTTCCAGGCGAGCACTGCGGCGAAGAGGCCGTTCCTCGCCGAGTTTGCGGCGGCGCAGCCCTTCCACATGCTCAGCTCACCAGCCCTCGTCTGCCTGAGGGCCGCAGCGTTCACGGTTGCCAGGTTTATTGCATGCCTCATCTTCTCCTCGTCAAGGCCGAGGACCTTTCCGGCCCCGACCGCTGAGGCTATGGCTATGTAGACCACGTGGTCCCAGCCCTTGCCCCTTACGCTGTAGGCGTCGGCTAGCCTCGCAGTTACCTCATAGGCCGCCACCGCGCCCTCTATGACGGCCCTCCCGTCGGCCTCGGCCAGCTCGGCGGCCGCGACGACAGGGGGTATGTTGTCGCTCGGGTGAAGGGCTTCCCTCGACAGGTAGGTGTCGTTGAAGTCGAAGTACCTGGCGGCGCAGCCGTTGGCGAAGGTGACGTGGTCGGCAGGGCCCATAGACCTCGTCCCCCAGGTCGTCGCGGCGAGCCTCGAGCTTGAGGACGACCTGGCTATCCACCTAGCTATGCTGGGCGGCTCCTCATAGAAGGCCCCGACGGCGACCCCAAGGGTGTCAACGATCCTCTTCTTAGCCTCCTCAATGACGTCACCTGGCAGCCTGCTGAATGACAGGTCAACGGCCCACTTAGCTATCCTCGAGGCCAGGTCCTCCACTCAGAAGTCACCAGCGTCGGTCCGTCTAGACCCTTATTAATTTCTACCGTAAAGGACCGTTCCGAAGAGGCAAGGAGCTTGTTAACGTACTCTAAGTACCCGTACCTCGTCGACCTTCCAGGCTACCTCAGCAAGGTTTACGGCTACCAGGTCACGGCGAGGGACCTCCTAGAGGACGCCAGGGTCCTTGAGATCGCCAGGATGAGGATAAGGGAGGCCGTGGAGTCGGGGGAGACCCCCCAGCCCCAGGGGAGCGCTGAGGAGGAGGTCTCGTCATTTTACCTGGCCGCGTCCATAGTCGCGGCCGCCGACTCCCTCAGGCTCACCGAGGCCTTCGCTCGGGCCGAGGCCAGGAGGGCCCTGAGGTTTCTGGAGGCCGAGGACAGGGAGTCGCTGCTGTCAATGGCAAAGGCCCTTGGCCTAAGGGCCTCGGCCTCTGACCTTAGGGTCCCCTGGGTCGTTAGGAGGGGCAAGGTCCTCTACAAGTCCCTTCAGTTCTCGGTTAACCTGGCCGACTACCTCAGGGTCACGTCAGGCGCGCAGGACCCACGCTGGCGCCTCGTAAACTCGATGGTGAAGGGGGGCCAGGTATACCTTGACGACAGGGAGTTCAGGGAGTTCCTTTCCTTGGCGGTATCTAGGAGGGTCAGGCAGCTGATAGCGTCAATGCCCCGGGACGAGTCCCTGAGGGCCCTAGCGAGCGACGCGCTCAGGCTTCTGGAGGCCAAGGAGGCCAGGATACCGATAACTCCAGGCCTCGACGTGAACTTATTCCCGCCCTGCATCAGGGAGCTTGCCTCCTCACCCAACGCCAAGGGTGACAAGGGGCTCTACGCGTACCTTTCCTTCCTGGCCTCGATAGGGGCCCCGATCGAGGCAATAACGTCGGAGCTTGCCCGCGGCTTAGGGGCGCATCAGGACAGGGCGAGGGCGTTAACTGAGGCCCTCCTCAAGGAGGGCCTAGGGTCCCGCTATAGGCCCTACACCTGCGAAGTCATGAAGAGGGAGGGCCTATGTCCTGTCGACTGCGGGGCGAGGACGCCTATCGAGGCCTACAGGCGCCTCGTTAGGCAGTCGAGGAGCAGCCGAGGCGTGACAGGAGCTGAGAGAGCCTCTCAAGCCTCACCCATCCGCTCCTGAGGGCTTCATTGGCCTCGGCCACCAGCTCTCCAAGTGACCTTGGGTCGATCACAACCCTCCCGTGGATCTTAAGCGGTGACGATATCTGCACAGCGCTCATGAGCTCCACTACAACCTCGTCCTTAACCGATATAACACCGCTGTGCTTGAAGCCAGCGGCCCTTGATGCCTCAAGGACCGGGTGAACGCAGTCGATGTCCGGGAGCCTCACGTGGAGGATCGGGCCGGTTACCTTGAGCCAAAGATGGTCAAAGGGCCTGGCGATAAGGGTAGCTATGACTGCCAGCCTCACCTCCCTGTGTGACTTATAGACTATCCTGGCGCCGCCCCTTAGCCAGTGCCACCTGCCCTCGACTAAGGTTATCCTTCCCGTGCAGCTGCTCGTTGTCCTGAGGCCGCCCTCGTTGATCGGAACTAGGTAACTCTCGGCGCCTGGGTCCAGGTAGCCGATCAGCCTCTCCTCAAGTAGCACCCTCCTGGGGTCATCACGTTGATACCTCTGCATCGACTACCACCTGGTAGAACCTCGGGCCCACCATCCTCACCACCCTGGCCCCCGCCAGGCTCCAGGAGGCACCAAGCCCTCTGAAGCCTCCGTCAGCCTCCCTCGCAGCCTTCCATATAGGGTCCTCCCCCTTGGCGGCGTGAACGTGCAGGTACAGGTGTACGGTTCCCCTGCCCCTGAGGGCGGCCAGGGCGTACCTGAGGTACGGTATGGACAGGTCAGGTAGCGGCATTAGAACCCGGTCAGCGACGGACGTGAGCCTCTCACTGACGACCTGGGCTGCGTCCCCTAGGTATGGCACGACCCTGTCCTCAACCTTGTTCAGCCCTATGTTCTCCACCATGTGCTTATACGCGTCGGGGTTCAGGTCTATGCTATGCACGAGCCTGGCCCGTGAGTGCTTCGCTACTATTATCGAGAAGGTCCCAACGCCGGCGAACATGTTGACAATGACCTCATCCGGCCTGACGAGCCTGGCGACCCTAATGTGCTCATAGCTGAGCCTAGGGGTTACGAAGTCCCTAGCTACGTCGACCTTGAACGAGCAGCCGTGCTCCCTATACAGGGTCTCTGTCCTCTGGTCGCCGGCAAGGTGGGCGAGCCTCCTGACCTTGTAGGGGCCCTCGACAGGGCCCAGCGAGAGCCAGGCGGACTTTATGTATGGCCTCTGAGAGAGCAGCTGTAGCGCGAACGCCCTAGCCTCCTCGAGGTTCGGGGACGCGGCGTAAGGGGGCTTCAGTATGGCGACGTCACCTATTACCTCAACCTTGAACCTAGTGACTGGCTTGGTCAGCCTGCACCACCTGGCTTCCTGAGAAGGGAGGTGAAGAAGCCTGGCACCCCGTCCTCCGGGCTGAACCTGATGCCGAGGCCGTTGAAATTGGCATGCCTTGGGACCTTAGGCGGCCTCTCTACATCAAACCCCATCTCGACGGCCCGTTCGACTACCCACTCGTTCTCGATATCTGTCAGGGTGCAGGTTGAGTAGACGAGCCTCCCTCCGGGCCTGAGGAGCCTCCACGCCTCTCGGACGAACTGGACCTGGTACCTCGAGAGAGTGACCGCGTCCTGTACTCCCCTCCTGTCAGACAGCTTAGGTATCACGCCAAGGTTGGTGCAGGGAGGGTCCACAAGCACTAGGTCGGCCAACTCATGGACGCCCAGGATCGATGAGGCCTGCCTTGAGTCAGCCCCTATCACGCTTACCCAGTCTATGTTGAGTGATGCAAGGTTCTGCCTCAGCCTGTCGGCCTTGCTCTTCCTGTCAAAGGCCACTATCCTGGCCGAGGGCCCGGTCAGCTGGGCCACGAACGACACCTTGCCGCCAGGCGCGGCGTTCATGTCGATTATGAGCTCCCCTGGTCGCGGGTCGGCGACGAGGACGGCCCACATGCTGGGCAGGCTCTGGCTGTATATGAGGCCCCCCGCGGCCTCAGACAGATCACCCACCTTTGGGGCCTGGTAGACGGACCTCTCAACCTTGACCGCAAGCCCCCTCCTCGCAGAGAGCACATCACTCCACGTCATCATTGCGGTCCCTGACCCCACAGGCACGCCCTCAGGTGTGAAGACGGTGACCCTGTCATTCCTCCTGACCCCCTCGGCCTTAAGCACGCCAGGGGCGTAGAGGTCACTGCCAAGGTAAACGGACTCAGCCGACCTCTTGTCTGCCACCACGGCCTTGCCCTCAGGGGTCACCTCAAAGGGCCCCCTTATGGGGGCGTAGAGGGCTACATCAACCTCCTCGTCGACGTGAAAGTCTAGCCCTTTCTCCCTGAGACCATCGAGCACACTGCTTGGGTCTGCCCTCAGCGTGTTAACGCGTATGTAGAACCTAGAGGGAGGCCTTGTCAGGGCCTCAAGAAGCGACCTGACGCCCCTGAGAGAGGTCGCGTCAAGGTCCTCGAGTAACGCCTCGTCGTACCTAAGGAATCTGATGAGGTCCCTCACCACACGAACACCACTATCACGTTATTTAAGTTCGTCCCGGTGGGGCCCGTCCTGATAAGGGCCTTGACTGAGTCAAGGGCAGCGTAGCTGTCGTTCTCAGCCAGCGCCCTCAGGGGGTTAACCCCGGCCTTAACTAGCTCGTCGAAGGCGCCGGGGGTCACAGCGGCGCCCGCCGCGTCTGTGGGCCCGTCGACGCCGTCCGTCGCCAGGGCGACCATCATTGAGTCGCCGTCCGAGAGGCCAAGCCTCCTGGCCTCAATGGCCCATGACAGGGCAAGCTCCTGGTTCCTCCCACCCCTCCCCC
>CAYFFY010000020.1:0-12114 GCA_964342635.1 uncultured Desulfurococcales archaeon
TGTACGCTATGCTCATGAGGGCGTCCGCGGCGACGTTGAGGCCTACGTGCTTCATTACCGCCATGCTCCTCGCCCCCACGAGGGAGGCCCCGTAGGCGGCCTCAAGGGCGACCTTCTCGTTGGCGCTCCACTCGACGTATATCCCGGCAGCCTTGGCGACCTCGGCGAGGGACTCTATCACTTCTGTCGATGGGGTCCCAGGGTACCCAGAGGCGAAACCCCCGCCAGCCTCAAGGAAGCCCCTCGCGACGGCCTCGTTCCCCATCAGCAGCTGGGTGGTCCCTGACGGGGCGAGCAGACGGGACAATAGACCCCCCATGACCTTTAGTTAGCAGGAAATTAATTGCGTTCGCACAGGTAGCCGGTGGGTCGGTCTGCCCATGACCTTTGAACACGAACGTTAGGAGCAAAAACTCCCTAACCGGCACCAAGGCTGGGTGAATGGCTTGCTCGTCGGCGTCGTCAGCGACTCGCACGACGACATAGCCTCGACCAGGAGGGCGGCCGAGTTCATGAGGACATCGGGCGTGGAGGCAGTGATCCACCTCGGGGACTACATAGCCCCCTTCACCCTCAGGGAGCTCGCGAGGGCCGTAGGCGTGCCCATAGAGGGCGTCATCGGCAACAACGACGGGGAGGTTAGCCTGCTACTCCGCACAGCGTCGGAGGTCGGCGCGCGGATCGACCCCTGGCCTAGGGTTGTTCAGGTCGGGGGCAGGAGGATGCTTCTGATGCACGGCAACGGCCCCGCTGACGTCACTGTCGAGGTGGCCCACGCCCTTGCCGAGTCGGGGAGGTACGACGGCGTCCTGTACGGGCACACCCACAGGGCAGAGCTAACGTACGTCAGGGGCGTTCTAGTACTTAACCCAGGGCCCCTCTCGTCCTTCGTCGGCGGTCCCAGCCTCGCCCTGCTCAAGACAGAGTCTATGGCCGCGAGGATAGTGAGGCTATGAGGGCCTGTGACAGGCTTACCATAAGTGCGAGGGCCTTAGGCCATATAGCCCGGTTAGCGTTGTCGACCCGGGCAGAGCAGGTTGGCCTCCTGCTCGGGGCCGGGTGTAAGGTCTCGGTCATTTTCCCGGTCAGAAACATCTCAGCGTCCCCAACCGGGTTCGTGGCAGACCCCCTTGACGTAATTTCAGCCCATAACGCGGCTGAGGCCGTAGGGGTGGAGGTGCTGGCCCTCTACCACACCCACCCCTATGGGGGCGCCTCCCCAAGCCAAAAAGACGTCCAGGGGATGGGCATGTGGCCCATCCCCTGGCTCATCGTTTCCCCTTCTTCCGTCAGGGCGTGGCTATTGAGGTTGGGCGCCGTCGTTGAGGTCCCGCTGGACGTGACCCCCTAGCCGGTGAGGCTTGACAGGCCCTGGACCCACTTGGCGGCGGCCGTCTGAAGGGCGCTCATTGGGTCTGTGATGGTGCCGGTGAGGTAGCTGAAGGCCTGCTGGTTGAAGCTCGGCACTAGGAAGGTGGCCGTGCCAGCTACGGCTGGCGGAGCGGCGTAGGCGTGAAGGGCGGCGGAGTAGGCCTCCTGGAGCCACTCGTGCTCATATGGTGGCAGCGAGGTGTTCGACGCTAGGGTGCTGAAGGCCGTCTTTGATATCGGGTAGATGCCAAGCTTGAGGAATGCCTGCTCCTGGAACGAGGGCGATAGTATGAACTGGAGGAACTCGACGGCCAGAGCCTTGTGCTGAGAGTACTTGCTGACGCCGAAGAACGTGGAGCCGGCCTCCGCGTAACCCCCTGGGGCCGGGGCCATCAGGAACTGGGACCTCACAGAGGGCGGTATCGACGAGAACTGCGATATGAACACGAACCCGCCAGGCGCCTGCCCTGAGGTGATCAGCTGCACGATGTTATCGTAGGACACGGTTAACACCGCGGGGTTGGGCTCATAGGCCACAAGATCCTTGTACGTCTCCAGGGCCTCAACCCCCACGCTGTTGTTGAAGCTGGGCGGGGGGAAGCTGTAAGGCCACCCCGAGGGAACGCACCCCATGAACATGGTGCCGTAGTCAGGCAGGCCTCCAGGGTTGCCGCAGTTGAGGGTCGAGTTGTGCATGTAGTACCACTCGAACACGAGAGGGAAGGCGTCTATTATGTCGTGGGTTGGGTCGGTGTAGATTAGGAGGCCATATTTCGTCATGTTATGCGTCACGAAGAACTGGCTCGCGTCAATGACCGCTGTCCAGTTCTGCCACGTCCAGGGGTTGAGCTGGACGTGGTACTCGCTGTAGAACTCCTGCTGGAGGGTCGATTTGTTAAACAGGGAGGCGTTATACATGAAAACCATTCCGTCCGTCTCGAACGCGACTCCGACCATCTCGGTGCTGCCGTTCGATAGCCTGTATATGCCGCCAAAGGACTCCACGGGCCATATCAGGTCGCTCACGTTTACGACGGATGAGTTAAGCGGCATGAGGTAGGGTTCAAGGACGGTGCTGGTAGTCGGGGTGAACGTAACAATGTCGTACTGGCTGCTGCCGCTCTTTAGCACCGTCAGCTCGTTACTAATGTACTGTGAGAACGAGTAGTTGATTACTTGAACCTCAACGTTCGGGTGCGAGGCCTCAAACTCCGAGGCAGCCAGGGCGAGGAACTTGGAAGGGGCGCCAGTGTACGTAACGACCGTGAGGACCGCCTTGGCTGTGGTGGTCGTGGTGGTCTTGGTCTTCATCTGAGCGGAGTAGAGGGTGACAACGACGGCGGCTGCCACGACAAGGATTACCACGATGACGGCGACAGCTAAGGCTGACACGGACCGCAAGACACGACCCGTTTAACTGGTGGGTAGGGTATTTTAATCTATGGCCTCAAAGGAACTTTAGGCCCAGCGAGTACCCGCCCTTGGACACCATGTAAAGGAAGGCGAGGGCTATCACCATCACGGGGAGGGCCGCGACGAGGGCCATCGCGGCCAACAGCCCCCATCTTATGATTGACTGCTCGATCGCGGTAAGCGCGTAGATGGTCACGGTCTGCGCCCCTACCGGCGGGAAGGAGAAGTTGTAGGGGGTGCTGGAGAGGATCAGCGGGTAAACCAGGAGGTGCCACGCGAAGATCAGCGATATGAGGAACACGCTCAGGAGCACGGGCCTCGACAGCGGGAGGATGATCCTGGTCATCTTGCCCCTTATGTTGAACAGGTCCGCCACCTCCTCGTAGGCCTTGGGGAGGTCGATGTAGAAGCCCTGCATCGCCCAGACCGCGTAGGTGGCCGTGAAGATGGGTGAGGCTATCATGAGGGCCCACCAGGTGTTCAGGAGGCCGACCCTGCTGAACCAGAGGTACAGGGGAACTATGTATGACATGGAGGGCAGGGTGTAGAGGAATATGGAAAGGGTCAGGAGCCACCTACCCATCTTCCCCCTGGCCACCTCATAGGCCGCAGGGCCGGCCGAGAATACCGTGATCAGGCCGACCCCAACGCTTACGACGATGCTGCTCACCATGTACGGCGCGCTCCCCCTCATCGCCTCGTCGAAGTACCTTGACGTTAACGTCACTGGTACGAGCACGGGGGGCCTGACGAAGTCCAGGGTGTCAGGCCTGAAGGCGACCAGGAACATCCAGTACACAGGCATTAGGTTGATAAAGACGAGGATGGCGCCAACGGCGAGCAGGATGGCCTTAAAGGCGGCATCAGGGATCATGACCTTTGTTGAGGGGAGCAGCGGCCTCTGAGCCCTCATGACAAACACTAGAAGCACGGCGGGCACGACGGCTATGGCCGATAGGATGGCCGCGATGAGGGCCCCCGCTGAGAAGCTGCCCATCTCAAATATGGCCTTGTACACGAGCACGGCGAGGTTCGTGGTGAGGAAGCCGGGTCCCCCCATAGTCATGACGTAGGGGATGTCGAAGTTGCCCAGTCCCAGCGCGAACTGCAGAAGGAACGATATCAGTACCGCCTTGCTCGCCATAGGTACGGCGACCTCGCTGTAGTACCTCGAGAGAGGGAGGCCGTCCATCAGGGCGTTCTCCCTCATCTCGGGCGGTATCGACCTCAGGGCCGAGAATATCATGAGGAACGAGAAGGGGGTGGAAGCCCAGATGCTCACCATTACGATCGTCCACATGGCCGTGGACGGCATAAGGAGCGGGTCGTACCTGAGGTGAAGGAGGTAGGTGAACCACCCGTACCCCTCACCGTACAGGCTGATCACCCACATGAGGGCAGCGCTCGTGAAGGGCACTGTGTACGGCACCATGAACAGCAGCGACAAAGGGGTCCTGAACCTGGAGGCGACGGAGTCCGCTATTATGGCCTCGACGAGGCCTATCAGCGTGGCCCCCAGGGCGGTCCCGACCGCGAGCAGGAACGTGTTGTACAGTATGAGCCTCATCGGGACCACCCTCATTAGGAGCAGGGCGCCCCTGTAGCCGAGGCCCATGTACACGAAGGTGGCTACGAAGGGGGCGACTCCGAAGGCGAATATGTAGGCCGTGTACGGTATTGAGTACCTGGCCTTCAAGCTGCCCTGAGGGCTGCCGAAGCCTCACCTAATTAAGCTTGCACCGGTTGAGACCGGGTACACGTTGATGTGCATTAATTAGGAAGCCGCTCGGACAGGGCCCGGGGCTAAAATGGTAGGGCTTGAGGAGGCCCTTTACATATCGCTCTGCGTGGGCTTCTTGCTCGGGTTCATCCTATCCGTGAGGGGGGTTAGCTCAAGCAGGTACCTGGACTACGCGTCCACGGCCTCCATCACCGCGCTCGTCTTCTCGATGGGCCTCGTCGTAGGTTCCGAGATCACTTCGTTGAGGGGTGTGGCCGGGGCCGTGCTGGCTGCCACACTGTTGCTCTCCGCGCTCCCCGGCCTCGCGGGCTCACTGATAGGTCAGGCCACGGTGAGGGCCCTTGAGGGCAGAGCTGAGGGCGGCAGCTAGGACGGTTGCCGCGTTCGCGGTAGGTATAGCGCTAGGCCTCGCCGTGAGGCCCTCGCCCAGCCTGATCCTCCCATACGCCTACGTGTTCCTCTACGTGGTTGTGGCCACGGCGGGGGTCTACGTCGGGCTCTCGTGGAGGAGGCTGGTCAGGGCTGGGAAGAGGATAGTGACGCTCGGAATGGCCTTTATGGCCTCTGCCATGACAGGCGACGTAATAATAGGGGCGCTGGTCTCATACGCCCTCGGCCTGCCGCTCACGCTGACGCTTGCGGCCTCGCTCGGGTCAGGCTGGTACTCCTTTACGGGCCCGTTCCTGTCCCTCATAAGCCCCTCCATGGGCGTTATAGGGTTCGTCGCCAACCAGCTCAGGGAGGACCTGACGCTGGCCCTCTTCCCCCTCCTCTACAGGACGGTGGGCGAGGGCTCCGTGGTCATGGGTGGCGCGACGACCATGGACACGACGCTCGGCGTCATAACTAGGTACGGGGGGCCTGAGGTGGGCCTTGAGGGGATGGTACAGGGCGTTGCGCTGACCCTCCTGATACCGGTCCTGCTCCCAGCCGTGGTCAGGCTATAGGTTCTCCCCCTGGTAGGCCCCTGAGTATAGCCTCCCCGCGGGGGACTCGAGCCTGACGAAGACCAGCTGAGCAACCCTTGAGCCCACGCCGATCGTCACGCCGTGCGGGTTAACGACCCACGCGAGCGCCTCCCCTCTGCCCCTGTAGCCTGGGTCCCAGACGGCGCAGGAAATCGACGCACCCATCCTCAGGAGCGTGCTCCTCGGGAAGCACAGCCCTACGGCGTCATGGGGCACCTCGACGGCGTCGGCGAACCTCACCTTGTAGCCGCCTGGCTTAAGCATGTACGAGCCCCCTGACGGCCTCAGGGGCCTGACGTCAGGGAGCCTCCTCTCGTCCCCCGCCAGGTATCCGTCGTTAAGGAACTCGTAGACCTCGCCCAGCCTGAGGTCAACCCCAGCGGGCTGCACCTGCTGAGATGAAGACCCGGGCACGAAGGCCGCGGCCCTGTCTCCGGGGATAGCCAAGCCCTGCCCCCAGGTCGCTGTGCCGGCAGGGTTAATGGTAGATCAGCCTGTACCTTATCCCCTCAGGCATCCCGTAAACGGAGCAGTTCCCTCCCCTGCACACGACCTTGGCCTCGACGCCGTCGTCTAGGTACGCGTAGGCGACGTCGGAGGGCCTGTACACGTGGAACTCGACGCCGTTGAAGGGGCCGTCATCAACGTGGTCAACGTCGTGGTCGAGCATGGGGACTACTGAGTTGGCCCTCACGAAGAGCGGGAACCTGCCGAGGGGGTACCTAAGCCTCAGCCACCTTGGCCCCTGGCTGACCTCGCCGGTGAAGAAGTCGACCCAGTTCCCCTCAGGCAAATAGAGTGACCTCCACCCGCCCTCCTCAACGACTGGGGCGGCCAGAAGGCTCCCCCCAAGGTAAAACTCGTCATCAAGGTCGTACACGGCGGGGTCGTCGGGGTGGTCAACGACGAGAGGCCTGACCAGGGGGAGGCCCTCTTTGACCGACCTGAGGGACTCTGAGTATATGTAGGGCAGCAGCCTGTACCTAAGCCTTAGCGCCTTCCTGGTGACCTCAGGGGCGTACCTCCAGGGCTCCCTGTCTGTGACCCCGTGGGCCCTGACGTGGCTCACCAGGATGCCGGCCTGGAGGAACCTGACGTACAGCTCGTCTGACGGCCTCCCGGTGAACCCGCCTACGTCAAACGAGGCGAACAAGGCGCCTGAGGCGTGGAACGAGAGCAGCCCCCTTATGGCCTGCGAGAGCCCCTCCCACGTCGAGGGCACGTCGCCGCCCCAGTTAAGCGGGTAGGCCCAGACGCCGGTGGAGCCGCTCCTCCCCCAGACTATGCCGTAGCCCTTGGCCTCCATCGTGGCCTCGTAGACCGCCCTCATGTAGAGCACTGGGTAGAGGTTATGGGCCTGCTCGCCTGTCATGCCGTTGCCCATCACTGCCTCCTCGGGGAGGGCCTCCCCGTAGTCCGCCTTGATGACGTCTGCGTAGGGCAGCACGAGCTCCTTGAGCGCCGACTTGAAGGCCTCCATGCCATCCCTGCTGGTCAGGTCGACCATCCCAGCCCCCTCCCTCTTCTGGCAGTCCGCCGCTGGCCTCGCAGGGCCGCCGTGCCTTGACTTAACCAGGTGCCTCTCGAGCCTCCTCCACAGCTGCGTCCCGGGCTCGACGTAGGGGTTTACCCAGAGTGACAGCCTGAAGCCCATCCCGTGCAGCTCCTCGACCATCCCCCTGGGGTCAGGGAAGGCCCTCCTGTCCCACTCGAGGTCGACGGTGTCGCACCCGTACTTCTCCCAGTTGCCCATCCACGGGGGGTCGACGTGAATGACGTCAGCCGGGTAGCCCCTCCTCCTGAGCTCCCTCGCGACGGAGAGGACCTCGTCCTGTGACCTGTAGGCGCACTTGCTCTGCCAGAAGCCGAAGCTCCACTTGGGCGGCGCGGCCCTCGGCCTCCCGGTGAGGTCGTAGAGCCTCCCCAGTATCTCCCTCGGCCCGCCAAGTATGAGGTAGGCGTCGAGGGGGCCCCTGGTCATTATGAGTAGCCTGTCGTATGACGCCCTGCCGAGGTCCATGTAAACCGGGGAGTAGGTGTTGACGAGGAGCCCCCAGCCACTCGGGGACCAGACAAAGGGCACGGGCACGTAGGTCGCGTAGCTGGGGGTCGAGGGCATGTCGGAGGACCAGGTTATGAAGTCCTGCCCCCTCTTGTTGACGTGGCCGAAGTGCTCCCCCAGCCCGTAGAGGGGCTCCCCTGGGGCCAGGGAGAGGGCCAGCGTGTGGCAGACGACGCCGTCCTGGCACGTCGCCCTGCCCGTCACTATGGTCCTCCTGGGGTACCAGTCCTCGGTGGGCTCGAAGAGGGGGTCGAACCAGGGCCTGTGGGTCCACTCGTCGGAGGGCTCCCACTCCTCCACGACCCTCCTGCCGTCCCTCTCGACCCTTAGCTTAGGGTGTATCGAGACCGAGTAACCTGCGGTCTCGAAGGCGGGGGGCGCGGGCCTCTGCGGCCTGGCCGTTGAGACCCTTATGACGCCATCGGCCTCGAGGGAGAAGCAGAGGGACCCGGCCTCGCTCCTGAGGCAGCCGGAGTCGAGCAGCCTGTTGGTCGAGGGGGTGAAGGAGACCGGCCTGAACCTCCTCTCGTCGAACTTGAAGGTAGCCAAGGCCGTTAGGCCTCGGCCCCCCCAGGTAATAACCGTTAGGCGGCCGCGGGTAATACCGGCGGGCGGCCGGTCCCCACCTGGTAGCGTCCGGGCCGGGGAGTATCTTATAAGGTATTACCGATGCTATCTCTGCGATGAGAGAGGGGAAGGGGACGACCAGGGTATACGACGTCATTGGCTCCCTCGCAAGGTCGCTTGTCGGCCTGGGCGGAGGCGGTAGGCCGAGCTACGTCCTCCTGAGGCTCACCGACGTGCTGGGCCTGGGCGAGGAGGGGTCAAGCGGCCCGGTCGACATGTACGAGCAGGCATCGAGGCCCCTGATCCCCCGCTCCCCTCCCCCCAGGGGCGCCCTGAGGGGCGTCGTCCACATAGGCGTCGACTCGAGCAGCAGGCTCGTCTCGACCCCGGCGGCGGACGTGGTCATATCGGCGCTCAGCGTCTCGGGCCCGGGCCCCGTCGAGCTCTGCGACAGGCCCGCCCTATACCCCAACATCTCGTGCCTTGGCGACGGGGCGCCCCCCTTCACCTACGTTGTCCCCCACGGCGCGGTCGAGCTGCCCGAGGCCGATGGGGTCACGGTGGTCTCGTCCGACCCCTCCCAGCTGTCGAACGCGTTCATCAGCGCCGTGATGGACTACTCCAGGCTGTCGCTTGAGACGTGGGCCCTCCTGGGCCCCGCGAGGTGGGCCGCCTCGGCGTACGCCTCCGCGCTCAGGCTGCCGGTGCTCCTCCTCGACGGGCCGGCCTTCATAGGCGCGGGGAGGGGTGTGCCGGCGCCCATGGAGGCCAGGCTGAGGGCGATCGAGGGCCTCGAGGGGGTCGGGGTGCCCGTTATAGGGGTCGTCAAGAGGGTGGAGAGGAGCCGAATACTCTCGTCCTCGCCCAGGTTCGTCGCCCTGGCGGAGAGGTGCGGGGCGAGGGCGACCGACGTGGCGGACACCATGCTCCTCCAGCAGCTCGCCTCCTCCGGCTGCTCCGGCGTCGTGCCTGGCAGGGCCTACGCCACCCCCAAGGTGATGGTGAGGGAGGGCGGGCTGAGCAAGGTGGTCGAGTACGTCCTGATCGTGCCGGGCCCGCTCCAGAGGCCGGGGGTCAGGTCGAGGGTCTACAGGCTCGAGTACACGGAGAGGACGCTTGGGCTCCTCGAGGGGATCGGCGTCGACCCGCTCCAGGCCTTCCTCGCGGACACCCTTCTGAGGCAGAGCCTTGAGCCGGTCACGATAGCGGCGAGCGACAGGAGGGCGAAGATGATAACCTCCGCCTTAAAGGGGCTGCTCGCTAAGGCTATCCTGGGCCTGGGAGGCAGGCTGGGGTACGAGACTGAGCTCGAGGAGGGGGGTGCCAGCGCCCTTGCCTGACCCTCAAGCTGAGGGTGCCGGGGACCTCCTGGAGAGGATCAGGGGGGCCGAGGACCAGGTAGACAGGCTGGAGAGGATGCTCAGGGAGGCCTACAGGAGGGCCGGCTCGATAGGGAGGACCGTGGGCAGGGTCTCGAGGTTCTCCGAGGTGAAGGTCGGGGAGAACTCGAGGATAACGTTCAACATAGACCCGTTCACCTACTACGGGGACAGCGAGGCCCCGTTCCACAGGGTCGGCGACTACCTCGTAGTAGTGGACCCCAAGGACCTCAGGCTCGTCCTCGTCAGGGTGACGACCATAGGGAGGAGGGACGAGCTCGCCATGATAGGCGTGCAGCCCCCCGTGAGCCCCATAGTTGACGGCCTTGAGCCGAGAGGGCTCATAACGGACGCCGTCGTGGAGGGCGAGCTTGTGCTCGAGATGTCGCCAAGCGATGGGAGCCCCAGGCCTGCCGTGAAGAGCATAGAGCCCCAGGCCCCGGTCGTGGTCCCAACGCCTGACGTGCTCAGCGCGCTCCTCGACCTCCCAAGGGAGGGGGTCTCGCTCGGGAGCCTGGCAACCCCTGGCGGCCTCATAGCCGAGGGGAGGGTGCCCGTGAGGCTGCCGGTGCCCGCCCTGCTGCACCACGTGCTCGTGGTAGGCACGACCGGCAGCGGCAAGACTACCCTGTTGAAGAACATGATCGCAAGCGCCTACTCCCAGCTCAGGGAGGACGAGAGGGTCGTCGCGGTGGTAGTTGACCTCAACGAGGACTTCGTGCAGCTCCCCCTGCCCCCCACGAGGGAGCCCGAGCCGAGGGCGATCAGGGAGTCGGCCTTCGCGGGCGCCGGCCCGACCAGGGGGGTGCTCGTGGTGGCCCCCGTCACCGCCCAGGACCTCTCGACGCACGGTGGCCCCCAGGGGGGCTTGGCGGGCTCCCTTCACGGCGTGGCGGAGGCCTACTACACGAGGGTCTTCATGCCGCTCCTGGGCGGGCCCGCCGACCTGAGGAGGGGGGTGACGGAGTCAGGCCTCACGTACTTTGAGGCTAGGGACCTGCCGTTCAGGCTCTATGTGGTGCCCTACTCCATAGACACCACGGGCAGCTCGACCGAGTCCCTCCTCGCCCTGATGCCGGGCTCCACTGAGCTCGTTAGGACGGCCCTGTCGTCGCTTAGGAGGAGGTTCCAGGAGAGGCACGGGGCGAGCCCGCCCCTTGAGGTTGTCCTGGCGGCCTCGTTCAAGCTCTACATGGAGATGAGCTCAGGCTCTAGGTACAGGTCGAGGGGGAGGGACTTCGAGGAGGAGCTGACAGTTATGGCATGGGACCTCATAAGCAAGTACGTGGTGGCCTGGTCGAGCAGGGGCGGCGGGGTGGGGCCGGAGGGCGAGGCAGCCGCCTTCTTCTCAAGGGAGCTGTCGCTACCGCCCCAGGGCCAGCAGGGCGGCAGGGATGTGAGGGTGGTCCTCGATGACGCCGTAGAGGAGGTCAGGGATGACCTCTCCTCGATGCTGCCCCACAGGGAGACCGTGAGGGCGCTTTTCAACAGGGTCTCGTCGCTCCTCGACGCCGGCGTCGTCGACGTCCTCTACGAGGACAACGGGTCTGTGAGGGTTCTGAGGGAGCCCGGCTGGGGCGACGTCGTTGGGCTGGCCCACTCCTCCGGGGTGCCGGTCGTCCTTGACATGAGGTGGGGGATTGAGAGGTCACAGGGCGGGGTCCAGTCCCTCAGGGTCCTGACCTACAGGCTCCTCGACAGGCTGCTTGAGTGGAAGCACAGGGCCTGGTCGGAGAGGTCCTCGGCCAGGAGGACGCCAAACGTCATAGTCTTCATCGACGAGGCGCACCAGTTCTTCCCGAGCGAGGGGAGGTCTAGGGGTGAGGCGGAGGAGGCCGGCGAGATATCGGCGATAATATCTAAGGTGGCGAGGCTGGGGAGGGCGAGGGGCATTGGCCTCGTCTTCAGCACCCACATACCCAGGGACCTGAACGACATCGTGATCCAGCTGGCCAACACCAAGGTCATACTTAGGAGCGAGGACTCCCAGCTTGACGTGCTCTCCCTGCCGAGCCAGGTGAGGCAGTTCGCCCCGAGGCTCGAGGACAGGCACATGGCCGTCGTGAGCTACGCCCTCAGGGAGGGGTACGTGTTCGCTGTGACCACGACGCCGATCACAATGCACTACGACCTGAGCGCTGGGCAGCAGGACGGGGAGGAGTCCTCTGAGCCTTAATATCCCCCAGCACCCTTATCGTCAGGGCTGGACTTGTCGCACGTGTTCACGAGGACGGGGGACGACGGGACGACGTTCTGCGCGGCCCTTAAGGCGAGGGTGCCCAAGGACCACCCGCTTATAGAGGTCGTGGGGGCCCTTGACGAGGCCAACAGCTTCGTCGGCCTGGCCAGGAGCCTCCTCCCGCCCTATATGGCTGAGGTCGCCTCTGACCTAGAGTACATGCAGAGGCTGGTGTTCAGGGTGGGATTCACGGTCTCTGGCAGGAGGTCCGTCGAGGAGTCTGACCTCGCGAGGCTTGAGGAGATGGCCGACAGGTACTACGGCAGGGCCCCGCTCAGGAACTTCGTGCTCCCCGCCGGCCCCCCCCCCCCCCCGGCCCCCCCCCCGGCCCGGGCCGGCGTCCGGGGGGCGGGGAGGGCCCTGGGGGGGGGCAA
>CAYFFY010000021.1:0-11846 GCA_964342635.1 uncultured Desulfurococcales archaeon
GGGGACCCTTATATAGGGGGTGGGTGTAATGCAGAGCCTGCAGAGGACCGCTGCAGCCCAGCCACGCGTGATAGGGCGTCACGTCTACGGGAACCTGAAGGGCTGCCGTAACGAGGAGGCGCTGAAGGACCCCGCCCTGATCGAGATGGTTCTGAGGAGGGCCGGTGAGGAGGGTGGCATGACGATATTGGATGTCAAGTCCTGGAAGATAGGCGAGGGGGTCAGCGCCGTGGCGATAGTGCTTGAGAGCCACATAACGATACACACCTGGCCTGAGTACCGCTTCGCTACGGTCGACGTCTACAGCTGTGGCGCCCACACGGACCCCTACAAGGCCTTTGAGTACATAGTTAAGGCGCTGGAGCCAGAGGACGTGTCCATAGGGTCCGCGGACAGAAGTTTGGAATAGTTGTGGGACCTCGCCCGCATGGGCGGGGTTTCACGGAGCTCGGTCGCCCGTTTTTGAACTAGACAGGGCGCCCACCTCCTTTAACAGCCTCGGCATCTCAGATAGGTCGTCGACGTAGACGCCAAGGACTACCGTCTTACCTAGGGCCCTCAGCCCCCTCACCATCGTTGGGCCCATATGAGGGGCCACCACAACATCCACGTCCCTCAGCGTATTTAGCACCGCCAGGTGCCACCTTGCGTGCTCAGGTCCGTGCTCCTCGTGGTCTTCCTCATGATCATGGAGGCCGCCGCCGTGGGATGGAGGGCTCTCGTCTACCTTACGGCACTCACTGTTGACGACCCTCTCCCCATCGTCCGAGAGCTCCAGCACGGCGAAGTAACCCGACCTGAACACTGAGACGGTCATGCAGTCCTCAGCGGTGGGCACTGCGACCTTCAAGGCAGTCCTCGTATCGGATAACCAATAGGAGGTTAAAAACGTTGGTTGGGTACGGGGCGCATTACAATGTTAGAAGCCCCCTTATCTTCTTGATCGTCTCCCTGAGCCTTGAGTTCTCGACGCTTAGCTCGTCCAGCCTCCTCCTGATGTCCTCCGGCTGCCCCTCGTACTTCTCCTTGCACTTGCCCTCATCGACGAACACTGATATCTTTACGTCGTTGAACACGAGCTTCCTCTGGGCTGAAGCAATTAATATGGTAGTTTAGTTGGTTTTAGCACGGTTTAGATGACCTGCAGGGGAGCAAGGCCTTCAAGTTCCACAGCCTACCACTCCTGTCGAATGCCAGTCACGGAGTCCGTGAGGATTGGGAGGGACGCGAAGGAGGAGCTGAGGAGGCTCAATATCCACCCCAGGGAGACCTACGACGACGTGATAAGGAGGCTCATTGAGGCGTACAGGAAGTGCCAGGGGCAGTCGTGACGAGAACAGTCGTGGTGAGGACCGCCAGGCTGCCAGGAAGGCCTTCAGGGTTTTCGTGGAGCTCGAAGGGATCTACCGCAACGTGGTTGAACAGCTGGCCATGTACGCCGTCAGGGGCGGCGAGGCGGGCTTCACTAAGCTAAAGGCATTAAAGCACCGCGAGCTCAGGGCGCTCTACCCCCAGCTTCCATCACGCTACGCCTACCGGCGTGCCGGGACGCGGCCACGGGGGCCAACTCCTTCCTGAGGCTGAGGAGGCTGGGGCTGACGGGCAGAAAGCGCCCCGAGGTCAGGGGAGTCTCGATATGATCCGACGATCGCCTGTGGAGGCACGGCAGGGCTCCATAGTCGACTATGACGGGCCTAAAGGCTCAAGCCTATCCAGCGCCGCACGCCCTATAGACCCTGACCTTTCTTCTCCCCTTGAGCGAGTAGCTCACGCAGGCCTTGCCTTCATCAACTAGGGCCCTGAGGGCCTTGTACACCCCCCTCAGCGTGTAGCCGGCTAGGGACTGCCATGCGTCGTAGGCCGTTACGCCGCCCGGGGAGGAGCTCAACAAGTCCAGGACCCTTGCCTGGAGGTCTGAGGGGCGCCTGTGCGACAGCTCAGGTCTTCTGAGTCCGCCCGTTATAACGGCGAGGCCCCCCTCGGCCTCGGCGGCGGCGAAGGCGGCGGCGGCAAGGGGCCTCACATATATGCCCCTCTCAGCCAGCCTCACCGTTGAGCTGACGACCTCGTCAGCGTCTACCTGGACCACCTTGACCCCTCTCGCCAGCCTCACGGCAGCTGGCTCGTCAGAGCCCCTTACCCTGACGGCCACAAGCTCAGGCTCGCTTGTGCCGAGGGCATCCGCCCCCTCAGAGAAGCCCTTCCACATGGCAAAGGCGAGGAGCCCTGTGCTGGCGGGCACGAAAACCCTTTCCGGGGGACGGCCCTGCTCAAGGATTTCCAGCGAGATGGTTTTGAGGCCCTCTACGGTGTACTGGTTGTCATACCTGAGCTCAGGCGAGCCTGTGAACTCCAGTTGGGCCCCGGCCTTCGCCATACTGATTAAGTCGAAGGGGTCCAGGGCCTCAGGGCTTGACATCACTGTGACGGCTGCTCCGACAAGCCTGCCGTAGAACGCGACTGACGCCGCGAAGTCCACTGCGTAGCCGACCCTGTAGGCCCTGAGGGGCAGGGCGCTCACTATGGCTGAGGAGGCCCTGTCTGCGTAGCTCCCTGTAGGGTTCCTGGTCTCTAGCTTGACTGGCGTCCCGCCAACCCTTACGAGGGGCGTGTAGCCCTCGCCCGCCGTGACGACCCTGACGGGCCTGAACGCCATCATGTCAACGTACCTCCACATGGTAGGGGTCCCCCTTCTCACCGACCACCTGATCTCGTGGCAAGCATACGCCAGGAAGCTCCCACACCTAGGGCAGACGAGCTGCCCCTCGGACGCCTCATAGCCGCACCTAGGGCAGACGAGCCTGCAGGAGGCCGGCAGGCGTATCACCTCACGAGGCTTAGAGGGAGGGGCTCTCTCGACGGCTTCACTATAAGCGCGTCGAACACGAACGCCAGGCCTACAAGGAAGAAGGAGACGTGCATGTTGAGCGGCCACAGGGCCGCCCCGATGGCCTCGAGCACGAAGGGGGACAGGCTGTACCTCCTGGCCGAGGGCCAGCCCATTATTACCGGCAGCATCATGGGGGCGTGTATCAGGACGAACGTTGTGATCACTCCAAGCGTGACAGCGTGTACTAGGTAAAGAGCCTCAAAGTTGAGCCACGTCGACGCTATCAGGAGGGCCCCAACGACTATGAGGGAGGCGAAGGCGAAGGCGTGGCCGTAGAGGAAGAACAGGGTCCCTCCTCTCGCCGTGGGGTTGGGGGCGCTCTTGGCCTTAACGCTGTACTTGGGGAACCTATGGCCGCTGAAGGCAGGGAACGAGACTACCATTGAGGCCCCCAGGAGGGCCTCATAGTACTTGAGCCCCCACGTTAACATTAGGGCACCCAGCGTTAGCAGGCCGAACGTGAGGGCAGTCAGCGATAGCGACGGCTCATCGCCGAAGGTTGATGGGAAAGAGTGGAGAGTAACGGCGTAGATGGCGCCCACAGCCTCCACCGAGACGAACGTGAGGGCGAGGGGGTAGAGTTGCTGTCCTCCCGACAGCAGCGCTATGACGCCTGCGAGGGCCTGTGTGTAGCCCAACGTGAGCACCGAGACCCTCACATCGACCTTCCTTAGGGAGAAGGCGGACAGCGCCGCGAGGAAGACCCCAAACGCCAGAAGCGACCACCCTAGGGGGAGCGTGGACCCCGTGACAGCCGCGTACGCGCCTGACGCCGCAACGGCCCACGCGGCGGACAGGGCTAACCACTCTAGCGCCCTGGCCCCACTCCCTGGCGGTCCCCTCAGCGACGACGATGAGTAGGCCACGGCGACGCCGACCACGAATGTGGGCAGGACAGCGTAGGCCATCATCCTGGCGTGGTAGAGGCCGAGCCCTGTCGTGACGACGTAGAGGGCGACGACAAGCTCTGCGATCGAAAGGTACACGAGGTACCTCGCGGTCGCCAGGGCTGCCCGCGGCGGCAAAGGGGGTCACCTATGGCAGCCTGATCCAGTCTCCTGCGATTGACTCCCTGACCTCAATGCCCGCGCCTCTCGCCTCAGCTACGACCCGGGTGCCGCTGCAGTGGAGCGGGGCCAGCACCTTGACCCCCAGCGACCTGAGGGCTGCGACCTCGGATCTGACCCTATCTACGTCGCTCCAGGCAAGGTGAAGGCCGCCGACCACCGCATAGGCTCCAACGCCGGCGTCGCTGACGGCCTTAGCTACGATCCTTGACGGCCCCGGGTGGGAGCAGCCATGGATGGTAAGCAGGCCGGCCCCCTCAAGCCTGATCGCGAGGGCGTGCTCGTATGGGGGGCCGTACTGCTGCCCGAGCAGCAGCCCTCCAGGGGCTACCTCACCGCCTGCGAGCGACCTCCTGGCCTGAAGGCCCAGTTGCTCCAGCTGTTTCTCGAGCCTCCAGGAGGATCCCGCTGGTATGTAGACGGGCGCCTTGACGCCAGCCCTTGCAAGGGCGGCCACGCCCCCTGCGTGGTCCAGGTGCTCATGGGTTATGACGACGATGTCTAGGCCGGAGAGGTCGACGCCTATGGCCTTTGCGTTGTGTTCGAGGACCTCGTCAGAGGGCCCCGCGTCCACAAGGGCCCTCCAGAGGCCGGTGTCGACGAGGAGGGACAGGCCATACGCGCCCTTCAGCCCAGGCCTTGCCCTCTCGTCCACAAGGACGCCTATCCTGACGGTCTCGAAGCCCTTCAAGGCCAGGTATTGCCCAGTGGTTTGGCAGATATTTAGTTTAAGCTTGCCGCCCCGCTAGAGCAGCTTCAGCTGGCCCGTTATCTTGTCAACGAGCTCCTCCGGCGCGGGGCCAACAGCTACGGCAGTCACGGTGCCGGGCGGCAGCTGGGTCAGGCCGGCGTCCTCAATGATCGAGGCCGGAAGGCCTGCCTCGACGGCCTGCCTGTAGACCTCCTCTAGCGCTTCCCTGGTGTCAACCCTCAGGACAACCTTCTTCTGCCCCTGCGAGAGCCACTCCTCGGCCCAGCCCCTCCAATTACCCCCCTCCCTCAGGGCCCTAATCAGGGCCTCGCAGGCCGCGTGGGCGGCCTGGGCGGCTATCTTTCCCTTGCCCATGTTTAGGTCCCTCCTGACGACTATCGCCTGCTTCATGACCCCCATCACACAACCCTCCCGGCCGCGAGGGCCCCGAAGATGGCTGAGTAGACACCCGCCGTTATCGGGTCAGTGTTTATAATGACCCTAACCGTCCTGAGCCCCCTGGCCGCGGCGCCGACCTCAAGGTCACCGTAGTCGTGGGCCTCTGAGGTGGTCTCCATGAGCACGGCGGCCTCCCCCTTGAACCTTGAGAGCTCGTCTAGGGGCCTGGCGGACTCACACCTATCAGATGCGAGGCAAAGGTATCTGGCCCCAGGCTCAGCGGCGGGTGTGTAGAAGGCCGAAAAGCTGACAAGCGATGCCACCTCGGACACCTGCCCCGAGAAGGTCTGTAGGACCCACTGCGGCGCCTCCTCTAGCGTCTGCAGCTCGGCCTCGATCCTGGACGCCCTGGCCCCCATAGGCCTCGGTGACCAGATGGCAGAGGCGAATATCATGGTCATCAGGGGCGTCGAGGCTGGGACCTCGACCCTCATAAGGCCCTCGTGCCTGGAGAGCCTCGCCTCAAGCGCTTCGTGGAGGCGGGGGGCCACAAGGTACGTCTCAGAGCCAAGCATGAGGGCCTCCTCGACGGCCCTGACGACCCTGCTGTCCCTGGGGGAGACGGCGTAAGCTACGACGCGGCCGACCTCCCTATACGGCATCAGGAGCACGGAGGCCTCGGTGGCCCCCGTTAACACCGCCCGGGCCCCTGAGCTCAGGGCCCCCACGTAGAGGATCCTCGCGGCGGCCGACGCCTCCTGTGACGACACGATCAGAAGGTCGCCAGATAGGCTGAGCCTCGGCAGGGACCTGGCATCAGAAAGCGACCTGGAGAGAACCTTCAGGACCTCGTCACTGGACGGCATTCTCTAACGCCCTGCAGCAGCTGCACCGGGAGGGGTTCGGATCCCCGGCCAGCGTGGGTATAACCTCGTAGAGTATCCTCCTGGCCTTCTCGGTGTTCTCAGCCATGACCCTGGCGACCTCGGCAGCTGTAACCGGGTGCTCAGCCCAGACGTCATAGTCGGTCACCGTGGCCAGGGTGGCGTAGCAGAGCTCGGCCTCACACGCCAGGTTGACCTCTGGGATTAGCGTCATGCCTATTATGTCGGCCTTGAACGCGTCCCTCCACACCCTGCTTTCGGCCCTCGTCGAGAACCTGGGCCCCTCGATACATATGTACGTGGCGCCCCTGTGGGCCCTGTACCCCAGGCGCACGGCCGCCTCGTAGAGCCTGCCAGACAGGTCCTCGCAGAACGGGTCGGCCATGCTCACGTGCACCGTCACGGGGCCGTCGAAGAACGTGTACCTCCTGCCCTTGGTCATGTCTATGAACTGGGACGGCACAACTATGTCGCCAGGCCTCATCTCCTCCCTCAGGCTGCCGACGGCCGAGACGCTGATAACCCATCTCACCCCGAGGGCCTTAAGCGCCCAAACGTTGGCCCTGTAGTTAACCACGTGCGGCGGGTACCTGTGCCCCCTCCCGTGCCTGGGCAGGAAGGCTACCTTCACGCCCTTGATCTCGCCAACCGTTATGTAGTCGCTGGGCTGCCCGTAGGGGGTGTTAACCATCACCTCGACCGGGTTCTCGAGGATGCCGGCCTCGTAGAGGCCGGACCCCCCTATCACGCCGACCTGCGCCCTGACCCCCGAGGGCTTGATGAGCTCGAACAAGGCTATCCTCGATAGGGAAGGAGGTTAGCGTTTAAAACTAATTGGGCAGGGGGAGAGGGGATAAGCACGTGGCCACCTTCGCCCTGGTCATAACGAGCGACAGGGTGACGAGGGGGGAAGCCAAGGACCTCATAACCCCCTTAGTTCAGGAGACGCTGGCCTCGAGCGGCCACTCCCTTGTGCACAGGTCGGCGGTGCCGAACGACCTCCACGCGATAAGGGCGGCGGTCGCGGACGCTGTATCAAGGGCCGACGTAGTTATAGTGACGGGCGGCACGGGGCTGTCGCCCAAGGACCTGAGCATAGAGGCCGTCAAGCCCATGGCTTCTAAGGAGCTCCCAGGGTTTGGGGAGCTCTTCAGGCTGAGGAGCCTAGACCAGGTCGGCCCGGGAGCCATATTGAGCAGGGCCTCGGCCTTCCTGGTGGGCCGCTCCCTCGTCTTTGTGACCCCTGGAAGCCCCTCAGCTGTCAGGCTAGCGCTCGACATAATCCTACCTGTGGTGCAGCACGGTATGGAGCAGGCTAGGGGCGAGCCCCACCACTAGCTCTTGCCGGCTGATGTCATTTGGCTCTTGTCCTAGGTCGCTATGCCGCCCTAGGCGCTCGGCGCAGCGGCCCTCGCCTCAAGGCGGCCCTCTATGACCACAGGGCTTGACGCCGGGAACTGGGTCCTGTCGGCGTAGTTGTAGGTGTAGTACTGGGGCCTTAGCCTCTCGACCAGGAGCTGGAACGCCCTCTCAGGCCTCGTGTGGTCACCGCAGGTGTAGGCGTCGACCGTTGCGTAACGGTACTCCGTCCAGGTGTGGACCGCTATGTGGCTCTCGTTAACCAGCGCTATCACGGAGACGCCGCCCTTGTGGCCGCTGATCTTCCAGCTCTTGATCTCAATGAGCGTGGCGTTGGCGGCCTTAACGGCATCCAGCACGGCCCGACGAACGTACTCCTCGTCGTCAGCTACTTCCGGAGGTATCCCGTACAGGCTACCAAAAACGTGCTTTCCAACTATGAAATCCCTAATCCTGCTATCTCCTTCCTCACCGGACACTTTTCAGTTCATGCCCTCCCTAGGGCCGTTGCGATGCTTATCCGGTGGGGCTTAATAAGCTATGCTCCCCAGGCCCCCTGCTCCCTCATCGCCCTCAGGCTAGGGCGGTAATCCTGAAGGGGGCTGTTCGGGTTGCCTGGGAAGTCACGATACGAAGTAACCCGTTAAAACCCTCTGTCCAGTTCAGGCCTATTAGAGGCCTATGACCATGGCAGAAGACGACGAGGAGCTCAGGGGGATACTTGAGAGGAAGAAGGCCCAGCTCCTCTCCTCCCTGGGGAGCCAGGGGAAGCAGGAAGGTGACGGGGAGGGGACCAGGGTGGTCGACCTCAACGACTCGAACTTTGACGAGTTCATACGCGCCCACAGGGCGGTGATCGTTGACTTCTGGGCGCCATGGTGTGCCCCCTGCTTCCTCGTGTCGCCGGTCATTGACGACCTGTCCAACATGTACAGGGATGTGGCCTTCGCCCGCGTCAACGCTGACGAGAGCCCTGCGACCGCGAGCAAGTACTACGTCCTGAGCCTCCCGACCATAATGTTCTTCCTTAACGGCGAGGAGGTCGACAGGGTGGTCGGGGCCGTGGGCGAGGACGTGCTGGAGGAGGGGGTGCGTTGGCTCGCGTCAAGGCGCTGATGCTGGGCATCGACGGGCTCACCTACAAGCTCTTCATGAAGTGTGAGGCCAGGTCGCTTCTCACGCTCCTCGACACGACCTTCAGGGGTGTGACAGAGAACAGGGACCTCCAGCACCCAGCGTCGGCCTGGGCCAGCGCCCTCAGCGGGGTCCCGGTGAGGGCTAACGACTTCTTCTCCTCGCTTCCCGAGCTCCCAATTATTGGGGAGACCGGGGCCAGCCTCGTCAACGTCCCGGTCACGAACCCCGCCGCCGGCGCCGTCAGGACCCCAATGGACCCAAGCACACCGCTGGATGCAGAGCTAGAGGGCGTAGAGCATGCCGTACTGGAGCTGCTAGACTCAGGCCCCGTGGTGGCGGCCGTGACCGCGCTTGAGAGGCTGAAGGGCTATGACGCCTGCGCGGCCTACAGGGCTATAGACTCGCTCGTGAGGAGGCTCGTGACCGCGTCGGAAGAGTTCATAGTCTTCTCGCCGTACGGGGGTCCCCTTGACAAAGGGGGGTTTGACCCCTATGGGGTATACCTCGCCAGCAGGCCGAGGCCCAGGGAGCACGACACGGTCAAGGTATGGGAGGTAGGATTATTATTTAAAAACATAATTAAAAAATAAATTGAAATATATCTTTTAACTCATAGCAGCCTCAGGAACCTCGTTAGGAGTACACTCTTGACAACTAGCGCCTCGTTTGAGGCCACCCTGCTGGTCTGCGTGACGACGGACTCGCTTGGCAGGTTCACGGAGGTCGTTGGGTTATCGGAGGCCGACCCAGGCAGGCCGCCGCCGATAAGCTGGTAGGTGAACTGGTTGGCCACTAGGTAGCCTGCAGTTTGCGTAGTGCTGTTCTGTAGGCCCTCGAGGAACACGCTCTCTGTGAAGCCGGCTCCGTTGACAAGCATGGTCGCTGTTAGCGACTTCTCTGTAAGGGCGTTGTTTGAGGTCAGCGAGATCAGCACCGCGCCAGTCGGGCTGATGAACTCTATTATGCCGGAGAAACCGCCCACCACATATAGGTTGTATGACAGGCTCAGCGACTCGTTGTAGCCCTGCCAGGAGTACGTCAGGTAGTACGACGGCGAGAGCGTTATCGAGCCGTTCTGGGCGTAGGTCGCGTTGAATGGGTACACGGTAGGTGACGTAATTGGAATAATTGCATAATCGTAGTAGAGGGTGACAGGCCAGTTGCCTCCAAGGGACAGCGCGTAGGGCTCGTAGCCAGTCGCCATGGAGGCCTCGGAGAACTCCTCGTCCAGGTAGTTGTAGGCGTAGGTGCCAACGTAGTTGTACTCCTGAAGCACGTTCGTAAGCCCCCTCTGGGCCGCTGTAACCCACTCGGAGCCGTGCTTGAACGTGAGGAGCGACGTGTAGTTTATTGAGTAGCTGGCCCCTTCCTGGAAGTAGTAGCCCATGTAGCCCTGGTTCATTATCGTCGGGCCGCTGTCCTCGTAACTCACGTGCTGGGTCAGCACGGAGGTCGAGATCATTGGGTTGCTCTCGTTGGTCCAGAGCGCCAGGACGGCGGCCATCCACCACCGGAACTCACCGGGAGGCACCCCCATGGTCTGCGCCGAGGCCAGCAGGTCAGCCACATGGAGGGCTATCGTGGCGTTGAGGCCGTAGGCCAGCATGGGGGTCAGGTCCAATATGTCGGGCGTGTGGAAGGACAGCGTGTTGACCGACGTCACGGGCTTCCACCAGAAGAGGTCGATGCCGCCCGTGTAGATCGTCTCGAACGGGTTGGCTATGCCCGCCAGCCTCCCGTTGTAGTAGACCTTTACGTACCTGACGGCGGGTATGTTCGTGTACCAGAACTCGTCGTACTCGTTCCCCAGCTCGTAGAGTATGAGCCAGGCCCTGTACGTGCCGTTAGGTATCTCGACCTGCTGGGCAGCATAGTCGTGATAGGCCGGCAGGAAGGCATTCGAGTAGCCGAAGCTGTTGAGGAATAGCGGTATGAACTTGTTGGGCAGCCCCTGCGGCCTCGGGCCGGGGTAGAGGTAGAGGGTCACGTTGACGACGTAGTGCCCCGTTATGCCTATCTTGGGCGCGTAGCTGCAGGGCAGCACTATCTCGAACTTGACGGGGCCCTGGAGGAGGTTCTCGAAGAACGTGAGGTCGGCATAGGCGGTCGAGTTCAGTATCTCCTGTGTAGAGCCCCAGAACACCGGCGTGCCGTTGGCGTAGATGGAGAGCGACACGTCATACTGGGGCCCGCCGCTCTCGTTTACTGACACCTGCATGAGTATCAGGCTGTAGTTGCCAGGCGGTATGTAGACGGTCACGTTGTGGGGCACGCCGTGGCTGTTGTTAAAGAGCATCATCGTGGCTACCTTAACCACTACCGGCGTCACGTTGGGCGGCACGTACCTGAAGGCCTCGAAGGAGTAGTACCCGTCCCTGCCGACTAGGGTCTTGTAGAGGCTAGGGGACAGAGTTAACGTGAACGGAGGCCTCACGGGGGCGCTGGCCTGGCCCTGCGACACTGCTAACGCTGGGATGAAGGCGAGGGCCAGGAGGGCCCCGACCGCGAGCACGGCTAGGGCCTTGGCCTTCATGCAATATCACCTCCGCTCCTCCTGGAAGTAACCAGGGCCATAACCGCCATTGCGACCGCGGCGAGCGTCGAGGCGACGCCGACCAGGACGGCAGGCAACGGTAAGGCCGACGCCGTCGTTGTGGGGACTACCTGAACAGCGCCGACGGAGGGAGCGCTTGGCAGGCTTGTCACTACAGGCGTCGCGGAGCCCGTGCCCTGCCACATCGTCTTCAGCTCTGACAGGGCGCTTGACACGGTCTGGCTGACCTCCTGCTCAACAGCGCTTACCCCTGCGCCCGGCGCGACGACAGAGCCTACGTTGAGGAACATGACGCCCTGGACGCTCAGCGAGCTGTCGGTCACCGAGAAGGCGTACTCAAGGTCGGCGAACTCGGTCCCCTCAACGTTAACCGTGGACCCGACGGCCTCTATGCCGACAGCCCCGCCCCCGACGTAGCCGCCCTTCAGGGTTAGGCTGGAGCCTACCGCGTCGATCGAGGTTACGTTGCTGCCGACCAGGGTGACTGTTGAGTTCGCGGCCGTGAGCTGGCCCACTATGCTGTTGACTAGGGTCAGGTGGGCGTCAACGACCTTAAGCGAGGGAACGTACACGTTGTACAGCGTGTCGCCTGACCTGATCGAGGACGGCAACGAGCTTATGTTGGAGCCGGAGACCGTGATCGGGTCCATGTAGGTATACGGCTCCACGTAGATGGGCCAGGTCGACGGGTAGAGGTTGACCCCAGTCGGGCTAACGCCGGTGACAACCACGTCCCACGGCCCAGCGAGGCTGTAGACGCCCTCGCCCGTGTAGATGCTCTGGTAGATTATCGAGGGCACCTGCACGTACCCTACCCAGGCGCCGAGCGTGGCGTTGTACTGCAGGGGCACGCCGGTCTCATAGC
>CAYFFY010000022.1:0-11746 GCA_964342635.1 uncultured Desulfurococcales archaeon
TCACTTGTGCTTGAACCTTATCTCGAACTCTCTCCGCGAGCGGCTGTCCAGCTGCATTAAAATGCTTTTAACGGTTTCGTCGTCAACTGGCGGGCTCAGCCTGCCCGACTGGACCAGCGTTATAATCGTCTGCATGGCAGCCTGTGCCAGCTCGGGCCTGACGAGCCTCAGGTTTGTGATCCTGTTCAGGGCCTCGGGCTCGAGCATGCTCCTCAGGACGGCCATGAGCTCCGCCTCCCTGCGGGCCTGCTCCTCCTGGAGCCTCCTCCTCTCCTCGGCCTGCTGGCGAAGCTCCTGCAGCTTCCTCCTCTTCAGCTCCTCGAGCTCCTCGTCGTACTCGTCTGACGAGTCGTCGTAGGCGCTCATGGCGGACCCCAGCATCTCGGCCCAGGAGGGCTAATAAAATATCTTAAGAGCGTATCTCCTGGACCTCAGGGGGAGGAGGGTTGAGGGTATTCATAGCGGTGGATGTTGACGACCCAGGTATGGTTGCCAGGCTGAGGGATCTCGAGGAGGAGCTGGCCTCGCTGAGCGTGCAGATGAAGCTCGTCGAGCCCGAGAACTTCCACGTCACGATAAGGTTCATAGGCGAGATCCCTGACTACGTGGTCAGCGAGATAAGGGGGAAGGTCCTCCCCGCCATCAGGTTCAGGCCCTTTAGGCTTAGGCTTGCGGGAATCGGGGCCTTTCCAAGCCCGTCCAACGCGAGGGTGTTGTGGGTGGGCATAGCCGAGGGCTTCGAGGAGCTCAGGCAGATCAGGGAGCAGGTAGACAGGGGCCTTAAGGAGATTGGCGTCAGGCTAGAGGAGGAAGAGTTCGCCCCTCACATAACCCTGGCAAGGCTCAAGGAGAGGGGCTCCCCGGGCGTGACGAAGTTCATAATGGACAGGTCGAACTATGAGGTGGGGGAGATGGAGGTCAGGGCCGTCAGGCTGAAGAAGAGCACGCTGACGCCGAGGGGGCCAATCTATGAGACCCTGGCGGAGGCAAGGGTCTGATGGAGTGCCCCCCTAGGCCCCCCATTGAGGAGGATGTGCTCAGCGCCATCAGGCCCACTGGCTTCCAGCTCAGGGCCCTGGACAGGGTCTACGGCCTCGTTAGGTCAGCCCTTGACGGAGCCCTCTCCTCAAGGGGCCTAAGCTACGTGATCGAGGCAGAGGGAAGCTACGCCAAGGGTACGCTGCTAAGGGACAGGTGGGAGATGGATGTCTTCGTCCTCTTCAGGGACGTCGACGAGGGCTGGCTGATGAGTAGGTCGCTGGACCTCATAGAGGGGGCCCTCTCGGGCCTGCCCGCCGTGAGGAAGTACAGCGAGCACCCGTACCTGACCGTGTCACTCATGGGAATAGAGGTTGACGTGGTCCCGGCAATATACTCAGAGTCCCCTAGGCTGAGCCTAGGCGTCGGCAGGACACCCTTTCACACGAGGTACGTGAGGTCCAGGCTGACCGGCTGCCAGTCCGACGACGTGAGGCTCCTGAAGTCCTTCCTCAAGGGGATAGGGGCGTACGGCGCCGAGGTCCAGGTAGGCGGCTTCTCCGGCTACATGGCTGAGCTCATGGTGATCAGCTACGGCTCCTTCAGGGCGGCGCTTGAGGCCATGAGCAGCTGGAGGCCGCCCGTCTACGTGGACCCCGAGGGGAGAGGGTCAAGGAGGGAGCTGGAGGCCAGGTACCCCGACAGCCCGCTGATATTCGTCGACCCCGTGGACCCGGGAAGGAACGCGGCCGCCGCCGTCACCTACGAGAAGCTGTCGCTCGCCGTCATTGCGGCTAAGCTGTACCTGCAGGCGCCCTCGCGCAGCTTCTTCCACGCGTTCTCGGGGAGCGTCGAGCTGAAGGTCAGGCCGCCGCTCGTCCTTGCCGTGTGTCGTGGCGACTACTTCCAGCAGCCACCTGAGGCCGTGTGGGGAAAGGCAGCAAGGCTGTCGAGGGAGCTCAGGAACGAGCTAGAGGGGGCTGGCTTCACGCCCCTTAGGGCCAGCTACTTCACCGACGAGGGAGCCCTCGTCGCCATAGGCGTGGCCCTCGCCAGCGGGAGGCTCACGGGACTTGAGGTGCTTGACGGGCCGGACGCGTGGGCCGACGTGGAGAACGTCAGGGCCTTCGTCAGGAGGAGGCTTGAGGAGGGGGGCCTGTGGGTCGGCGAGAGGCTCTACGGCTTCAGGCCGTGGAGGAGGCCAGAGGCGCTGTCACTTGTAGAGGCCTGGCTCTCAAGGCGCGGCAGTGAGCTCGGGCGCTCGTGCGAGGCCTTCCTGGTAGAAGGCGATGGGGGCATGCCGGGGCGCCTTCCCAAGCCGGTGAGGGACTGGGCTTGGAGGGAGTTCTACGCAATCCCGTCCTGGCTCGTTGGCCTCTGAGCTCCCCCCAGGCGGCCTCGGTCCTCTGCTACCCGCCCCGGGAGGGCTGCGACCCAGACCGGGTCGCCTCTCAGGTGGAGGCGGCCGGGGTCTGCTGCCTCCTTGACCTTGGGAGGGCAGAGCTCTCCCTGGGCGGGGTTGAGGTGAGGGTGCTCGGAAAGGGGCACTCGAGCGTTGTTTTCGCGGGCCAGCTCAACGAAGGGTATGTAGTCGCCGTCAAGGTCAGGAGGACGGACAGCAAGAGGGGGAGCCTAGAGCACGAGGGGAGGCTCCTCGAGGAGGCGGCGAGGGCCGGGGCATCCCCCAGGCCCCTCTACTACTCACGGGACGTAATAGTAATGCAGTACGTTGGGGACGTCAGCCTTGAGAGGCTCCTCAGGGACCCCCCTCCTCAGTTCGTCGCAGTCGCAATGGTTGAGGCCCTCAGGGCGGCCAGGGCGCTGGACTCGGCGCTAGTGCTTCACGAGGAGCTTCACAGGCCCCTCCAGAACGTCTTCTATCCCTGGTGGCCGGAAAGCCCAAGGGCCCTCGTGATAGACCTGGAGTCGGCCTCAAGGGGGTGCGGAAACGTGAACAAGTTCGTCAGCTTTCTCCTCGGGAGGGAGCTGATGAGGGGGGCGGGGGTCCTGAAGGGGCTGCTGAGGGAGTACAGGGAGGCAAAATGCCCCAGGGATGCCTACCTTCGCGTGGAGGAGGCCGTCAGGGCGTTCCTAGGCCTCTAGGCCCTCGTCGACGGCCTGCTGACGGGGCGAAGCGAGGTGCGCGACCTCGACTACGTTGACCCTCTCCGACCTCAGGACGAGCCTGAACCTGTCCTCTACGTATAGGCGCTCGAACTCGTCGGCCGGGAAGAACCTCAGCTGCGCAGGCCTCATTGACAGCTTGGCGCCGCACACGGGGCAAGTCATATCATCATAGCCTCCCAGGACCTTCCTGGGGACGGGCGGCCCGTTGAACTTGTTCTTGTCGTTCCTGTCGCCAATGGCGTACCTGTAGAGAACGGCGCCGCACCTGTTACACCTGATAACAATCCGACCTACGTCGAGCAGGCGGTTGGACAACGCGGGCACCAGGTATTACCGTGGTTAATGCCCCCTCTAATAGGGGGACCCGGCCATAGGACCCTTACCAGCACAAAGTGGCCTGAGGGTTACCATGGTAAGGGGAAGTTGAAACGTGCAGCCTCCTCCTGGTCGGATCGCGGCGAAAGACAGCGTATGTGGGGGTAAACCTCCTAATTGATAAGTACACTTCAGTCTGCCTTCTCCTCGTTCCCTGGCTGTAACGCTTTAAAGTCAGGCCCACGGACCACAGGCCCCGGTGGGGCCGTCGTCTAGCCTGGTAGGATGCCAGCCTGGGGAACGGACCCCCATGCCAGGCCGTCCGGATCGCTGGTGGTCCGGGGTTCAAATCCCCGCGGCCCCACCACGCTTATAACTTCCTGGCCGAGGGACCTTGAGGGGCTGTACATGGAGAGGCCCAAGGTTAAGGTTAGCGACAGGGAGCTCGAACTGACGGACGAGGTACTCGAGGTCCTGAGGAAGTATGTGAAGACCAACATGACGCTTGAGCAGCTGGCCTCCGAGCTCGGCCTCAACGGATGGGAGGAGGCGTATGAGGTGGTGAAGGCTGTCCCGGCGTGGCTGCTCAGGACCTACACTTACGTTATAAGGTCGCGCCAGGAGACTCCTGAGGCCTCCTAGGTCTTGGTGGGCTCAGGGACGAGCCTTAGGAGCCTCGTCTGGGCCTCCCTTGATATCATCTCGTCGACAACCACGAGGGACGCTCCTCTCCCAGGGATGCCGTAGACCACGAGCGAGCCGGGCGGCGCGCACATGAGGGCAGCGAGGGCCAACATGTCCTCCTCCCCAGACACCATTATGACAGTCGGGGAGGCGGACCTGGCCGCCGAGCAGACGGCCTCTATGGCCTCCGGTGTCAGCCCCCCAGGAGGGTTCGAGACCCTCAGCACCTGGTGGGCTCCGGCCTCGCTCAGCTGGCCGGTCGCTTGGCGTCCTAGGTCCTGCCTCCTGGTCCTACCGTCTACGATGACAACGTCGGGAAGCCTGCCGGCCCTAAGGCAGTACTCGGTCACCACGTCACCTACGCATATCACCTTGGGCCAGGGCCCCTCAGCTACCTTTCGGGGCAGGTCGCCGGAGACCAGGACGCCCCTAGGCCAGGAGAAGTCCTCCCTGTCCCTCTGGCTTACCCTGAACTGAAGGCCTGGTCCGCCCTCACTTGACAACGTAGGTCCCGGCGACCTTTATGGCGAAGGTGCCCTTGTAGCTGAACTTGAGCCTCCTGGCCAGCTCGGAGTTATCTAGAACTACGAGGACCCCCTCCCAGTCGTCGGCGAAGGCTGTGCCGCCGCAGACTGGGCAAACGTTAGCGTCCTTGGGCACCAAGGCCCCACAGTTCTTGCAGGCCTTTAGCGAGACCCTCCGTGTCGGCGCCCTGGCAGGCAACTGTGACCCTCAGGCCTTAACCCTTGGGCCGCGTTATTAAGCGTAGATAGGCAAGCAGACATCGGAGCGCGCCCGATTAAGGTCTGTAGCTTTATTTTAAACGTCCTAGGGTGAACACTGTTGACTTGTAGAGGTATACGCTTATATAATTTATGCCAAAACAAGTCAGCTAACTGAGTGGGCGACTTGCCGAAGAAGGTCTTCGAGGAGGAAGAGGAAGGCGAGGAGGAGGAGTTCGAGGAAGAGGAGGGAGAGGAGGAAGAGGGGTTCGAGGAGGAAGAGGGCCTCGAGGGCGAGGAGGAGTTCGAGGAGGAAGAGGGCGAGGAGGAACTAGAGGAAGAGGAAGGCGAGGAGGAGTTCTAAAGGCCCTAAACAAAACGAGGTCTTTTGGCGGGGGAACTATTTTAAAGTCCTTTCAGGGCCCCACACCGCGCCAGGAGAGAGAATAGGCCTATGGAGGACCCCAGCTCCGATCAGGGAAGGGCCGGGCTGGGCAGTGAAAGGGAGAGCGTCGTTGTGTCGCCCCTTTCCAACGGCGACAACAACATAAAGTACTCCCTGTTCAAGGTCCTGAACGCCCTCAAGCACTTCTACTCCTTCAAGGAGCTTGAGGAGAAGCTGGGCGTCTCGGCCCAGATACTGTGGAGGTACGTGTCGCTGAGGAGCGTCCCGGAGAGGTCAACCGCCGAGAGGCTCCTGCAGAGGATAGAGGAGGAGGGCCTCATAGATGACGCCCTCAGGAGGGCCCTGGGGGATGGGGAGGAGCTCTGGCAGGTCCTGAGCAGCCCAGGCGTCATGGCCCTGGCGGGGCTCAAGGTGCTGAGCTCCCTGAAGGAGGACAAGGTCAACGTTGTTGTCACGGGCTCAGACGGCTACTCCGCCGCCTTCGGCTCGGTCGTCGCCGACGCCCTCCACGCCAGGCTCTGCGTGGCGAGCAGGTCGCCCTACTCCAGGCATATAATAGCGAGGCACTACAGGCTCTCCCAGGAGTACTACGACACCCTCATGTTCCCCAAGGAGTGCATACCGAGGAAGGGGAGGGCCCTTGTCGTCATTGTCGACGGGTCCAAGGCCTCCCAGATCATGGCGATACTCGACGTCCTCAGGGCGAGGCAGGCGTCGGTCGCTGGCGTGCTTGTGGTTGTCGGCAACGAGCCGAAGCTGCAGGAGCTGGTGAGGGCTAGGCTGGGCTCCGAGGCCAAGGTCCTGACGCTAGTCAGGGCGTACCCTGAGCAGGACAGGCCCCAGGCCGAGGAGAGGAGGGCTGAGCAGGCCGGCAGGCCTTAGCGCCCTAGGGCGACCCAGCCCTTGGCCGGGATGCCAGTTTAAGGTCATCGCAGTTATTGCCATAGTGATGCCCGTCGTAGCAGTTCTCGTCGTCTACTGGAGGCAGGCCACGTCGCCTCACATACGACGTGTCGCAATCGACGCCCCCTACGCCCTCATAGCAACTAATGAAGGTGGCGGCTGGGAGGTCATATAGCGCAAATGGGGCTCCAAATGTTGCGATAACCCTGTCTGAGTAGAGTTCGGCCTTCATCGTGACTAGTAGCCACTTCTCATGGCTATTAATCACTCGGCCTCATCACTCCTCTCCCCCTCCCCGCGCCGCCTGCGGGACTTACTCCCCTCGAGGCCACGGGGAGCCTCATTGGCCGCCCTCCTCCTCGCCACTGCTCATAGAGTTCATTGTGACGCCATCCGGTCTAAGTGTTAGCGTCCAGGAGGCCCGCCCCGCCCGAACTCAGCTCTGGAACACTTAAATCCGTCCTGACGCATATCTTAGATATGGGCTGAGGGCTGATAGATGTCATCGGGTCCAGCTTTTAGCCAGGCGAGGGATGCCCTCGCCTCCCTTCTCTCCAATCCCGTAAGGGAGGTGTCCAACCTGGCCTCCCGGTCGGCCTGGGTACCAGGAGACGCCAGGGTCGCCGACGTGAGGAGGCTCATGAGGGAGAGGGGGTATAGGACGGTAGCCGTCGTTGAGGGCGGGAGGTTCGTGGGGGTCATCACGAGGGGTGACGTACTCATGGTCTCCTCGTCCAAGAGCGAGGCCACGGCCTCCTCGCTGGCACACGTGCCCCCGGTTGTCCTTGGGCCCTCCGACAGGGTCTCCGAGGCCCTCAAGAAGATGCTGAGGGAGGACCTCTGGGAGGCCCCTGTCGTCGAGGGCCAGTCGTTCCTCGGCTTCCTGGGCCTTGGCGACATGATAAGGGTCGCCCTGGAGAGGGCCCCGCGGGGGCTTGAGGGGAGGCAGGTGAGGGAGTTCATGACGCCGAGCCCTGTCGCCGTCCAGGCGGAGGACTTCATAGCGAGGATATGGAGAAAGATGATCGAGCTCAGGTACGCGGGCCTGCCGGTTGTGGACTCAGGCGGGAGGCTGGTCGGCATGATAACCCAGTACGACCTCCTCGCCAAAGGGTACACGAGGATACACCTTGAGAGCGAGTCCGGGGCCTCGAGGGGGCCAAGGGTGAGGGAGGCTATGACCAGGTCCGTCAGGTTCGTCACCCCGTGGTCTAGCCTGGCCGAGGCCGCGAGGCTCATGGTGACGAACGGCTTCGGCAGGGTCCCAGTAGTAGACGACCCCAAGAGTGTGAGGCTGGTGGGGATCGTTGACAGGGAGGATGTGGTAAGGGCTATGGGTGGTGCGGGATGAGCAGGGAGGGGAGGGTCAGGCCCAGGGTCTCTCCGTCGGCCAGGCTTGTAACTAGCGTCACCGCCAGGAGGAGCGAGGGCTATCGCTACCCGCGCGCGGACGCCGAGCCCAACTGGAGCCAGAGGGTGAGGGTGAGGGAGGGGGAGATCATGCAGGTGGCCAGCAGGCCGGCCATAACGATTACCGCCACGAGCTCGATAATGAGCGCCGTGGAGTCAATGTACAGGAACAGGATACGCGGCCTCGTCGTCGTTGACTCCAGGGGGGTCCTGAGGGGGACGGTGACGGCGACCGACGTGATAAACTACCTAGGCGGGGGGTACCTATACAGCATAGTTCAGGAGCGCCACAAGGGCGACTTCTACAGCGCCCTTGACAACGAGAGCGTGGAGTCCGTAATGAACCCAACGCCTGTCTACGTGCTAAACACCGCGAGGGCTAGCGAGGCCCTCAGGGTCATGGTGCTCAACGGCGTCGGCCTCCTGCCGGTTGTCGACAAGGGAGGGGCGCCGCAGGGAGTCGTGACTGAGCACGACATGGTCAGGCACCTGCTAAGCAAGGAGGTGGGTGTCAAGGTGGCCGACATCATGACCTCAAGCCTAGTCGTGGCCTACGCGGACGACAGCCTCAGGAGGGTCTTCCAGCTAATGTCCATCTATGGGTTCAGGAGGCTGCCAATAATATCGAGGGAGGAGGGGGCCATAGCGGGGGTTGTGAGCGCCGTCGACATAATGAGGTTCATAGGGTCCCACGAAGTCTTCGGCAGGCTCACCTCGAGGAGCGTGGAGGAGGTGCTCTCGATAAGGGCCTCGGAGATAATGTCAAAGGACGTCTACACCGTTGAGGAGGCCGCTGACGTTGGGGAGGCCGCGTCGCTCATGAGCAAGTACAACACAAACAGCCTGATAGTTGTCGACAGCTCAGGCGAAGCCAAGGGCATAATAACCGAGAGGGACGTCCTGTTGGCCCTAGCCCTGAGGTGACCGCGATGCCCCCCAGGGTTTCGAGCTACATGTCGTCACCGGTCTACGTCGTTAAGCCGACAGACACCCTCGCCTACGCGAGGAACCTGATGTTCAGGATGGACATAGGGAGGCTCGTGGTGGTTGACCAGCGCGAGAAACCCGTCGGCATAATAACCAACGCCGACATCATAGAGGCCGTCATGGGCGTAAACTTCAGCAAGACGCTTGACGAGATAAAGGTCGCTGAGGCCATGACCAAGGAGCTGATAACCGTCGATCCCACCAAGTCGATAAAGACGGCCGCCCACCTCATGGTGAAGCACAAGGTCGGCGGCCTCCCCGTCGTCGACAGGGACGGCAGGCTGGCCGGCATAATAACGAGGACGGACCTGCTGAGGGCCTTCGGAGACAGGTACGCGGAGGAGCTAAGGGTCGCCGACTTGATGAGGACAGAGTTCCCGAGGGCGAGGCCTACGCACTCCATATTCTACATCCTGAGGCTCCTCGAGGCCGACCCCGTGAAGAAGGTTGTTGTCACGGACGAGGAAGGGAGGCCCCTCGGCGTCATAGCGGAGAAGGACATAGCCTTGGCCTACGTGCCGTCCTTCCTCCTCAGGGCGAGGGGGAAGGACAGGTACCTCAGGATGAAGGTCGTGGACCCCCTGAAGGACAAGATAGTGAGCCTCAGGAACTACCTCGTCCCGGTCGCCGAGGACATAATGACGAGGGACCCCATAACGGTGTCCCCCAACGAGGACGCGGCCGAGGCCGCTAAGGCCATGGTGAGGGAGAGGATAGGGTGCCTCCCGGTCGTAGGCGAGGACGGGAGGCTGGTCGGCATCGTGACGAAGTACGACTACGTCCTACTGCTCTCCAAGGGGGCCTGAGCCGCCTAGCCGATAAGCCCCTTGGCGAACTCCTTGGGCTCAACCCCCTCTAGGTCGTTGTAGCCCTGCCCGGTGCCAAGGAATAGCACGGGCTTCCTGATCGTGGCCGCCACTGAGACGACGGTGCCGCCCTTCACGTCGGCGTCCACCTTTGTGACTATGACCGCGTCCACCCCGATGCTCTCGTTGAAGGTCCTGGCCTGCTCAACGGCATCGCTCCCCGTCAGTGAGTCCACCACGAGAACCTTCAGGTCAGGCCTCGCGACCCTCACCACCTTCTTCAGCTCGTTCATCAGGTCGACGTCAGCGTGCATCCTCCCGGCGGTGTCGAGCAGGACCGCGCAGACGCCCCTCTTGGCTGCTACGTTAATCGCGTTGTAGGCCACGCTGGCCGGGTCGGAGCCGTAGGAGCCTCCCATGAACGGGACACCGAGCCTCTCGGCGTGCACCCTAAGCTGCTCCTGGGCGCCCGCCCTGAAGGTGTCCGCGGCAGCTATCAGAACGGTGATGCCCCTGTCAACCAGGTACTTGGCGACCTTCGCTATAGTTGTCGTCTTGCCGACGCCGTTTACGCCGAAGAAGGCTATGACGTAAGGCCTGCCCGACGAGCACCTCTCCCTGGCGGCCCTGACTATGTCGGGGGCCGGCCCGCCGAGGGAGTCAACTATGGCCCCTATCACGGCCTCCCTGGCGGCGGATGCAATGTTCGTGCCCCTGGGCACGCGGGAGCCGGCCAGCGAGTCCCTGACCCTCTCAGCTATCGCCGAGGCCACGTCGTAGGCAACGCCGGCCTCGACGAGGTTCAGGACGAGATCCTCAAGGGGGCCGTCGAGGTCCTCTGGCTTCACCTCCCTTGTCTCTATCTTCTCCTTGAGGGCGGAGGTGAAGCCGCTGAAGGCCTGTCTAAGCCTCTCGAACAACGTCACTTACCCTGGGCCTCACGAGCCCCCGCGGCCGCCAGGGCCTGCTGTATGACGGCCTCGTACTGGCCCTGAAGCCTCTCAACCTCCCCTAGCCTGCGCGCGACCTCCTCGACGGCCCTGCTGAGCTGGCCCTCATCCTCGCTGAGGAGCCTTAGCCCCTCCGAGACGTCGACCTTGGCGTAAACGTCAGCCCCCAGGTGGACTATCACCTTGTCCCTGTACTGAGGCCTGGCCTCCATGAGGGCCACGTATCCTGTAGACAGCGGGAACAGCACAGGCGAGTCAGGGCTTGACTTGACTATGGCGTCTATCCCCTCCTTGGCCCTGGCTATGAGGTCCCTCTCGGCCACTAGCTGGTTCAGGAGGTCCCTGAGCCTGGAGGCCTCAGCCCTTATCAGGTCGAGCTGGGCCACCAGCTCGTCAAGGGTCACCACCCTCCTCTCGCCCTTCTCGGACACTCACATCACCCTTGTTAGCTGTGAGAGGGCCTTGATCCTTACATCGTTGACCTCGTCCAGGTTGACTTCATCAACCGAGCGTATCCTTATGTGGGCCCTCCTTACCTTGTGCCTGCTCCCCAGGTCGGATAGGACCTTCTCCACGGCGTCAGGTGCCTTAAGGGCCCTGACATAGACGGTGAACCTGCGCCACTCCGGGAAGCTGTCGTGGGACAACATCATCTCCCCGCTGACCCTGAATACCTTCATCTCGCCCTCCACGGCCTTTCCCATACCCGGTCCCGCCAATGCTGGACTTTAAATTTATAAAGTCAGGGTCGAGGACTGGCTGAGGTAACGAGGATGCCGAAGAAGAGGGAGAGCAGGGGAAGGAGGAAGGGCGACAAGGGGAAAGCACGGCTGATACAGTGTGACAACTGCGGCAGGCTGGTGCCTGAGGACAAGGCCATCTGCGTCACGCGCATGTACAGCCCCGTCGACCCTCAGCTGGCCGCTGAGCTTGAGAAGAAGGGCGCCATAGTTCCAAGGTACCCGGTCACCAAGTGCTACTGCATAAGCTGCGCTATACACTACGGCCTGGTCAAGATAAGGCCCGAGGAGGATCGCAAGCCCAGGGTTAACATAATCTGAGGCCGGGCCTAGGGGATGCTGGGCCCCTTCGAGGTCTCGGCCCCCTTCGTCATTTACCTGGAGGGCCATCATGACCTGGTGCTCCTCCTGGCCCTCAGGGAGCCCAGGGTTCGTGCCCTCTCTCCCCCAAGGTCAGGCATGAGGGATGGCGAGGTCAGGTCGAGCTGCGGCAGGGTCACGTACTCTTACCGGCTCGAGGCCCCTATGGGGCTCTCAATCAGCGGCCTCGACGTGTACGCCGACGTGACGGCCGCGGTGTCGGTGGCCCTGCTGGCCAGGAGGGCGTGCGGGGGCTCAACCTCGCTGCCTGACGCTGTCCTGGGGTCGGGGCTCCAGGGGTGGCTCTTATACACATCTCCGAGCCCACGAGACCAGGCATGGGCTCGTATGCCGTCTT
>CAYFFY010000023.1:0-11552 GCA_964342635.1 uncultured Desulfurococcales archaeon
CCTACGGCGTACCCTCCGCCTATGCCGGCCAGCCCGACCGCGAGGCCGGCGCCTACAGCCTTGCCGAGTATCGACATAGAGGAGGCGGCCTGGCCGCTGGTCACGGCCGGGGTTGCGGAGACGTTGGCGGCGTGCGCGACGAAGGCCCCTGTAGCTATGGCGGCGAGCGCCGAGGCCAGGGCTACCGCGATCATTATAGCCCTGTACTTAGGCCTCTTCCACGCCTCCCTGAGCACTATGCTGAGCCCCTCAACGGTGCTGCTTGTGAACCTCATGGTGGTCCCAGCGCCTCAGGGCCCCGGGCTTTTTCTCCTTTCACCTTCAGGGCCCTCCATAACTTCTTCTTTACTACTCTTAGTAGTAACTAGGGATGAAGTCCCTTTAAACCCATCAGCCAAGGGATTAAACGGGGCAACCTTGATACTTAGCGACAGGGACATCAGAACCCTCATCAGGGCGGGCGAGCTTTTCGTGAGCCCCTTCGACGAGGAGGTAGTCAGGGAGAACGGCCTTGACCTTAGGTTAGGCAGGAGCTACTGCGCCTTCAAGGGCACGAGCACCGTGTTGGACCCTAGGTCCCCAGGCGACCCATCGGACTTCTATGAGTGTGGCGAGGGGGACAGCTTTGTGGTCGAGCCTCACCGCCATTACTTGCTTCACACGATGGAGTACATCAAGATGCCACATTATCTTGCAGGGCTCGTCAACCTCAGGAGCACCTGGGCCAGGACGGGCATATACATACCGAGCACAGTGGTAGACGCGGGCTTCGAGGGCCAGCTAACGATCGAGGTGATAGGCAGCGAGTTCCCTGTAAGGCTCTACGCAGGCGACAGGTTCCTGCACCTGGTCCTCGTAAAGCTTGAGACCCCCTCGCAGAGGCCCTACTCAGGTGAGTACACTGGGCAGAGGGGGGTCAGGCTGCCTAAGTTCTTCAGGCAGATAGACGCAGACTCCTAGGCCCCAGAGGGCCTAAGGTGCAGGCGTTGCAGGTCGATGAGGAGAAGCGTAGGATAAGACGCGCCGTGTGGGAGCTCATGGAGAGGGCAAATGTTGCAGCCTTCCCAAGGCCTGTTTACGGGAGGATACCCAACTTCGTCGGGTCTAGGGAGGCGGCTGAGAGGCTCGCGTCGACCGAGGAGTTCGAGACGGCCAGTGTCGTCAAGGTCAACCCCGACTCTCCCCAGAGGCCCGTCAGGGAGCTGGCGCTCAGGAAGGGGAAGTTGGTTCTCGTCCCCACCCCAAGGCTGAGAGGCCAGTTCTATCTCCTGGACCCGTCCAGGGTTGACCCCTCCTACGCTTCGACGATAGCCGGCTTCACGAGGCTGGGGGAGAGGGTTGACGTTGAGTCGGCTCCAAGGGTCGACCTTGTCGTTGTCGGAAGCGTGGCGGTGTCGCCAGACGGGTACAGGGTAGGGAAGGGCGAGGGGTTCAGCGAGCTTGAGTTCGCCATGCTGAGAGAGATGGGGAAGCTTGACGACTCCGTCCCAATCGCGACCACCGTTCATGACGTCCAGGTCGTGGAGAGGGTTCCGGCCCTGCCCTACGATGTGCCGGTAGACATAATCGCCACGCCAACCAGGCTCATCAGGGTTAAGCCGAGGAGGCCAAGGCCGATGGGACTGCTTATAGAGTACCTGACGCCGGCCAAGGTCGAGGAGACGCCTTATTTAATGTCGTATTTGGTCAGGACAGGCAGGTGGCCCCCCAAAGGGGCTTAGTGGCCAGACGCTTCAATTTTATTCCTGACAGCCCCTGTGGTTTTGGGCATGGCAGTAGCATGGGTAAAGCAGAGGGACGACCGGGAAGCCTGATAATAACTTACCCCACCCACCCGGCCTTCCTGTGGGGCTACCTTTTCATAGGGCTGGCCGTAGCCCTGCTTTTCTCAAGGTTCCCTCTCCTGATAGCTCGTTCCTCACAGGCGCCGCTGGCACTACCGCTCTCAACAATTGCCGTCCTCCTCATCGTTCTAAGCCCGCCGCTGAGCTTCGTTAACGTTGTACTGGCAACCGTGAGGACAGGCGAAATAGTCACCACGCTCGGCATCGACTACGTTGAGTTCTTCGGAGTCCCTATTCCAATACCGAGGGTTAGGACGATGGAGCTGAGCACGATCGTGGCGATAAACGTGGGGGGCGCGCTGGTTCCGATATCTGCATCGGCGATCCTCGCATACCTTGTAATATCGTCTGCGTATAGAGGGCCCTTCATGCTAGCCCTCTTGGCTGACGTGATCATAACGTCAGTGGTTGTGTACCTTCTCGCCAGGCCTATAGCGGGCGTAGGCATTGTGGTGCCGGCCTTCATTGCCCCGCTCGTGGCCGCCTTCGTGGCGTCACTTACCGCGGGCTTCGGCGTGGCGGGGGCGGCGGCAGCCTACATAGGCGGTTCCATAGGGAGCCTCCTAGGCGCTGACGTGTTTAGGCTATCAAGGAGCATCAGACAGCTGAGGGCCCCGCTGCTGAGCATAGGGGGCGCAGGGGTATTTGATGGGGTCTTCCTCAGCGGCGTTCTGGCCTTCGTGCTGGCCCTCTAGGGCCTCACGGCAACGTCTATGGAGTAGATCGACCTAGACGGGCTGTACTCCAGCGCCCTCCTGGATCTGATTACTTTGGCCTGCCCGCAGGCCTTAGCTGCGGCCTCAAGGACAGCGGTCGCTGACGTCTGTTCGTCGGGGCCAAGTACGTACACGTGTAGGACTGCCCCCCTGGCCGCCAGGGAGCAGGCAACGTCGATGAAGTCAATCACGGCAGTGGGGTTGTTCATAACTATGTGGTCAAACTCGCCTTCAATGAGCCCTCCGAGGCCGGCGGAGTTAGCCCTCAGAGGGGTCACCTTGCCCCTCAGCCTCCTCTGGTTGACGCCGACATTTCTTGCTATTAGCTGCACCGCGTAGGGATTGATATCGACGGCCAGTACGCCGCAGGAAGCGAGTGATGCCGCGGAGATCGAGAACGGGCCCACGCCTGCAAACATGTCAAGGACCTGCTCCCCGTCGGCTATCTGCCTGGCAACCCTTAGCCTCTCCTCTGCCAGCTTCGGGTTATAGTAGGCCTTGGCCACGTCAACGATAAAGGTGAGCCCGTTCTCTCGGACGCTTGTAAGCGTGGAACCGCTGCCATAGAGAAGCACCAACTGGGGCAGCCTCAGCTCGCCAACCGTGCCGACCTTGAGGAACACGGAGTTAACGTCTCTGTAGGACTCCGCCACCAGCTGGGCAGCCCTTACGTAGGCCTCGTAGGGTAATGACCTTGAGTGGCTGAAGAGCACGATGCCGCCGAGCTTGATGAAGCCCGAGATACCAAGCTCCTTGGGAAGTCGTCCACGACGTTGGACGGCCTCGAAGACCCCTCTACAGGGCTCTGATCTTATTCCGTGAGCTTCTAGCGCCTTAAGGGCCATCAGGCTATCGCTCACGGGTACAAGGAGGTGTTCCCCCTCCCTCCTCGGCCTGGCCGCTGAGAAGAGGCCCTCACGCTTAAGGACTCTGATCGCCGGCTCGGCTGACCTTAGGGGTACCTTCACGCAGTCCTGCTCAGAGGCTCCGGTCAAGCCTGCCCGAAAATAGCGGGGGCCGGGGCTATAACCCGCCTTCTGTACTACGGCGGCATTTGACTCAGCGGCCGTGGGGGCCTCCCGCGGCTCCTCACCGGCCCCACGCCTTGCTCCGCCGGGGTCGGCCGTTTCACCGCATCCCCCCAGGTCCTCAGCCGGTTGCTGCCGCCCCGTCGCCGGGGCAGCCTCGCGGCATCAGGGCCATCCCATGGGGGGCCGTGTCGTCTCTGTGCCGTTGCCCTGGGTCTCACCCAGGCCCCTTGCGGGGTCCGGCCGCCGCTGGGAGGGCGGTGTTTCCTCGGGCCTTGTGAGCCCGTGGGCCGCCAGCCCCGGCCCCAATATATGACTACTTGATAAGTAATAAAGCCTAGCACGGTATAGGCAGGACAGAGGGAGCTTGGCCGGTACCGTCGGCATCGTTGTCAGGCCGGCGAGCCAGACAGCCGAGAGGCTTGCACTCGAAGCCGTCAAGTGCGTGAGGGAGAAGGGGTGGGAGCCGCTAATAGAGGTCGAGACCGCTCAGTCTTACCCCCAAGCCTTCAGCGGACTCAGGACATTCGATCTAGGTAAGGACCCGCCATCGAAGGTCATAGTGATCGGGGGCGATGGGACGCTGCTGAGGGCCGCAATAAAGGTTGAGAACAGGGACGTAACCTTCATGGCGGTTAGGGCTGGCAAGAGGGGGTTCCTCCTCGACGTCGATGAGACCGAGCTGGGGCAGAGGGTGGTCGACTTCCTTGATGGAAGGTACGAGGTAGTTGAGCATCAGAGGGTAGTTGCCGAACATGACGGGAAGACCCTGCCATGCGCCCTAAACGACATTGTTATCTTCACGTCCGAGGGGCAGATGGTCAGGCTTGACGTATACAGCGGAAGGGAGAGGGTGATGGGTCTCGACGGGGACGGCATTGTGATCTCGACCACTACGGGCTCAACCGCATATAGCCTGAACGCCGGTGGGCCCATAGTGGACCCCAGGCTCGACGTGATTATCGTGACCCCGCTCAACCCTGTCCAACTATTCCTGCGCCCTGTCGTTATGTCAAGGAGGAGCCGCCTGCTTGTGAGACTCAGGCAGGACAGCGGACCAGCTTATATCGTAATCGATGGTCAGTTTAAGCTCCCCGTGACGGCAGGTCACGAGTTTGCAGTGGCCCCCTGCCCGACCCCGCTGAGGGTGGCAAGGTTTAACTGGTGGGCGAACTACTATGAGAGGCTATACGCGCGCCTGCTCAGCTATTGGTGACGCTGATAAGGTCGTCGTCCTTGACACAGGCGCGCTCCTGGCTGGCCTCCAGCTAAGGTTACCTGGCCGGGCAGTCGCCACTGACCTGGTCGTTGAGGAGGTTAAGGACGAGCAGTCTGTACTTCTGCTTGAGAGGTCCATTGAGGCCCGCAAGCTGGAGGTACTGACACCCGACCCGGCGTATGTTGAGAAGGCCGTGACGCTGGCCGAATCGGCCGGGACCGTGAACAGGCTCAGCAGGGCTGACCTGAGCGTGATAGGCGTGGCGCTTGAGCTGAGGGACTGCGGGAAGGAGGTACTGGTCGCAAGTGACGACTACTCGGTCCAGCTGACAGCCATCGCAGCGAACCTGAGCGTCATCCCTGTCAGGTACCGTGGCGTGAAGGAGGCAGGACGAAGGACCCCCTCAGGTCAAAGTAGGTAGCGTCAGTAACCCTGACCCTGACCCAGCTTCCCATGATCTCGTCCTGGGCGGGGATCGCGATCGGTATGTAATTGTCGGCCCTCCCAACGAAGTAGCCTTCCCTGAAGCCCCTTGATGTGACCAGCGCCTCGAGCTCCCTGCCGACGTACGACCTGTATATATCCTCCTCTACCGTTCTGATGACCTCCGATATAACTAGGCTCCTGGCCTTCTTAACCGGCTCCGGCACCTGGGGCATCGAGGCTGAGAGCGTCCTCGGCCTGATGCTGTACTGTGCAAGGTAAACGCGCTCAAACCTCAACGACTTGACGAGCTCGACACTGCTCCTGAAGGAGTCCTCGTCCTCGCCTGGATGTCCTACTATTATATCGGTGGCAAAGAGCGAGTCCGGGTAAGCGGCCTTGACCTTCCTGTGCAGCTCAATGAACTCCTCAACGGTATACCTTCTATTCATCAGTTTGAGGACCTTATCGTCGCCGCTCTGTACAGGTATATGGAAGAACTTGAACACCCTCTCGTCCTTGTAGACGCCCAAGAGATCATCTATAATCTCAGCCGCAACGTTCGGTGTCATCATGCCGACCCTAATCCTGTAATCGCCGGGGACCTTGTCTAGTATGTAGCCGAGAAGATCAGGCAGCCTCAGCCTTGGCTGTAGGTCAATCCCGTAGGCCGCGACGTCCTGTCCAGTTATCCTGATCTCCTTGGCACCCCGTCTCACGAGCTCGCCTACCACGTCGACAATTACCCTCGGGGGGTACGATTTTAATGTCCTGCGGGCCAGCTTGGTCTCACAGAAGCTACAGTTGTCAAGGCAGCCCTCCGAGACCATAACGGTCGCGATCCTGTCCCTTAGCGGGGGGACCGGCATGAAGCTGTTGTCCCTGTCGCCGTCGAGCATGTATACCTGCGGGCCAGAGGAGACCACCTCAACGACCCTGTGAGAGTTCTGGGGCGAGACGAGGCTGGCCCTTGGGGCGTGTCTCAGGACCAGGGATGGCCTCGCCTTCGCCAGGCAGCCGGCGACAACAAGGGTACCCCTTAGGTTCATCCTTGATAGCTCGTCGAGGCGCTTGACGATCTTGGCCTCGGTGTCAAGCCTTACCGCGCAGGTATTGACAATTACAACGTCAGCCTCCTCAACCCTAGGGGTCCTCGAGAAGCCGGCCCTCTCAAGCTGGCTTGCCATTATCGACGCGTCAAACTCCGCCAGGGCACAGCCATAGTTCTCTATGTAGTACTTTGGGGCCATTCCTCAGAGTGGAAGGGGTCCCGGTGGGTTTAAACCTGCGTCGAGAGGCTAGCCGACCTGCACGAGCTCGAACCTAACGGCGCACCTCTCTACGGCCTCCTTAACCCGCCTCTCACGCTCGCTCAGCTTAGAGGAGCCCTTCTTGACCTCAATGAACACTATCGATCTGAGGTTGCCCTCCTCAAGCCCGTCAAAAACTATTAGGTCAACAGGGGATCCAAGGAACCTGGCCTCCTTTGGATTGTAGTTGAACCAGGGAAGGTAGGGCACCAGCTGCTCGTAAACCCTGCCGGCCACGACAGCCGCGCTCCTCTTAACGGCGTCCTCCCTGGCCTGCCTTATCATAACGTCAGCCATCTCCTTAGCCCTGGCTTCGGCTAGCTCGTTGACGTGACTGTCCAGAGAGCTCAGCGCCTCGCCCGCACTCTTCAGGCGGGCCGCCAGGAACACTATTGCAACAAGCTCAGCTATCACGATAACGCTCAAGAGGATGTCAAGGGGCGTTGGAGTCAATCGTTCCCACCCTCTTCTCAACCTTCACTGGGGCTCAGTCATTATAAGAGCTGGAGAGACAGCTAACAAAAAGGCACCGGGTGGAAACCAAGTACATCTACGTCACGGGCGGCGTTATGTCAGGTATCGGCAAGGGCATAGTTTCAGCCTCGACAGGCCTCCTCCTGAAGGCCAGGGGGTACAGGGTCGGAATCATCAAGATAGACCCGTACCTTAATGTTGACGCGGGCACCATGAACCCCTACGCGCACGGGGAGGTCTTCGTCACCGAGGACGGCGGGGAGACCGACCTCGACCTGGGCCACTACGAGAGGTTCCTGGGTGAGAACCTCAGCAGGCGTCATAACATCACCGCGGGACAGGTATACCATAGCGTGATAACTAAGGAGAGGAGGGGCGACTACCTGGGGAAGACCGTTCAGGTAATCCCTCACGTAACAGATGAAATAAAGCAGAGGATAGCAGGCCTCGCAAAGGAAACAGGCGTTGACGTTATGATCGTTGAACTGGGCGGAACGGTAGGCGATATAGAGGGGCTCCCGTTCCTTGAGGCCGCAAGGCAAATGTACCTCGAGCTCGGCTCTAATAACGTCGCGTTCGTGCACGTTGCCCTCGCCCCAGTGCTCTCAACGACCGGAGAGCAGAAGACGAAGCCCGTTCAGCACAGCCTTCAGGAGCTGAGGAGGATCGGAATTCAGCCCAACGCCGTAGTTGTGCGCTCCACCGTGCCCCTAGAGGACGAGGCCAGGCAGAAGATAGCCCTCTTCGCGAACCTGTCGCCCTCCGCGGTTTTCAGCGATCACGACGTCCAATACGTCTATGAGGTGCCGCTCCTGTTAGAGTCCCAGGGTTACGCGTCGCTCCTCATCTCAAGGCTTGACCTTCAGGATAGGATTCCTGACATAGCTGCGTGGAAGGGCTTCGTTGAGAGGCTGAAATCGCTTGACAAGAGCGTCAGGATAGCAATGATAGGGAAGTACACGAAGCTAAAGGACAGCTACATAAGCATTGTTGAGGCCCTGCGCCACGCGGGCGTCGCGGCCGGGTACAAGCCGGATCTCGTGTGGGTCGAGTCGACCGATGTTGAGGAGGGGAAGGTTGTGGTCGACGACGTCCTCTCCACGGTTGATGGGGCCCTGATCCTGCCCGGCTTCGGTAAGAGGGGGGCGGAGGGCAAGATTAGGGCCATCAAATACCTTAGGGAGAACAACATACCGACCCTGGGCATATGCTTTGGCCTCCAGCTATCAGTTGTGGAGTTCGCAAGGAACGTCGTGGGCCTTGAGGGCGCAAACAGCACTGAGATAGACCCAAAGACACCTCATCCCGTCGTCGATATACTGCCATGGGAGAAGGACGTTAGACAGCTTGGGGGCACCATGAGGTTGGGCGCCTCCGAGATAAGGCTTGTTAAGGGCACAACCCTTTACGGCCTATACGGTCGTGACGTGATTTACGAGAGGCACAGACACAGGTATGAGGTTAACCCGGCCTACGTCGATAAGCTTGTCGAAGCGGGCCTTATCGTCAGCGCCTGGTCACCCGACGGGCTTGTCGAGGCCGCCGAGATGCCCAGGAGCGAGCACAGGTTCTTCGTCGGCACCCAGCCACACCCTGAGTTCAAGAGCAGGCCCCTTGACCCGAGTCCGCCCTATGTCGGCCTCTTGAAGGCGGCAGCCAAGCTCACATAACGTATTCGCTAACCATTAGGCAAACATAAAGGCTCTGATAATACGGGGTTTCGAGGCGGCTATGCGAATACCGCTTGACAGGGTCTGCGTCAAGAGCGGCCTCCTGTGCAGCAGCTGTCAGGCAAAGATCGACTCAGGCCAGTACGAAAGGTGGGAGGTTGACGTAATGAGGGTCCTTCTGGACCTAGAGGACAGGTTCAGGGAGCTGAGGGCAGCGTCTTATAGGAAGTCCGTTAAGGTCGGTAATGTTATATATGTTGTACTCGATGGCGTCAGCTCGCTCAGCAGGGACCTTGGCAGAGAGCTACAGGTTAGGCTGTCAGGCCTCGGCGTCAGGGAGGTCCAGGTAATAACGGGGGCGTCGGATCCAAGGTCGCTGCTGAACAGCCTGCTCGGCGGGCCCGTGACGTCACTCAACACATACTATGTGCCTGACGGAAGCGTCTACTACGTGGCCCGCGTGCCCTCAGACGTCAGGGAAAGGCTGTCAGGCTCTGAGGAGGGGATCAGGAGGTCATTTAAGGCGGTAGTAGGCGCCGACCTCTACATAGAGTATGAGGAAGAGGGACGCAGGGGGCAGAGGCCCGTGAGTACGAGGCTGGACAAGGAGAGGATTGAGGACTGGCTGAAGAGACTAGGGAGGTAGTCCTCAGCCGCCAAACCACATGTCGAGCCTGGACTGCCTTGACCTGAGGTTCTCCTTGTAGGACTTCTTCAGCCTCTCCGCTGCCTTAACGACCCTGTCCTCGCTGAAGTCGTGTTCCTTGACCAGTATGTCCCTGATCGCCTCAACGTTTGGCTCCCTGAACTCAACCCTCACCTGCTGGTTCACGGGCGGGTTCAGGAAGTACTCGTATATCTTGAATGGGTCCACGTCAGGCAGCTGCGCCTTTATCACTTCAAGCGCTTTGACGGGGTCCTTGTAAGACCTGACGAAGCTGAGCGCCGTCTTCGGCCCATAACCCCTAACGCCGCTAGGGTCGAAGTCGGTGCCAACCAGTATCCCGAGGACAATAAGCTGCTCCCTGGTTATTCCCAGTAGCTTCAGCATCGCGTTCAGGTCGATGGTCTCTGGCTTCACCTCAACGTACTCCTCCTTGTTGGGGAGCTTCCTCTTCCCGGTTATGGCCAGGTTGCGGACTAGCCTAGGTGAGCCGAACAGGAGGCTATCGTAGTCCTGGCTCCCAGCCGCCCAGGCGTCCCCCTTCCTGGCCATGAAGGCGGCCTGCGCTTCTCCGTCGGCTGGGGCCTGGACCCAAGGTATACCCATCGCGTCGAGAAGCCTCTTAGACTCCTCTACCATCTCGCTGGCGAGCTCTGACGAAGCCTGCGCGTACTTCCTGGCCTCCTCTACGGCGCCGGCCTCCTTAGCCTTCACATACCTCTCTGCGGCCTCTCTACGCCTGGCCGCCCTCTCCTCGATTTCCTTCCTCTTCATCTCGGGGGGCTTCCCGTCAAAGACGTACACGGGCTTGACGCCCTCCTCGACGAGGTTCACGGTTCTATAGAAGAGGCCGCTGAGGTGACTTGTGATCCTCCCCTGCGAGTCCCTGAGCGGAGTCCCGTCCGTCTGCCTTATTGCTGATAGGAACTGGTACAGCATGTTATAGGCGTCAAGGGCTATCAAGTACCCCCTAAGCGCCTTCAGCTCAACCTCCTGACGGGCCTGGTCCGGGATTATGTCACGAAGGTTTACCCCCAAGCCCTGCCCCGTTTGAATGCCTGCGACCCTAACCTAATTTCCTTTGGCCTCGGGCTCTGAAGTCGTTGGCCGCTGAGACAGCCTTATGATACGGTCCTCCCTCGAGCTAGATGTCACGGCTATAAGGCCAAGGATCTCAAGCTTCATTAGGGCCTTAACTAGGTCAGGAAGCGATACCGAGTACCCGCTCCTTGAGAGATATGAAATAACTTCGGTCTCGGTCACGGGCTCCCTGCCCTCCTTAGTCAGCTCCTTGAGCGCCTCGTATACCTTGTTTATCAGTGGCTCCTCAGCCCATACCGACAAGGCGATCACCTTACAGGGTGAGAGAGGGCTGCTGCGACGACCTGCCCTCACCGACCTTCAGCTGCCTGGCGGTTTCAAGCCACCTCAGGTAGAAGTCTATCATGTACTTGGTGACGCTCGGCCTAACCTTCGACAGGGCCTGCTCAAAGTGCCTGAACGCGACCTTAGCAGCGTTTATGTCCTCCCTCAGCGCGGTCAGGGCGGCCTCCCTCACCAGGGCTGCCAGGTCAGCTCCCGTGTACCCGTTGGTCATCTTGGCTATCTCTGTCAAGTCTACATCATCGGCTAAGGGAACGTTTCTGGTGTGTATCTTAAGTATCTCGAGCCTGCCCTTCTCGTCTGGTGGCGGCACATAGATAAGCTTCTCGAGCCTGCCAGGCCTCAGTAGTGCGGCGTCAACAAGGTCGGGCCTGTTCGTGGCCGCGACAACCACAACGTTCTCAAGCTCTGTTATGCCGTCGATCTCTGTCAGCAGCTGGCTGACGATTCTCTCGGTAACCTCGGTCTCAAAGTCGGTCCCCCTCGGCGGCGCTATCGCGTCTATCTCGTCAAAGAACACAACTGCCGGGGCATACTGCCTCGCCTTCCTGAATATCTCCCTGACCGCCTTCTCGCTCTCGCCCACCCACTTGCTCAGCACCTCTGGCCCCCTGACCGCTATGAAGTTGGCCCCGCTCTCGGTGGCGACGGCCTTGGCGAGCAGCGTCTTGCCTGAGCCGGGAGGCCCGAAGAGGAGGACGCCCTTGGGCGGCTCTATGCCCATCCTCCTGAAGCTGTTCGGGAACTTAAGCGGCCACTCCACGACCTCCCTCAGCTCCTGCTTCACGTTCTCGAGGCCGCCTATGTCGTCCCAGTGGACC
>CAYFFY010000024.1:0-11300 GCA_964342635.1 uncultured Desulfurococcales archaeon
GCAGGGGGGACAGGCACCACGTCGAGCACTGGATGTTCACCTACTCGAGGTCGCTCAGGTACCTTTGGGACGGGAGGAACGAGTACCTGTACGCGCCCCCCTATTACTTCAGGGTCTGGCTCTCCACGGAGCCGCTCGGCGTACACCTCAGCGGGGTGAGGAGGCCTGACAGGAAGGCCTTCAAGGTGCTGGCTGGGGTCGTCGGATTTCATGAGTTGGCCAGGAGGGTAGGCTATGAGGAGGCCCTTAGGGCGGTGAGAGGGGAGGCGATGAAGAGGTACGGCACTGATGACCTCTGGGAGGTAGGGGGCATGATCATAAGGGAGGAGGTGAGGTCTAGGCCCTGCGCGGCCGGCTTCAAGGTGCCCGAGGAGGTTAGGGCCAGGGCCAGGGAGCTCGGCATACCTGAGACGCCCTGCACTTAAAGCCCTCTGGCCTAGGCCTAGCTGGGACTGGGGCGTGCTTCAGGAGGCGCTTATAGCGCTGTCAGCCTCTGTGGTCGCCTTCGCCACCGTGCTGGCCACGCTGTCGCCCTGGATATCCGTCGCCCGCGAGAGGGGGCTAGTGGGCAGGGACATGAACAAGGCGGACGGAAGGGAGGTCGCTGAGGCGGGCGGGCTCTGGGTAATTGTTGGCACCGCCCTTGGCCTGCTCATCATGGAGGCCATAAACACGTTCATAAACGGCAGCCCCTACGAGCCCGTCCCGCTCCTCTCGCTCGTGTCACTCCTCATGCTAACAGGCATGATAGGCCTCCTAGACGACGTGCTGGGCTGGAAGAAGGGCGTGCCCCAGTGGGTCAGGGTGCTCTCCACGATACCCGCTGCCCTGCCGCTGATGATAGCCAAGTACAACGCCTACCTTGTCCACCTGCCGTTCTACGGCTTCATCTACCTGGGACCCCTCTTCCCGCTAATCGTGGTCCCTATAGGCGTGATGGGGGCCTCAAACGCCTACAACATGTTGGCCGGCTACAACGGGCTTGAGGCCGGGGTAGGCCTGGTTCTCTTCGCGTTCACCGCCGCATTCGCCGCAGTGAGAGGGCTTTGGTTCGCGGCCTACGCGTCCCTCGTCATGGCCGCCGCCCTGGCCGCGTTCCTCTACTACAACTGGTACCCAGCCAAGGTCTTCCCAGGGAACACCATGACGTACGCGGTCGGGGCTTACTACGCCGGCGTCGTGGTGCTTGGCGACATAGCGGCGTTCGGGCTCTTCATGTACGCCCTTTACTATGCCGAGCTCGCGCTCTTCCTCAGGGGTCTCGCCCATGGGATTTACAAGGAGAACTTCGGCAGGCCATTGCCTGACGGAACCCTCGATCCGCCGTACCAAAGGTCCTACAGCCTCGCCCACGTGATGATAAGGCTTCAGAGGAGGCTGAGGGGCAGGGCCACGGAGAGGGGGGTAACAGTGGGCCTGATGGCCCTTCAGGCCGCGGTCGGGGCCGTCGCGATGGCCCTCTTCCTCAGCCCCTAGCCCTCCTGAGCTCGTAGACCACGAACTCCTCGGACTCGGGGGTGGGCTCCCTGGAGAACGCCCTGAGGCCCTCAGCGGCCCCTAGTGCAAAGAAGGGCGGGTAGGTGTCCAGGAGGGCGACGCCCTTACCGTAGTACACGGGGCCCTGGTAGTACTGAATTGGGGCCCAGGCTAGCCTGTCCACGTAACCCTTAACGCCATCTAGGGCAGACCTGTCCGCCTCCCCCAGGCCGAGCTCGGCCGCTATCTCCCTGGCCTCCGCCTCCCTCCCCTCCGTAAGGTATACCCTGTCTATCTCCCTGAACCCCAGAGCGTTTGCCAGGGAGCTAGAGGGCACGTTCCTGGCGCTCGCCATTATCCTGAACATGTGGCCACCAGAGGCCTCCATCGCCTGAAGGGCCAGTATCCTGCCAACCCCCTTTCTCCTTACGTCAGGCCTCGTCGCTATCCCCTCAAGCCAAACGGCGTCCGCGACCTTCCTTACGTGGACGACCCCGAGTATCTGGCCGCTCGCGTCAACGGCCTTATAGAGGACGCCGTCCCTCAGCCACGACTCAAGCAGTGACCTGGAGTAGAAGGGCTGGAGCTCGGGTGCGCCCCTGAGGAGAACCTCGACGAAGTCCAGGTCCTCTGGCTCTACTCGGCTCAGCGGGAGCCCGGGCCTCACGGACAAGTTCGCCACCCTTAGCCCTCTAAGCTAAAGTAACACGTTTAACTAAATATACTTTAAGTAAATGTCCCGCAGCAGGGGCCTATCAGGGGCATTCATAGTGGGGTGAGGCAGACTTCACGTTAAGCGCAGTTGGGCTTACGGCCCAAGTTGATCCACAGGCTTTTAATCCTGTAGTGCCGGATGAGCCCTGCCGGGCGAGTCTTGCCAGCACCTCAGGCAGATCAGATCATGTTGACGTTCAGGCAGTACCTTGAGACCGTCCAGATAGCGCTTCACGCATCGCCTCAGCGTGCCGCCATGGCCTACGCGGCTGGCAGCGCCCTTACGGTTGGCATCGCCCTCCTCGTCGAGCTCGTCATAATATTCCAGGGGCTTCCGAGGGGGAGGCAAAGTGTGAGGGTGAGGCCGAGGCCGGCGGGCCTTCCCCAGGTCAGCGTCATAGTGCCCACCTACAGGGACAGCGACAGGCTAGCTAGGGCGATATCATCTCTCCTGGCCCAGGACTACCCTAAGGCCCTTTATGAGGTGATAGTCGCAGGGGAGGCCGACGACCCGACGCTACCCCACGCGCTCGAGTCGCTCGGCCTAAGGGCCGAGGACGGCTACGTAGGGCAGGCATCAGGCGTGACTATTAAGGTGTCGATAGGGAGATCGGCCCAGGGTAAGCCGTCAGCGCTCAACAGGGCGCTGAGCATTGCCTCAGGCGACGTCATAGGCGTGCTGGACTCCGACGGCGTAGCCCCGCCTGACTCCATCTCGAGGGCGGTGACGGCCCTCCTCTCAGGGTACGAGGCCGCCCAGCTGCCGAGGGAGGTCGCGGTACCGGCGTGGGCGACGAGGGGGCTCCTCAGGGCCTATGTGAGGGGTCAGGCCGCCGAGATGAGGTTCTACAACAGGGTCCTCGCCCCTGCCCTTACGGGCTTCACGGGCAGCGCCTGGCTGACGGGCTCCGGGTACTTCATGTGGAGGTGGGCCCTCGACGAGATTGGGGGGTGGAGCCCGTACGCCCCAACCGAGGACCTAGACCTCTCGGCCAGGTTACTCTCATGGGGTGGCAGGATTGCCTTCCTGCACGGGGCCCCCATAGTTGAGGAGCCATTGACATCCCTGAGGGCCACCATTAGGCAGAAGGAGAGGTGGGTGAGGGGGTCGCTCCTCGCCACGTTCACGGCGGTTAAGGGCATAAGGAGGACGTGGCCCCTAGTGCTCTTCTTCGTGATGCCCGCGTGGGGGTACCTGATGACGCCTTGGCTAGGCCTCATAGCCCTTGCCGGCCTCAACCCTGGGCTGGCTGAGTGGACGCTCGCATGGAGCGCCGCCTGGGTGATACCTGTGGTCGCCCATTACATGCTCGCGCTGAGGAAGGGAGGGAGGGGCGTGAGGCCCCTTCCCGCCGTGATAGCGGTCTACATTCTGGCCGGCCTCCTCGCCCTCCCAAAGCTGACGTTCAGGAGGTACGAGTGGAGGGGCTCAAGGACCTGAGCCACCCATAGGTGAGCCTGAGGCCCTCCTCAAGTGGGACCCTAGGGGACCACGCCAGGGCTTCGCGGGCGCGCCTGACGTCAGCCACGCTCCTCCTTATGTCGCCAGGCCTCGGGGGCCTAAACGCGGGCCTCAGCTGAACCCCAGTGACCCTCGAAACGATCTCTAGGAGCTCGAGCACGCTCGTCTCGCTCCCCGTGCCGACGTTGAACACGCCGACCGCCCTCCTCTCGATCGAAGAGGCGAAGGCCTCAGCCACGTCTGACACGTAGACGAAGTCCCTGGTGTTCATCCCGTCCCCGTACACCTCGGGCGTGGTCCCCAGGAGCGCCGCGGACAGGAACTTCAGGACGACCCCAGCGTACGGCCCGGGCCTCATCCTTGGCCCGTATACGTTGAAGAGCCTTAGGGCTGACGCCCTTATCCCCCTCTCAGACGCCATCGCGAGGGCGGCGGCCTCTGAGGCGAGCTTCGAGGCCCCATAGGTGCTCATGGGTCTCGTGGGGGTGTCCTCACTGACCGGCAGTGAGGGAGGGTCGCCGTAGACCGCGGCGCTGCTGGCCACTACGACGTAGGCGTCGAGCTGCCTGGCGAGCTCGATCACGTTGACGGTCCCAATGACGTTGACCTCGAAGGCCTTGAGGGGCCTCTGCATGGCCTCAGGGACGCTGACGAGGGCGGCAAGGTGGGCTATCACGGCCTCGTCACCGTGGACCAGGTCCCTTACCCTGGCCAGGTCTTCGGCCCTGGAGACGTCACCCTTGACGAAAACTGCCCCCTCCGGGACGTTCTTAACGTCGCCTGTTGAGAGGTCATCGAGCACTATGACCTCATACCCTCTGCTGATCAGGGCCTCGGCCACGTGGCTCCCTATGAAGCCCGCGCCGCCGGTCACTATAGCCTTCAGCCCGCTCACCCCCTCCAGGACGCTATTATCCGGGCCAGCCTTAAGGAGCCGTCCTCACACGAGGCAGGCCTGCCGCTGAGGGCCCCCTCTATGGCCTCAAGCACGCCCTCAGGGGTTACCCTCTCTGGGGGGAGGAAGTAGGCCCCTATCCTCCTGGCCATAATCTCGGCCTCCCTCATCCTCTCGGGCCTCCTCATCCAGACCCACTCCGGGTTCGGGGCCAGGACGGTGGGCTTCGCGTACTTGCACGCCGCCTCGACGGCGGTCCTACCGAAGTGAGTGACAACAACCCTGGCCCCCGCTATGAGGCCCTCCAGGTCGGGCTCGAACCGAAAGGCCCTCCACCCGCCGAGCGAAGCGTAGGGCGAAGGGTCCACCCTGCCTGTCTGCACCACGACGTCCCTCAGCCCAGCCTTCGCGGCCGCGTCGAAAAGCCTTCGGTAGCCGTAGGTCCCTGCCGTTATCAGCACGTACCCGCCGTCCCAGGGCTCGTGCGCCCTCCTCCCAAGCAGCGGGCCCACCACGACGCCCCTCCTCGAGAAGGCCCTCTGCTCCTCCCACTGCAGCGCTACGAGCCTTGCTATAGGCGACAGCGCCCTCAGGGCCCTGCTTGGGCCAAGGAACCTCTCCGTGGCCTCAACGACAACCACGTCAGCGCCCTTCAGCCAGGCGGCTATTGAGGTGGCCACGCTGTGGTTGCTCCCCGTGGCGACAACCACGTCGAACCCTCTGGGGACCCTCCTCAGCGACCTCACTATCGCGCCTGGGGCCCTCATAAGCCCGACCAGGATGCCCTCCTCGGGCTCAAGGAACTTCGGGGTGCTGGCGACAATCGGCCCAAGACGGCTGACCTTTGACTCAGTCCAGCTGTCCCCCTCAGGGACCGCGAAGGCAACCTCTACGTTGAACTCCTTCAGCCTCTCTGCTACGGCGGTCGCGTGCCCTGTGTGCCCCCCTCCGCTCGCTACTATGAGGGCCTTCACTTCGTCTCACCATGAATGAAGGCCTTAATTCGTGTTAATCCCTCTAACAGGGTAAATAAGATATTAAACCCCTGAGAGGCCTAGCTTTAACAGCGTGGTTTAGATGGACCCTAGGCTGAGGGCCCTGGCTGTAGGATCCTTAGTTATCGTCTTCGCCCTACTCGTCGTGTTCCCCCCGGCCGCCGTCAGGGCACAGCAGGCTATGCAGCCGCTGAGCGCGGTAGTACTGAAGAGCTACGCCGGCAGCGACCAGACCGGCCTAGCCGACTTCGGTCATGGAGTTGTGGCCTTCTACAACTACGCCGTGCCGCCGTCAAAGATACCCGTGCTGCCCTCTGGCGCCGTCGCCTACGAGATGCCCTCAACATACTACGACGTGCTTCTGAACCCAATGAAGTACGTTGAGAGCCCCTCAGGCGCCCTCGTAGTTAACCCGTTCTACTACCAGAGCGTCAGGTTCGCCTTAAACTACATAGTCGACAGGGAGTACTTCGTCCAGGACATACTTGACGGCTACGGGATACCCACCATCACGACCTACGGCGGAGAGTACGAGATGTTTACGACCAGCAACGCGACCGCCCAGTTCTCGAACATAACCTACAACCCGTCCTATGCGAATGAGACCATATACAAGGCGCTCACGGCCCACGGCTTCCAGTACATTAACGGCAAGTGGTACTACAACGGCAGCCCTGTCACGATATACGTCTTCGTTAGAACCGACACGACCGTCAGGTACGAGTACGCGACCTTCCTCATAGGCCAGCTTGAGGAGCTGGGCTTCAACGTGGTGCCGGTCTACGGCAACCTGCAGAAGGAGATAACTATGATATACTCGATGCCGCCGAACGAGAGCAGCTGGAACGTGCTAATTGAGGCCTGGGGAGGCACCTACGGCTACTACGACTGGGGCCTCCCAGGCTCCTTCTACGGTGCCGCATTCGGTTATAGCCCGGTCAGCGACGCCTATAATAACGCCTGGGGCCTGATAAACACGACCAGCCTCCAGGAGCCCAAGCTCACCCAGGAGCTGAACACCATTGACAACCTGACCCTGATGCTTGCAGAGAGCCAGTTCTCGAGCGGGCAGCAGTACTACAAGTTCGTCAGCACCATAACCTACTACGGGGTAGTCTCGGCAATGAGGATCGGCCTGGCGATGAGCCTCATCCCGATATTCGTCAACAGCAATATGGTACAGGGCCTTGTGCCTAACTACATCGAGGGCCTGGTTACGCCGTTCAGCTATCTCGCCGCCAAGGCGCCGGGCGGCACGGTGACTATAGGGGTGAGGCACCTTGCAATGGGCAGCATGAACCCGGTCGCCGGCTGGACTGACGCCTACAGCGTGGCTACCGCCTCAGGCGTCTTCCTGCCCATAACGTACTCGATCCCAGGCGACGGCTACCCGGTAGCGGTAGGGATAAACTACAAGCTTGTCAACCTCAGCGTGAACGCCGCGATACCCGTGCCGACCAGCGCCCTCGTCTACAATGCGACAACCATGCAGGTTAACCACGTGCAGCCGGGGACGTACGCTAAGGTTGCTGTAATAGTTAACTTCGCGCCCCTCATGGAGTACGACAAGTTTGTTGACGGGCAGCCAATAACGCTGGCCGACATAATCGAGCAATACCTCATAGCCGCGAACGCGTCCCTATCGAGCAACAGCCCCATATACGACACCACGGCCGCGGCGGTCTACGGCCCATTCGTGAGCCAGATACTTGGCTTCCAGATACTTAACAGCACATCTATTGAGATGTGGAGCACCGCGTGGTGGTTCGACCCGAATTACGCCGCCCTCAGCACGATTGAAGACTTCGTGATACTTGGCTACGCCGAGCCTGGAGGGGGCATGATGCCGTGGTCGCTTTACGCAGCCATGGCTCAGGTGGTTGCCCATGGAAAGGCGGCGTGGAGCTCGCCTCAGGCCACAACCCTAGGCATAGACTGGCTTAACCTTGTCAGTCCAACCGACGTGGGATACGTGCTCAGCTACCTCAAACAGGACGCTGCCTCAGGCTACATACCTGCCGGCCTGCTCGAGGTCCAGCAGCTGAGCGGCGCGCAGCTTGTTAACTCAACGCTGGCGCAGGAGGCCTACACTGACGCAATTAACTACATACAGACCTACGGCAACGCGGTAATCGGCGAGGGCCCGTTCATGCTGGTTGCATACCAGCCAGGCCAGTACGCGAAGCTGGTCAGGAACCCGAACTTCAACGTACAGGTGCCCAGCGAGCTGCTGAGCACGCCAATAATCTACAGCGTAGAGGTGTCGCTGCCACTGCTTGGCGAGGTTCCACAGGGCGGGACGCTCAGCGGCACAGTGGTTGGGACATCTGACGGCACGAACGTGACGTCGCCACAGAGCGGCGTGTTCGTGATAGCCCAGTTCATATCGCCGTCCGGGGTCGTGGAGGCCCAGGAGAACTTGACGAGCGGCTCAGGGGGCTCATTCACATTGACGGTCCCCAAGAGCCTCTCGCCCGGGTCCTACTACCTTGTGTTATACGCGTACACGTGGGACAACATACTGCTTAACCCAACTAAGTACACCATCACAGTGACGCCAATTACCACCACGACAACTACTACCACGACTTCCACGACTTCCACTACCACTACCACGACCACGACGCCAATTACCACCACGACAACCACTACAACGACGACGCCAAAGCCTCCCACCATCTCTGCCGGGCTTGTCGTGGGCATCGTTGTGGTCGTGATAGTTATTATAGCCGCAGTCGCTCTCCTGGCCAGGAGAAAGTGAATGGCCAGGGGGACGACGGCATATGGGCTATAAGGCTTTTTTAGCTAAGACAGCGATTATTTACATTACCGTTCTTTTTGCGGCGATGACTATACTTTATATCTTCACCTACCCTGTCGTCCAGAAGCTCTACTGGGACTACGTGCAGTACTCAGCCAACCAGCTCAGGACGCACCTGCTGCGGTCGGCGAGGGGAGGCGTCAATATAACGTACGTAAACCTGGTTGTCCACAGGTACGAGGAGTCCCTCATAGCGGCCCTAGGGCTTAGCCAGCCGCTGCTCGTTAAGTACGCCATCCAGATGTGGAACCTCCTCACGTTTAACTTCGGCGTAACCCCGCCTGACGTTTCATACCCGAGCTACGCGCCGACCAACAAGATAAACGTGCTGATCGCGGTAGCGCTACCAAGGACCATAATCCTCTTCACTACAGGCACGGTGATAATCGTCATAGTTGGAATCCTCTTGGGAGTCCTTGCCGCAAGGTATCAGGGATCGGCCTATGACAAGGCCATACCGATTATAGCTGTGATTCACTCCAGCCTCCCGACCTGGTGGATAGGGTTCCTGCTGATAGCGGGGCTTGCATACGACCTGCACTGGTTCCCGCCCAACGGCATGGTAAGCTATGGGTTGACCTTCTCGCAGGAGCCGCTTCAGTACATGGAGAGCCTTCTAGACCATATGACGCTGCCGCTCCTTGCCTTCTTCATCGTGAACATAGGGGGGTTCGCCTACGTGGTGAGGAGCCTGGCCCTTGCTACCTCGAAGGAGGACTTCGTCCTAACCGCTAAGGCTAGGGGGCTGCCTGAGAGAAAAATCGTGTTTGGTCACATACTGAGGACCGCGTCGCCCTCCATAGTTACCCAGGTAATGTTGATGCTCGCCAGCTCGCTCGCTGGCGGGCTGACCACCGAGATCGTATTCGTGTGGCCGGGCGTGGGACTGCTCACCTACATGGCGGTCATGGAGCAGGACGAGGCCACGATAATGGCTATAACGTACGTCCTCACGTTGGTCCTGGTAATAGCGCTGTTCCTCAACGAGGTAATAAAGGGCCTACTTGACCCCAGGATTAGGTCAAGCATCGGCTGAGGTGTTTAGGGTGTCTGAGTACGAGACCGGGTTCAGGGCGTACATGAAGTTCGTGCTGAGGAGCAAGAGCGCGGTTGCCGCGATAGCCGTAATCGTGTTATTTGTGGCCCTGGCGATATATGTTAGCACGTGGCCGAGCAGCGTTGCCTTCAACTACCTCAATAACCCTAAGTACTGGTCCGACACGTACCCGAGCGACTCCGCCCCGAGCTGGATGGTGTACCTTGAGCCGTCCGCCTACACGCCCACGCTGTACCTGGTCCCAGCCAAGGTGAGCCTATTCAAGCAGATCGGGCAGACATACGTCTACGAGCTCACCTATAAGTTCAGCTGGCCGAGCCTGAAGGCCCCGTCAGACATGGACTTCACATTCTCGGGCAACGCCACCATTCAGACCATACTCGTAAGCTGGGTTAAGCCCTCGGGCTCTGTGGTGAACTTCAGCATGACGGTCAGCAGCACCACGAGGTCCTTCGACCTCGTGGGAGTTCAGACCCCACTCCTTCACTACATATACCAGAAGACTGGCACAACTCCAACAGTGGTAAGCACGGGCATACTTGCCGAGGCGCTCTTCAACAGCCTCTCGACGTCGGGCATCGGGCCGGCTGAGAGGGGCACCTACACGGTAACTGTCTACCTTGTCACTCTTGGCCCTGAGTCGCTGTCGCAGGCCGAGATAAGGGTGCTGGGCAACGCCTATGGATACATGGGGACAGACTACTATGGGAGGCCACTACTTCTCGGCATCCTCTTGGGGCTGCCCAACGCGCTTGAGATAGGCGTGATCACCTCGCTCCTCGGCGTGCTCATAGGCGTGTTCGTGGGAGGGTACGCGGGTTTCCTGGGCGGAAAAGTAGACGCTGCCCTTAACTGGTTCAGCACTGTTATCCTTGCCCTTCCAGCCCTCCCGTTCCTGGTGACGCTAGGTCTCATGCTCAGGTCAGGGCTTTCTATAATGAGCGAGGCCCTTCTCATCACGTTCCTCTCGTGGCCCTTCTACGCGATAATAGCCAGGAGCTCCGCCCAGAGCATAAGGACCAGCGCCTACGTCGAGGCCGACAGGCTCATGGGGATACCATCCTACAGGACGTTCCTGACCCACTTCCTGCCGAGGCTGGTGCCGTTCATAGTCGCCTACACGGTTTTAGGGATACCTGGGGCCATCCTCCTCGTGCAGACCCTGGCCTTCCTCGGCATCGCGCCCCCCAACATGGTCACCTGGGGTTACATCCTCGACCAGGCCTACTCGAACAACGCGGCCGTCTACGGCTACTGGTGGTGGATACTCTTCCCGGGCCTGATGATCATAATTGTCGCCATGCCCTTCGTGATAGTGGGCTTCACGATAGAGAGGGCCGCCTTCGGAGGACGGTAACCTTCTCAGAACGGGTATCCTTAATTTTCAGAGCTCCTCGCCTGGTTGGAACCAGCATGCCGAGGGTAGCAGTGGTAGGCAGCAGGGGCTGAACCCCTTTTCACGTTAGCAGAAACCTTTCTACGCTCATTTGTGATCAACTTGGCATTGTGGAGAGGCTGCTGAGGCCCAGGGAGTTCTGCGAGGCCGTCGGGATCAGCTACAAGACCTTCCTGCGCTGGGTCGACGAGGGCAGGGTACGCGTGGTGAGGACCCCCTCCGGCAGGTACAGGGTTCCGTACTCGGAGCTGGAGAGGATGCTGAAGGGTGAGCACGGAGGTAATGTCGGCAAGTAACGTAGTGAGGAGGACGGTCGTAGTCAGGAGCGCCCCGTTGCCCAGGAGGGCGTTCAGGACTTTCGTCGAGCTCGAAGGGATGTACCACAACATGGTCGAACAGCTGACCATGTACGCCGTCAGGAACGACATAAAGAGCTTCACGAGGCTGAAGGCGCTCAAGTACCGCGAGCTCAGGTCGCTCTACC
>CAYFFY010000025.1:0-11244 GCA_964342635.1 uncultured Desulfurococcales archaeon
GGTGGTCACCATGCCTCTCCACTGAGCCAACCGGCAGCACGGCTATGACCTTCGCCACCCTGTCGAACCTCCCCCCGGAGAGCTCCCAGACCTCAGTCAAGCAGGGCACCCGAGCTATTAAGTCCTGGGTGGACAAAATAAAGGGGGCGCCTTGAGGCTCAGGGGCCCGCCTAAGATTAAGGTCCTGGAGGCGGCAGGGGCGATCGCCGACGGGAGGGTTCAGCTGATCAAGGGGATCAGCCCTGAAAGGGTCGAAGCCGTTGTCGTCAGCAGCGAGGGTGACAGGAGGTACAGGGTCGCGGTTTTGAGGGAGGGCGACAGGATCAGGGTCTACAGCGACGATAACGGGACCAAGCTCAGGGGCTACGTGGGATACCCCATAATCTCCGTGCTGATGCTCAACGGCCTGCTCCCCCGCGACGAGGCCGTTGAAAACGCCCTGAAGGGGATAGACTGGAGGAGGCTCAACGAGACGTACAAGAAGTACTCGGTCGTCGAGGAGCTTGTGCTGAGGAAGGCCGAGGAGGTCGTGCCAAGAGAGAGGATAGAGGGCTTCAGGGGCAAGGTGCTCTCGGAGCTAGGCAAGTACGAGTTTATACTTGACGAGGGCCTCGTAAAGGGTTAAACCTCCCCCTCGGCGTCAGGTCCGGGTCAGATATGGCACTGAACTACGGGGTGATGCTGGCAGCCCTCGGCATGACCCTACTTGAGCTCTCAGAGGCGTCAGCCGTCGGCGTCGCCATATACGCTGAGACGAGAAGGCTCTCGACCTCGCTTTGGCCCCTCATCGCTGGGGAGGCGCTCGTCCTCGTCCCGACATTTATTGCCGGCAGGGCGATAGCCTACCTCCCCGTTACATACGTGAGGCTAGCCGCTGCCACCCTCCTCCTCTACTTCGGCCTCAGGCTCGCCAGGAGCGCGAGAAGGACCGTGCTGAGGGGGAGGTCGGGGGCCATAACATCCGCTGCGGCCGAGTACTCGGAGGGGAGGGGGCTGTCAGCCACGGCCTTCAGCGTCGGCGCTACCGAGGCCCTCGAGGACGCGATCGTACTGGTGGCGCTTCTGCCGGAGAGCTACGCATCCGCGACCTCCGGCTTCCTCGTGGGCGTCGTAATGGTGGCCGCCCTAACATACGCCATGAAGGAGGGGGTGTCCAGGATAAGGGTCGCCCTGCTTAAGGCGTTCGTCTCATCGATGCTGCTGACGTTCGCCGCCTTCTGGTACGCTGAGACCGTGAGGGGGCTGCCTGACTACCTCCTGGTGCCCATATTCGCGGCCGCGTTCCTCTCCGTCTACGCCTATGCCTACAAGTAGCTTTAAGATAATTACCCGCTGGCCCCACACTCACAGTGGGACATGTCACAGGTAGAGGAGTGCGCTGAGGAGCTTCAGCGGCTGTACATGACCACAAGGCTGTACGGGGTCGGGGTCAGGCTGATAGGGGAGCCTGAGCTGTCGCCTAGGGAGAGGGAGCTGGCGCTGATCGTTAAGAGCGTTTACGAGCCGAGCGTTGACGAGATACCGCTGCTGGGCGCGCTCATGGAGAGGTTCGAGTTCTCAGAGATTTATGAGTACGAGCGTATTGCGGAGGCCCCCACGGGCGACAGGTCGGAGCACCTTGCAAGGTTTCTGGAGGAGGCCCTGTCTGATGACAGGGGCGTCATCCTCGTGGCCCCCAGCCTAATCGGGGTCTCGCTGGCCGGGAGGCTCCCCGACGAGATAGTTGACGAGCTTGACCAGGACGCTACAGCCGAGCTGAACGTGTCGACGGAGGGCCTCCTCTACCTACCGACAAGGGAGGCCGTCAATGACTCCCCTATCGAGATAGTTGGGAAGAAAAACAGCGAGAGCAGCGGGGAGAGGGCAAGGTGGCTGGCCCACGAGGCCAACAGGAGGGGGCTGAGGACGAGGGAGCCCCTGTTCCTGTCAGACAACAGGAGCATCACGGAGTACGTCACCTCCATCGGCTCCAGGGGGTACCTCTACCGCGTCCCGGTCACTAAGCTGGCGGCTGCGCTCGTAGCCATCGACAAGTGCGTGGGAAGGGAGTACATAGAGGAGATAAGGAGGCCTGAGTCGAGCACCCACACCATCTACGCGGTCAGGCTGTCCGACCCTCAGATCAAGGGACTACATGACGTCCTCCGCTCCCTTACTCGGCTTAGGAGCGGGTCCCTCATCGCCAGGCCCCCCAGGCCGCTTGAGCCGTACTTCGAGAAGGGCACGAGGGAGGTAATGGCGGAGATCCTGAGGAAACTTGGCTCAATATAGCTCACTTGAGCAGGAGGTCCTTGTACTTTTCAACGTACTCGATGCTGGTCTTAAGGTCGGCGAACAGCCTTGAGACGTACTCGACGTCCGCGCTCTCGACCTTGGTCGACCCCCTCCTCTCAGCGACTACCTTGGCTGGCTGGAGCAGCTGCACCGCGTACCTGAGGCTCCTCTCCCTGCCGATCTTCGTGAGCAGGGCCATAGCGTCCTCCGAAAGGACCACGTCCTCCTCCTCCGCCCTGACCCTCAGTATTTCCTTGATCTCATCATCGCTGTAGGGCTTTGTCGTTATTATCAACAGCCTGTCGAGCAGGTCCCTGGGCATGCCGTGCGGGGCGACCTCGTCCGTCCCCCTTATCGTTGTCATGCCCCTGTTCGTGGCCAGCACAATTATGGGGGCGAACTCGCTCTCCATGGCCTTGGTCAGGTAGCTGAAGGCCTCTATGTCAAGCATGTGGGCGTCGTCTATGAACAGGATGCCAGGCACCAGCTCGGCCTTGTTATCGTCTCTCAGCTTCTTTACCAGCTCGTCGGTCCTCGCCCTAATCTCGTCAGTTATCGTGGCCTCCTCCCTAAGGAAGCCGAACAGCGTGAACGCCGCCCTCTGGGCAGCCAGCGAGGCATCTATGTCGTGAAGCGTCAGCGTCCTGACGATCTCCCTCCTGGCCCTCACCTTCCCTGTGGGCAGCTCGACCTGCTGGGCCACGTCGATATCGAAGGCCCTCTCCGCCTTCTCCTTCACGCGGCCCAGCCTCCTCACCTCGCCGGTCTCGGCGTCTATCATTATCACGTCCCCCTTCCTGACACCAAGGGCCTGCAGCTGCTGGGCCACCTCAGGGCCCACAGTGAAGGAGGCGGAGTCGTCCTTGGTCTCGAGGGTTATCTTTGCCCCACCGAGGACAGGGTAGGGGTAGAATGACGAGGTCTTCCTGATGTACTTGAGGTCAGTCACGACGCCGGTCACCACATCTCTAGTCTCCCTTACCCTGACGCCCATGGCCCTTCTCATGGCCTGCATTAGGAACTCGGCCTTGTTCTCGGCGGCCAGCACCTCAGAACCGTTGACAGCCACGAATGGCGTGTCCTCACCGAGCTCCCTCGCCATGGCTACTGCTATGGCCGTCTTGCCTGTCCCGCTGGGGCCAACCATCAAGACACCCTTGCCGCCAAGCCTTCCCTCCTTGACGAGCTCAACTATGAGGCCTGCTGCCTCCCTGGCCTCGGTCTGGCCTATCATGCCGTCCGCGGCGAACCGGGCCTTGCCGCCCTTGTCAAGGCCCAGGCCCCTTATGTGGCTGTGCACGGAGGACCATCTCGCCTGCCTCACTGGCTGTATCTGGATCTCTGACATTGCGCGTCACCAATACCGGCAGGACCTGTCAGGCTATTAAGCCTGTCTCGTCCCCTTTCATGGTGACGAGAGGCCGACATGAACGTCAGCAGGAGGGTCGCGGACTACCTAATAACCGCCGCTGAGGTTTTACTTGACGCCTGCTCGGGGCTTGGCCTCAGGTGCAGGGACCCTCCGCTCGTGACCGCGAGGCTGCTTGACCACATTGGCGCGGGTCAGTACGTGCAGAGGTCCGTCTTTAAGGCCTTGAGGGAACTGTCGACATCAGACCTGCTGCTCTACAGGTACCCCAGGACCGAGTTCTCGCTGAGGGTGACCGTAGGGAACGGAAAGCTAATGCACGTGGATAACTGGGTGCCCGTTGACCTGCTTGATTGCAAGTCAATGGCCAACAGGTGCTCGTCGTCCCCGAGGGGGCTGGCCGCGTTCGTTTACGTAGTTGGCAGCGTTGAGGGCTCCCTAATAAGGGTCAACGCTGCCAACCTGCTAAGGCTCCTGGACATCTCAAGGCCCGGCAGCTCCAGGACCCTCCTAGAGGCCATGCGTGAGCTCCTCTGGGGCAGGGGGCCTGATAGGGCGTTCGAGTCCCTGCTGGGACTCATGTCAGCGCCTGCAGTAACGCTTGTGCTTCCTAAGGCCCCCTCAACGCCGGAGGAGCTGGTCCGCCTCTCGCCGGCGCTGAGGGAGGCCCTGAAGTTTACGAGCGCATAGGTGTCCCGAGGCCCTCTGAGAGCAGACGCTTCCCAGCCTACCCTTTCTCCCCCTCCTTCTCCTCGGCCTTAGCCTGCTGAGGCTGAGGCTGAGGCGCCTGAGCGGCCCTCAGCCTCTCTATCCTCAGCTTCATTACCCTCTCCACGGACTCAATTATGCCTAGGAGGTCGCCAACCTGGTCTATCTCGTCGGATCTGAGGTGCTCCTTAATCTTGACCGCGGCGGCGTACTCGACCTGCCTTAGGGTCTCGTCTATCTCGACCTCCCTGGCCTCCTGGTCGCTACTGACAATGTAGACCTTGCCGTGGACCGGGCACACGACGTCGCCGCTCCTCAGCCTGAACAGGGGGAGGCCGCATATTGGGCAGGTCTGCTCAAGCATCACAGCGCCCTGCGCCATTAGGTTCGCCATTAACTTGATTACCTTGGGGTCCCTACGCAGGTCGCCTGAGGCCCCTGACGACAAGGACTTCACCCCCTATGCAGACTTAGCCGAAGACGCTCTTGTGCACTATCTTGATAAGCCTGACGTAGTTGTCGCACATGGCCTGCTGACCTGAGCAGGAGACCTCATAGGTGAGCTGGCCCTGGTAGTGCAGCAGCGCTCCTGCCAGCCTGTACCAGTCGATGGTCCCAGTCATCGGCGGGAGGTGGAGGTCTGAGAAGCCGTCATTGTCGTGGGCGTGGACCTCGGCAGTGACGCTGACGACCTTCTGCACCTCGTCGGGGAGGCTCTTGGTGTTCACGTTTAGGTGCCCTACGTCAAGGCAGACCGTGAGGCCGTCAAGGCCCTTGGCAAGCTCAACCAGCTCGTCAAGCGAGGAGCCAAACAGGTCGCCCTCGAGCCTGTTCTCAACGGCAAGCGTGAGCCCTAGGGACTTAGACTCGTTCAGGAGCCTCCCTATAACCTGCCTGTTGACATCTAGCGCCCTCTCCCTCGGCTTAACCGGCAGCGTGTGCATCACAACAACCCTTGCACCCATGTCGGCGGCCGCCCTCATCCACCTTATAATCCTTGTAACGGCGCCCTCCTTGCCCTGGGCGAGCTGGTCCAGGGTCTGCCTGTCGTAGGGCAGGTGGACGCTGAGCACCCTGTACCCTCCCTTCTTCACGCCTACCACCACTTCCTCCAGCGCTGAGTCCTCCTGGCCGCGACGCGATAGAAAGTTGTCGTAACTGACCTCGTACTCGTCAACGCCCATGTCGTGGAGCCTCCTAAGGGCGTCTAGGGGCGAGAGGTCCCTGTAGAGCATAGTCGCATACGCGACCTTCATCTTGACACAGGCCGTGATGTGAAGGGCCTTAAGGGTAATAGCCTTTGCTGGCGGTCCGAGGCGTCATGACTTAACACTTAAACACTTAAAAGGATGTTTGAAAGGCTTTTCTAGTTGGTAGCAGATTATGAGGGACTTCAGCGGGCCCGTGAAGGTAACAGAAGACGTGTACTGGGTCGGCGTGAACGACAGGAAGACCGTCAGGTTCGAGAACATGTGGCCCCTGCCCGACGGGATCTCCTACAACGCCTATGTCATCCGAACCGAGGAGGGCTACGTCGCCGTCGACGGCGTGAAGGAGGAGTTCTCCGAGGAGTACCTCTCGAAGCTGAGCGCAGCCGTGGGCGACCTCGGGTCGATAAGGTACATCGTAGTTAACCACCTCGAGCCCGACCACCAGGGGACCCTTGAGGAGCTCGTCAGGAGGAGCGACGCTAGGGTCGTAATATCAAACATAGGGGCCAGGATGATCGGGGACTTCTACGACGTGCCGCACGACAGGCTCATCCCGGTAGGCGACGGGCAGGAGCTTGAGGTTGGAGGCAAGAGGCTCGGGTTCATCAGCACCCCCTGGCTCCACTGGCCTGAGACTATGGTCACTCTTGACGAGACTGACGGCGTGCTGTTCACATGCGACGTGTTCGGCTCCTACAGGGCCCTTGAAGTCGGCCTGTTCGACGACGAGGTCCCGATAGAGGACTACATCCCCGAGGCCAAGAGGTACTTCGTTAACATCGTCGGCAAGTACTCAAAGAACGCCCTAGACGCCCTGAGGAAGCTCTCGCCTCTTATGTCGTCAGTTAAGGTGATCGCCCCTGCCCACGGCCCCCTCTACAGGGCCAACCCCGGCCTTCCGCTGAGGCTGTACGAGGAGTGGGCCAGTCCCGTCGTTGAGAGGGAGGTCTCAATAATTTACATAAGCATGTACGGCCACACCGTCAACGTAGTCCAGAGGCTAGCGGAGTCCCTGAGGTCGGCCGGGGTCGCCGTCAGGACGATAGACGCCGCCGAGACCCACGTCTCATACGTGCTCAGCTACGCCAACAACTCGGCAGGCGTCGTCGCGGTCTTCCCGACCTACGACGCCTCGATACCGATGCCCCTCTATGGGGTGCTCTACACCTTCCAGGTCAAGATGTTCGGCAGGGGCAGGCCCGCTGGTGTGGTCACAAGCTACGGCTGGGGGCCTGTCGCGAAGCAGGCCGCCGACGCCCTCCAGAGGGCCGGGTTCAGGGTCGTCGAGCCCCTAGTCACACTTAGGACGAGGCCTAGGCCGGAGGAGGTCAGCTCACTGGACGCCCTCGCCTCGTCCATGGCTAAGGCCGTCAAGGACCTGGTCTAGGGGCCCCCGATGGCCCCCTCGCCCTCAGCTGAGGCCAACGCCATCATAGTGGCCCAGTAGACGAGGTCCTCCCTGACGACCCTTCGTCCGCTCATTAAGCCTATGGCCCCAACGCCCGAGCCGAGGTCCCTGAGACCCGTGACTTTCTCAAGGGCCTCGTCGAGCTCCCCCTCCTTTGCCATCCTTGCGAGCCATGAGGGGACCTGGAAGGAGGGGGAGAGGCCAAGGTAGCGCTCCCTGCCCCTCACCAGGCAAACCACGTTGACTACTAGCCACCTCCCCCCGGCCCTCACGAGGCCCGCCTCGACGCCGACCCTGTCCCACTCACCGGCCTGTGACGCCATGTCGGCCCTCAGGCAGGCCAGCCTTGCTGTCTCGTTGAGGCCGACTGGCTGCCTCGTGGGCACGCTGACAGCGACCTGCAGGAGCCTGACGTGGCCGTAGAAGGCCTCGTAGGCCCTCCTCACGCCCGAGGCCTTGACTGGGTTAAGGCTGCCCAATACAACTACTTTCGACGGCCCCTCAGACAAACGCCTTCACCTCACCGCTCAGTGCCGGAGGTAACACATCACGGAGGCCCGCAACGACTAGCTGCCCGAGGGCTAATTTGCTGAGCGGATAACGGTGAGATAGTCAATGCCAGCATCGTGGCGCCGCGGGCGGGATTTGAACCCGCGCGGGGTTTCCCCCACCGGCTTAGCAGGCCGGCGCCCTACCGGGCTAGGCGACCGCGGCGCCGTGATATCGGTGAATAGGTGAGGCTAAATAACCCTTAGCCCTTGCTGGCCTACCTGTGGGCGATCAGGGTCATGGCTGCCACTGCGGCCAGGACGCCCACCTTAATGTAGTCCTCGAGCGAGTAGACTGCTGCCGAGTAGACGATGAGGCTGGCCGGGTAGGAGAAGGGGTTAGAAACGCCTGATGAGGCACGCCTTGGGCGCGCCCCGCCAGGAAGGCCCGCGCCTACGCTACCGCGGACACCTCGCAGGCGTCGCGCGCCTGCACGGCCTCGCCGGACGTCAAAGACGGGGAAGGGCCGAGGCGCGCACCTGCTTCGCGCAGGCTCAAGCCTGGGTTCTTAGCCCCCACTCCCTAAACATGTTGACGCCCATGTATATGCCACGCTGCATCGCGTGGACCAAGTAGAGCGTCTGGGGCCTCGCCAGGTGGAAGCACCCGTCCCTGCCGGGCCGCTCGCCAACCATTTCCAGCGCGCCTGTTATGAGGCGCGAGAGCCTCGCCCCGAGCCCCCCGTACCTAACTGATAGCTCCGATGGACAGAAGCGCAGCCCGAATATCTGGGTCGAAGCGTGGTAGAGCATGTCCTCGATCGGCCCGACGCGCACGGCCTTAATCGCGGAGTACCCCCTCTCCCCCACCAGCCTGACGTACTTCTCCACGCTGAAGGTGTTGGCGTAGGAGTAGCTGCCTAGCTTGCCTATGCCGCTCACGCCGACGGCGAGGAATTTGTCGTAGTCGACCACGTACTCATCTATGAGCCTCGAGCCGCGACTCATGCACCAGGCGGTCGAGGGGGCGTAGCCGTGCCTGACGGACTCCCGCACGATCTCCTCGTAGAGCTCGGCGTCGAGCGGGTGCCAGGGGCCCTCCGCCCGTCGCCACATAAGTTCGCGGAGCCCTGGGGCAGGCATGAGCGGGTAGAACGTCGCTTGGTCCGCTCCGAGCGAGAGAGCCTTGTCGGCCTCTTCACATATCTCCTCAACAGTGTCGTTGCGCACGCCCCAGAGCATATCTATGTTCAACGTGTCGAACTTAGAGCGCGCAGCCTCGACGGCTCTCAGCGAGTGCTCGACGGTGTGGTGGAGCCGGCCGAGCTCAACGAGCCGCTTATCGTTGAGGGCCTGCACGCCTATGCTCAGCCTCGTCACCTTTGCTGACCTTAAAACGGAGACCGCCTCGTCGTCGATATCTAAGGGGCTCGCCTCGACAGATACGTCGAGACCTCCTCCGAAGCAGCCCCTCAACGAATCTATTACTTCGCACAGCTCGTACACGTCTATGGATGGCGTACCTCCCCCGACGTACACTACCCGTACCTTTGCCCCGTCCGCGCGCGAGGCTAGCCAATCTATTTCCTTCTTCAAGGCTGACATGTACGACGTGTAGCGTCTGTGATCGTATGGATATTTCACGAAGCAGCAGAACCTGCACAAGGGTTTGTGGCAGAACGGTATGTGGATGTAGAGAGCGCCGGCTTCCTTTCCCGCGTCCTTTACTATGTTCACGTGCTCGCTTGGATCGACGCTGCCGTCTGCAAACTCCCTAAAGAATGCCTCTGCGCGTGCCGTCGCCACGCCGCCGAGTAATCTTCCCAGGTGGTACGCCAGCCTAGGGACGGACTTCGCGTCGGAGTCGCGACCGTATGCTGCGTGCGCAGCCATAGCCCTCAAATTCTACATAGGGAGCACGGACAAATTATACTAGAGCCCTGGTCCCGACAACGCACTCAGAACCGCAAGCGGAATGCTCAGGTGCGCTGCTCCTACGGCGCAGCTCCAACGCGGGCGCCTCTGGACTCCTTGACCTGGGAAAGTCCGAGGACGAGACCTCAGTAATAACGTCGGCTAGTCCGCCCCCCGAAAAGTAAGGCTGCCGCGGCCTCGTGGCCAAGGCTCGTGTGGCCCTCCTCTGCTCTACGTTCGGTGCTCCATGGCGTCACTTTCTCACGTGCGCTGCTCAATAATCGTCGAACTGACTGGTCGAAAAATTATAGGGCCACCGTGCGCGATGAGGAGTGGGTTCGGGTGGATGTTCGGAGGAAGAGGCCTATCATGAGGGGCGCTCAGGGACAAGATAATAGTTGCCGCGAGGGAGGTCTTCGCTGAGCACGGCTATGGGGCTCCAATGGAGCTCATAGCTGAAGGGGAGTGTCGAAGGGGCTCCTCTTCTGGTACTTCCGCAGCAAGGACGAGCTCATAGCGGAGGTAGCGAGAGGCGCCCTCCTCGCCAGCCGCTCAGGGCTGAGACGTTGGCCGGCGTAACCAGGCAGCTTCGGGCCCGGGCTCTTCCAAGAGCCCCCTACCTCCCAGTGTGCGGGAACTGATGGTCGCGGGAGGTCGCTAGGGACCTGAAGCGAGGTCAGGCGGCGTGAGGGTCAGGCCTCCGACTACCTCACCGACGAGGCACGATTTGCAGGGATTACGCTCCTGACGCCGGGGCCCGCCGAGGCGAGCAGCGTGATGAGGGAGGAGACCGTGGCGACCGGTATCAGGGCCCTCGCCAGCATCGGGTCAGTCAGCGCGGCCTCGGCTATTGCGCCCGCCAGCAGTCCAGTCACCGCCTTCCCCGTGTAGATCAGGGCAGTGTTGGACGTCGACATCCTCTCGCCGTAGATGTCCCCGACGATGGCGAAGTACAGCGGAATGAGGGCTCCCCCGTTGAGGCCCACCAGGAAGACGCCCAGGAGGCCGACTGGGCCCCCTAGGTACGAGAGCGCCACGGCGACGAGGCTGCCCAGGAGCGCGGCGGCCGCCGTCCGGGCCCTGCCCAGCCTGTCAGATATAGCGCCGAGGAGCGGCCTGCCTAGCCCGCTTGCCAGCGGGAACGCGGCCACGGACGCGTAGAGCCAGCCGCCACTGACCCCGGAGAACTCGGCAAGGGAGCCGGAGTAGGCGACCAGAGGGACGAGAGCGAGGGTGAAGGAGGCGTAAAGTAGCCACCAGCGCCACGACAGGGCAGCCGCCGTAGGTCCCACCCCCCTCTGACCCCTCGGGTACTCCAGCGTGGCCGACAGAGCTACCATGGCGGCAAGCTCGATTTCGCCTATGACCAAGGTGGGCGACCTGAAGCCGTGGGCGGCGCCTATGAGGGGGTTAGCGACGGCGCTCCCTATGCCGTAGCCCAGGCTCACGAGCCCGGTGGCCAGGCCCCTCCTGTCGGGGAACCACTTCACTGCCACGTTGCTGGCCACGCCGTAGAGGGCGCCCTCGCCGGCGCTCCCAACAGCCCAGAACGCCGTGAACTCGGCCAGCCCCCTGGAGGCCGAGGCCCCGAGGAACCCAACGGCTGAGAGGACCGAGGCTGGGATCGCGACCGGCCTCGGGCCCCTCACGTCGGCTATGGGCCCGGTTGCCAGCTGTACCAAAGTCGAGACTACGACGAAGACGATGAAGGCAACCTCGACCCTTGCCATCGGCTCACCGAGGCCGCTCGAGACCAGGGGCGCCAGGGCGTTCCAGGAGTACTGGTAGAGGGAGTTGAAGGCCATTATCACGAAGGCAGCCGCGAGCAGCGCCTCCCTCCTCAGCTAGGCCACCGCAGTCCCTGCGCGGAGG
>CAYFFY010000026.1:0-10388 GCA_964342635.1 uncultured Desulfurococcales archaeon
TCGGGTAACGGGTCTCGAGCCCGTCGCCTTGGACCGCTCGGCCACCCCGGCGCCCGTATCCTCTGTCAGCCATTGGGCCCCTTTTTACCTTGCTTGTGGCCGTAGCCGCGCGAAGCCACGATCTCAGGACCATATCATGTGATCAGGGGGCCCGGAAACTAACCTTATTATCCTTCTCCCGCACACGGTTCTTGGCTGACATAAGGCCACCTAAGAAGACATCACGACCGTCAAGGGAGGGTGAAGGAGTTGAAGTACTTGATAAGGGCCTCTTTCGAGGTCGATGGAAGGGTAGAGAAGCACGACATCATAGGGGCGATATTCGGCCAGACCGAGGGCCTCTTGGGCTCCGAGTTCAACCTTGAGGAGCTTCAGAACAAGGACAAGATAGGGAGGGTCCACCTGGACCTGAAGTACCAGGGGACTAAGACCTTAGGGCAGATCCAGATACCGAGCAACCTTGACAGGGTCGAGACGGTCCTCCTCGCCGCCATGCTGGAAACCGTGGACAGGGTCGGCCCGTACTCCGCGAGGGTTACCGTCGATGGGATCGAGGACCTCAGGGCCGAGAAGCTGAAGGTCATAGTCCAGAGGGCCCGCGAGCTCCTCCAGCAGGTAAAGGAGCAGGAGCCCGACCTGAAGGAGATCATCAGGCAGATAACCCAGAGAGGCGAGGCGCAGCCCCGCGTAATAGAGTACGGCGAGGACAAGCTGCCCGCTGGGCCTGACGTAGAGAGGTCGGACACCCTGATCGTCGTCGAGGGCAGGGCTGACGTGATAAACCTGTTGAGGTACGGGTACACTAATGTCATAGCGCTTGGCGGGGCTAAGGAGAGGGTCCCCAAGACCATTATCGAGCTCGCTAAGAACAAGAAGGTGATTCTCTTCGTTGACGGGGACAGGGGAGGGGAGCTCATAATCAAGAACGTCCTTGGCCAGATGCACGTAGACTACGTCGCCAGGGCCCCTAAGGGGATGGAGGTTGAGCAGCTTACCGGCAAGGAGGTCGCCAGGGCTCTGGCACAGATGACGCCAGTAGAGGAGTTCCTGAAGCAGCTGCAGAAGGAGGAGGCCAAGCCTGCCCAGCCCGCACAGGCGCCTCAGGAAGCCCAGCCCGCACCTGCGCCCCAGGTGGTAGAGCAGACTGCCGCTCAGGCACTGTCAGTTCAGCCCGAGGCCGTTACGACGACGCCCCCGACGCTGCCGGGCGCGGTGACGCAACAGCCGCAGGAGGCCTTGGGGGCGACGATCCCAGCTCAGGAGGCCGCTCCAGCTCAGCCCCAGATGACGGAAGCGCAACAGCCCCAGCTTACGATGATAATGCCGAAGCAGGTACTTGACAGCATAAAGGACCTCAAGGGTACCCTGGAGGCCATAGCCTACGACAGGTCGTGGAACGAGGTCGCTAGGCTTAAGGTGAAGGACCTGTATCAGTGGATCCAGCAGGCCGAGGCGGGCAAAGTTTACGCCATAGTCTTTGACGGCATAATAACGCAGAGACTGCTTGACGCGGCCTCAGAGAAGGGCGTAGCCCTCCTTGTCGGGGCCCGCATAGGAAGCAAGGTAGTGCCCAGGAAGGGCGACGTGGTCTTCATGACCTTTAATGACCTTACGTAAGTAAACCCCTAGCTTATTTTTTGCCCAGGTAGTCAAAGAGGGAGGCCTGCCTCGCCCCTGTCTTCAGCTCCCTCTCTGAGACGCCGAAGAACTCGAGGATCCTCAGGGCTGCAGGTACCACCTGCTTATCTATGTAGTAGCTGAAGTCTATCTCCGAGGGCTTCACTATGAAGTAGGGCCTCGCCCTCCTAGAGACAGGGCCGTCCCCCTTGACTATGACGTAGCCTATCTTCGAGCCCACGTCGATCTTGAAGCCGAGCTTCTCCATCATCCTGGCGGCGTACACGTGCGGGCCCTCGGCCTCGTACTCCTCGAGCCTCTTCGTCAGCGTCTTCCATATCACGAGCTTCTCGACCTCGACCTTGCCCGCCCTCAGCCTATCTATGACGTCCCTGACGTAGTCTATGGCCTTCCTTATGTCGCCCGTCCTCAGTATTATCTCGGCCACCTGGGACTGAGTCTCCTTGGCCAGGTCGCTCCAGTCCCCCCTCACGGCCTCGAAGCCCACTATGTCAATCTTGCCGTCAGGGGTGAGGCCGGCGTACCTCTTCTTGGCCTCCGTGAAGAACACCCTGCTGTAGACCTTGTCCACCTTGATGTCGAACTCGAGGCCCTTGGTGATGCCCTCGATGAGCTGCGAGACCTTCTGCGGGTCATTCTCGACGAACAGGCTGTCGGTGTCGCCATAGTAGACCCTCAGGCCGAGAGACCTCGCGAGGGAGGCCGCGTTCATTATGAGCTCCCTCCCCCATGCCGTCACGGACTCGGCGCACTGCTTGCAGTACCACCTGGCCGCGGCCCACCCCATGTAGCCATAGCTGGCGTTAGCCAAAACCTTGATGGCCCTCTGCCTCTCGTCGAGGAGCCTGTACTGGGGGGAGCCCTCAGGGTACCGCTTCATGGCCTGCTTGACCTCGGCCCTCCACTTGAGGAACCTCTCGAGAACCCTCCTGAAGAAGGCGGGCCTGTCACCGCAGAACCTGTGCCCAACGCCCGGAGCCTGGTAGACCCTCTCGCAGGTCTCGTCGGGCATGAGGAGGGTGTCTGGACCGACGTTGTACTTCACCATAACGCTGGGGTACATGCTAGCGAAGTCGAGGACCGCCACGTTCTGGTGGACGCCAGGCTTTGGCTCAAGCACGACAGCGCCTGTGTACGTCTCAAGGGCCCTCGTCTCCTCCTCCTTCCTGTTCGGAACTAGCTCGCCGAGCTTCTTGGCCTCCCTCATGAACCTCATCTCAAGCCTGAACGCAACGCTGGCGGCCGCAACCTGGTCAAGAGGAAGCCCGCTGATCTGGCTCAGCTGGGCCCCGAACGGGAGGAACTGGCCGGCCAGCCCTAGAGTAGACAGGACGTCATCAATGTTGTAGTCAAGGAGGACCTTCCTCTTCTCAGGGCTGTCCCAGTACTCGGCTATCCTCCACCACTCCACGTTAACCCTCTTCTCCTTAGGCATTACGCCGAGGTAGTCTGCCACCTCGTCGAGCGTCTTAACCTTGACCTCCTCGATCTCCTCAGCGAAGTTGTAAAGGTCTACGTTGAGCCTCCCCTGCACCGAGATGTGGCCGAAGACGCTCGGGCTCGGCTCGGCCCCCCTCTTCCTGCCGACATCGAGGGTCACCCCGTTTACCTTGGCCCGATCGAGGAGGTATGGCCAGTCGAAGGAGTTCTGGTTATAGCCGACTATGATGTCAGGGTCCCTCCTCCTGATCACCTCAGCGAACTCCCTGATGAGGTCCTTGTCGTCGTGCCCCCTCGCGGTCAGCTGCAGCCTTTCACCGTCGTTGAACGCGAGCCCTATCACGATGACCGGGTCCTTGGCCGGGTTTGGGGAGCCCTGCGGGTTGTAGGCCTCTATGTCAAAGGCCATGACCCTCAGGCCCTCGAGCGGGTCTACGTCGGCTAGGGACGGCTCCTCCGCCATCTCTGACGTCAGCCTGTAGACGGCGTCAACCATAACGTCGCTCCTCTGGACCCTCTCACCGAAGGCCCTGTACCACCTCATCGGGTAGAGGTTCCTGTCTATGAGGTACCTCATGGAGAACCTCACGTCGGCCTCCAGGACGTCCTCTACGCCAGACACCTTCGCGGCCTCCTCCCTGTACTCCCTGACGACCTCAGGGACGACGGTCTGGACCCTGATCGCCCTGACAGGCCTACCGAAGTACCTCGCCTCAACGACCTCGGTGGACGTTATGGGGCTACGCGGCTTGGAGAGCCTTTTAATCGCCGAGGTGACAAGCTGGGGGTCAGTCCCCTCCTTCAGCAGGGCGTAGAAGTAGGGCCTGAACGTGTCGTCGAGGATGAGAATTCTTCTGCCCCTGTCGTCCCTCCCCCATATCTCTATTACAGGGCGCCCTGCCTCGACCTCGTAGCTAACGTCAAGGAGCTGGAAGGTCAGCTCCTCTGCCAAAAGGGCCCCCCTTCACGGGTACGGCGCTGGAGGCCTTAAGCCGTAGCGCCTCACAGCGCCGGGACAAGCGCTATCAGGCCGCTGGCCACTATAAGGGCTGAGAAGGCCCAGTAAGTGACGGCCCTCCACCCCCTAAGCGCCTGGTCGCCCAGTAGGTCCCTCCGCGAGGCTATCCTGCCGAGGAGGTAAAGCACGGGGGCGAGGACGATGGTGAAGGACACCATGAGGCCTATCATTAGCGCCACGAGGTTCCTGCTGAGGAGCACTATCGCGATCGCCGGGAGCGACTCAGCTACGTAAACGGCCCTGTAGGCCTTGGTGTCCCTCTTCAGCCCCAGGGATTCTATGACGCCCCAGGCCGAGGCAAGGGACACCACAACGAGGGCCAAGAACCCTGCTGAGACGAAGCCAACACCCATGACGTACCTGGCCAGGGACCCGAAGGGCCTCAGGGCGTCTATCATCGCCCTGAAGTCAAGAAGGTTGCCCGCGTCTCCTATCGCAACCCCGTCAACGACAGTGATAGCCATTAGGATCTCGGAGACTATGGCCCCCACCAGCGTCTCAAGCCTCTCAGACCTGAGGTCGCACCTGCTAAGCCCCTTCCTGGCGTCAGCGCCTGAGTGGAAGAACAGCATCCACGGCATTATCACGGCCCCGACGCTGGCGGCGACGATGTAGTCGAACGAGCCGTTGGTGAGCGGTGGGGGCGACAGCATCGAGGACGCCACCCTTATCGGGTCGGCCCTCACCGCGACAGCCGAGGCGACGAGCGCGGCCACGAGGATGAAGCTGACAGGCAGTAGGAAGGCCTCAGCGTGCCTATACCTGCCGGTCCAGGCCACGAAGATGTGAAGCGTGAACACAACGATGAGGCCTGGGAGGACCGGGATGCCCAGCAGGCTAAGGCCCAGCGCTATACCCGCGTACTCCGCTATGTACTCCAAGACGTCAGTTATCGCCATGGGTACTGAGGCCAGCGCCGCGACCCTCCCCCCGTAGAGCTTCCTGATCGCGGTCCCCAGGCCGAGCCCTGCCACAGTCCCCAGCGTGCCCGCGACGTCCTGAACGAAGAAGAGGGGGGCTGCAAGGAGCAGCATAAACAGCGCCATCCTGTAACCCCAGCTGGCGCCGGCCTGGAGACCCGTCACTATCGAGGCTACGTCTACGTCTGCTATCATGACTAGCCACGCCGGTCCGAACGTCCTCATCGTGTCCCTTATCCTGGAGTAGTTCATACCGCGCCTGAGTAGTCCCCCAAGGTTTTTAAGCTAACCTTAATTCTATCATTATTCAAAAAATATCGCTTATCCGACAGCAAGACGCCTTTTAAGGCGTCAAGGCGGGTGAATTATAAGGCCATGAAAGGGGCGCTGATAGCTGTCGAGGGAATTGACGGCAGCGGCCTCACCACGCACTCGCGCCTGCTATCGGGGGCGCTGACGTTGGCCGGCTGCCCGTCGGTCTACACGAAGGAGCCGACGGACGGGCCCATAGGCCAAGTAATAAGGTCCCAGCTGTCTAGCCAGTCACCTGACCCCATCCTCATGGCGCTACTCTTCGCGGCCGACAGGGCCTGGCACGTCAAATCAGACCCAGGCCTTCCAGGCCGGAGGGGGATTGAGGGCGCGATCGAGCTGGGCTACCTAGTAGTCACTGACAGATACAAGTACAGCTCGATAGCCTACCAGGGCGCGGCCGGCGCCGCCGATTCGTGGCTCTGGGAGGTGAACTCCTTCGCCAGGGAAGCCGACATCGTGGTCTACATTGACGTGCCAGTCGAGGTCTCGTTGGCCAGGCTGTCGGCCAGGGGGAGGCGCGAGGCGTTCGAGAGGGCCGATTTCCTTATAGCGGTTAAGCGGAGGTTCGAGGAAGTCCTGAGGGCCGCCGAGGCGAGGGGAGTCATTGTGACTAGGGTTAAGGGGGCTGAGGGAACCTCCGAGAGACCCGCAGAGGAGGTCTCGAGAGAGATCTTCAGGGCCGTCATAGAGCGTTTGGGTGACTGTTAGGGATTAACGTCAACTTCGATTAATAGAGCTGCCTTACCAGGCCACTGAAAACGCGGCGTCATGGCTGCGCGTCATTGAGGCATTAATTCGATGCTGAGCTCTAGCCCCGATAATGCTTGTGGGGTTGAACATGGTAAGCATATATAAATACGAGCCCTCCAGGGCATCTGCGGTGGAGTACATGTCCAAGGACAAGCTCACGGGCGCGGCCCTCCTAGTTATATCAGTACTGATAATACTTGCCTACAACGTCGTGCTATGGCTCCCCTCGCTGTCAAAGATAGCGGGCATGTTCCTCCTCAAGCTGACTGACTCCATAATAGTCATAGTGGTCCTTGGGATACTCGCCTACATAGGTTACACGCTCTACACGACGCCGCCGCCTAAGCCCATTGAGGAGATTGAGAAGGAGCTTGAGAAGGAGCTCAAGTCCCTCACCCAGCCTCAGAAGGGGCAGCAGGAGGGCGGCCAGGCAACCACGGGCTCTTCAACCTCCTCATGAGAGGCAAGCTTTAAACCGTTCACCGTTTTCCTTTTAGAGAACCGCCTTGAGGAGGAGCATGACGAGATCGGCTGAGGCGTTCCTCGTGGTAATCGTCATCGTCGTGAGCGTTGCCCTCTACCTTGGGCTGAGGAGCTACTACGCTACGCCGCGTAGCCCCATGACCTCTACGACCTCGACAACGCCTGCTCAGCCCGTAAGCACGAGCACAACGACGCCCCTGTCCACCTCAGGCCCGAAGTCGCTCACGCTGGCCGACGTTGAGGGCTTTAACCTCCTGAACGAGACACCCTCGCTTGGCCCGGCGACGTCGCAGAAGGTGATAGTGATAGTCTACGACCCTGAGTGCCCGTACTGCGCGATCGAGCTCAACCAGACCTTCCCCCTCCTCTACTACATCTCCGTTAACACGAGCCAGGCCAGGGTGATATTCCTGGGCCTCCCAATACACGAGTACTCGGTCCCAATGTTTGAGATACTCGACGCGGTCTATAACCACTACGGCCAGGGGGCCTTCACCCAGCTCCTCGACTGGAACTACGCCTACTACGTGTACTGGATTGAGCAGTACGAGCAGGGCGGGGCCCAGCAACTCGTGGTGCCGACCAACGGGACCCTGCTTGAGATGGCCGAGAGGCTCGGGTACAACGTAACGCAGGCTGAGATTAGCTCGTACGAGCCTCTCGTTAATGCGACCGCGAGCTTCCTCCTTCAGCATGGCCTGGATAGCACGCCAGCAGTCCTGGCCTATGATGGTCAGGGGGCGCCGGTCTACGTACAGGTCGGCCTCGTGAACCCGTACTACCTGGTATGTAATTTAACCGAGAAGCTCTCGCTCTCTGTCCCAGGTGTCACGTGCTGACGGCCTGCCAGGCGTACGAGGCCGAGCTTCCCTGGGGTAGGAGGTACGTCGCGGTCTGCATAGGCGTCAGAGTCGTCGACGACGATCTGGCCAGGCTGTCGTCAACCCTTCCCCCAGGGGAGCTCGTAGTCAGGCTCAGGTCACCCCCTGACCCCTGCGCGCTCGCGGTAGCCCTGACCTTTGTAGAGGAGGACTATGCGGCGGGCTACTCCAGGCTCAGGAACCCGTCCCTTCAGGCGCTCCTCTACTTGACTCGCACGAGGCAGGTGAGCCAGGCCGTTGAGGCCTCTAGGGGCGGCGAGGTTGTAGCCGTCGGGTCTCAGTCGAGGGAGGGCCTTCAGGAGGCCCTGAGGGCTCTGGGTGTCACCTCGCCCGAGCTGACGCAAATCCCCCCGTGCGACGTTGAGGCCCTTGAGGACCTGAGCGCCCACAGGCTTGAGCTGATCAGGTAAGACCGGAATAAACCTATACCCCCTGAAGCCCAGGTCTGTGTGGGGGCCTGTGATTACATGGACCGCTGAGGAGAGGTGACCGTCGGGCCAAAGCTATGAGGCCCTCCTCCTCGGCCTGAGGAACTCCGAGACCTTGGTGTAGTCAAGCCCTCCAAGCCCGTGGAAGTCGGCCTGCTTGAACAGGCTTGAGGCGGCTGAAACTATCGGCAGCGAGCCGCCGGCGTCAAAGGCTGCCCTCTTGGCGTACTCGAGGTCCTTGGCCGCGAGCGAGAGCTTGAAGTGAACCGGGGCGCTAGGGTCAAGGATGCGGGGCAGGTACTTGTTGGCAACCTCAGAGAAGGCGGTCCTACCGAGGACCTGGTGGAGGAGGGTGGGGCTAACGCCGTAAAGCTCCGCGAGCGCGAGGGCCTCGCCCAGCACCCCTACGGTCGATATGAGGATCGCGTTGTATGCCAGCTTCAGGGCCATGGCTGAACCTATCTCCTCGCCAACCTCGAGCATCTCCCCCGCGGCAGACAGCACCCTGGACGCGGTCCTAAGGCAGCTCCTGTCGCCTGAGGCCAGAAAGATGGCCTTCCCCTGCCTAATGTCGCCAGCGCCGCCTATGACTGGGGCCTCCGCGTAGCATATCCCAAGCGCGGATAGGTGCTGTGAGGCGGCGCGGCTCGCGACAGGGGTGACGGTCGATGAGTCTATGAAGAGCAGCCCGTCGGCCCTCCTCATGTCGGCCACCACGCCGAGGAGGGCGTTATCGTCAGACACGAAGGCTATGGCGGCGTCGGCCCTCTCAGCCGCTGACCAGGGGCTGGGGTGCACCTGCGCGCCGATGGACCTGGCGAGGGACTCCGCCTTCTCCCTCGTCCTGTTCCACAGGTACACCTCAAAGCCCTGCCCCGCAAGGCGGGAGGCCATAGCTGACCCCATGGTTCCGACGCCGAGGACTGCGACCCGCAAGCCGGACCCCCTCCTATTTTAGGCGTCGCCCCCTTATGCGAGTTCATGCAGGTCCGGCCGATGCCTGAAAGGATATGCCCGATGTGCGGCAGGAGCAGCAACGAGGTCCCGTTTATAGGCAGCCTCTGCAGGGACTGCTTCGTCAAGAAGTACGGCGTCGCCAGGGCGCCGCAGTCCGTGGAGTTCACGTACTGCGTCTCCTGCCACGCCCACAGGGACAGGGGAAGGTGGTCAGCCCCCTATGATGACCTCCCAGAGTCCCTCAGGGACTACCTCATCGCCCAGCTCGCGAACAGGGTCAGGCCAGTCGAGCCGATTCAGGAGGTCGCCATTGTTGACGTGGAGCTGGCGGAGGGAGAGCCCCCAAGGTCTGCCTACGTGAGGGTAGAGGGGAGGTACAACGACGTCGTGGTGTCTGACGTCATAGTAGTCTCCGTGACGCCAAGGCCTACCTTATGCCCTATATGCGCTTCCAGAAAGACGGGGTCCGGCTACTCGGCCGTTGTTCAGGTCAGGTCGTACCCGAGGCCGCTGGCCGAAGACAAGTTCTCACTCGACCTGGTCAGGAGGCTTGTTGAGTCCCTCAGCGACGAGGTCATTAAGGTGAAGGAGCTGAGGGAGGGACTTGACGTCTACGTGAGGGACAGGTCGTCAGCTAGGACCCTGGCAGCCCGCCTGAGGGCGGAGGCCGGCGCCCGCATAATCGAGACGTATAAGGGGGGCGGCTTAAGGTCAAAGCTCTACGTCTCCGTGAGGATCCCGACAATAGCCCCCGGTGACCTAATGTCCGTTGACGGGAGGCCCATGTTCTACCTGGCCAAGACGCCGAGGGGGTTCCTGCTGATAGACCTTGAGTCCAACGGGAGGATGGTCATGACCCCTGAGGAGCTCTGGTCGTCAGAGTTCGGGCCATATGAGGGGGACAACGTGAGAAGGGCCATGCTCCTGAGCAGGCAGGGCGACAGGTACGTGTTCACCTGGGATGCAGGCTCCCTAGAGGTGCCGGCCTCCCAGGTCGTGATACTGACTGAGGACGCGGCTGAGGGGCAAGAGTTTTTAGTTTATCTATCTCAGAGCAGGGTGTACATACTCAGGAGGGAAGCCTAGCTTGATCCAGAAGAGGTCCCAGGGGAGCAGGGGAGAGACGCCGCTGCCCAACGAGCAGGAGGGAACGATGCTGTGCGTCGCCGAGAAGCTGCTCGGGGCTAACTTCGTGGAGGTCGTCTGCTCGGACGGGAACAAGTACAGGGCAATGATACCCGGAAAGATGAGGAGGAGGGTCTGGATCCACGAGGGCGACCTCGTTCTATTCCTCCCCTGGGGGACGGCCGACATGAAGGGGGAGCTCGTACACAGGTACGAGGAGTCCCAGGCCAGGGAGCTCGTTAGGAAGGGGCTTGTCCCCAAGGAGCTCCTTGAGCTCATGGGGGCCGAGGGAGGTACTTGAGCCCCCACGGCATAAGGGTGGACAGGGAGAAGAGCAAGGTAAAGGACGAGGACGTTGTAAAGACCGTCGACGAGGTGTTCGACGCCTTCACGAACTACCACGTGTATAGGCTCAGGAACGTGGCTAAGGCCT
>CAYFFY010000027.1:0-10360 GCA_964342635.1 uncultured Desulfurococcales archaeon
ACGAGGAGACCTACATGCCGCAGGCCGGCGTGGTTGAGAGGGCCACGGCCATGGCGGAGCTGCGAACGCTCTACCAGGAGCTCCTCACCGGCGAGCAGTTCGTATCTCTCGTTGAGAGGGCCAAGGCCCAGGAGAACCTTAACGAGTACGAGAGGGGCGTAGTGAGGGTACTTGACAGAGAGATCACAATCCTGAAGAAAATACCCCCCAGCCTAAACTACGAGCTGGCTAAGACGTCACAGGAGGCCTTCATTGCCTGGAGGGAGGCCAAGGCCAAGTCAAGCTTCGAGGCCTTCAGGCCGTACCTTGAAAAGATAGTTGACCTGAACAGGCAAATTGCGGAGAAGCTAGGCTACGATGAGAACCCATACGACGCCCTCCTTGACCTCCATGAGGAGGGCCTCAGAACAAGGGACGTGAGGAAGGTCTTCGACGTTCTCGAGCCGTCGCTCAGGAAGGCGCTCGACAAGGTCATGTCTGAGGGCTACTTCACGGCCAGGTCACCGCTGGAGGAGGTCAAGTACGAGGAGACCGCCATGAGGAAAGTTAATGAGGCCGTGCTGTCGATCCTTGAGTACCCAGCAGACCGCGCGAGGCTTGACGTGTCGCCTCACCCGTTCACTATTAACATGGGGGTCAACGACGTGAGGATAACGACAAGGTACGAGGGGTTTGACTTCAAGAGGTCCCTGTTCAGCGTCGTCCACGAGTTCGGCCACGCGACCTATGAGCTGCAGGTCGACCCGGACCTTGACATGACCCCTATAGGTGGAGGGGTCTCCCTGGGTGTTCACGAGGGGCAGAGCAGGTTCTGGGAGAACGTGGTTGGCCGCAGCCCGGCCTTCGTTAGCGTAGTTAAGCCCGTCCTCGACAGGGAGCTTGGCTTCACGAGGGGGTACACGGATGAGGACGTGTACAGGTACTTCGCTAACGTGAAGCCAAGCCTGATCAGGACTGAGGCCGACGAGGTCACCTACAACTTCCACATACTTCTCAGGTTCGAGCTGGAGCTCATGATGATAAACGGGGAGGTGAGGACCTCAGACCTTCCGGAGATCTGGAACGAGAGGATTGACAAGCTCCTAGGCGTGAGGCCGGCCAACGAGGCTGAGGGCGTGCTCCAGGACGTGCACTGGGCCCACGGAAGCCTAGGCTACTTCCCGACGTACACGCTCGGCAACATCGTAGCCTCAATGATGCTTAAGGACATCAACGGGGCCGGGACCAGGGTTAGCGACCTTGTCAGCTCGAGGAACTTCAGGGCCATCAAGGAGTACCTGCGGGAGAAGGTCCACAAATGGGGCAGTACGTTCGCGCCGAAGGAGCTACTGAGGAGGTCCTTCGGCAAGGAGTACTCGCCCGAGGACCTCGTTGAGTACATCGAAAAGAAATATATTGAACGGAAGGTCTACTAAATTCAGCAGGCCCTTTTGCCCCTCTTCTTTGGCTTCTGCTCGGTCGACATCGTCTCACCCACCCTCGTTTAGGCTCTTAACTTAAAAGCGGGCGTACAGACAGGGTGGGCTGCACGGCCGTAAGGGACGTCCTCAGCAGGCTGAGCGATCACCCGCCTAGCCTAGGCCCAGAGTGGGGCAGCGGCGGCATTTTCGGCCTAAAGTATCACAGGGGCGTGCTGTACTACACCCTGGCCTTTGACGCGGCCTCCTACTTCGTAAGGGATGACGGAACTGACGTCTATCGCTTTGAACTCGTGGGGCCGGGCCCAGCGTCAGGCGGGGACACCTATAACGCCGTCGAGGCGGTTGACGGCGTGATGTACTTCGGCGGGTGGGTCCACGCCCCGGCGAACTTCGTAAGGGTCGGCAACGGACTGGGCCTCGTCTCATTTAAGAACAAGTACAGTCACGTCCACTCATATGACATATTTGAGAGGAAGGTTAGCCTTCTGTGGAAGGAGGGAGCCGGAAAGGACGACGAGTGGGCCGGCGAGGTAAGCGAGATCATATACAACCCGGTCCGCGATGAGCTGCTCGTGGCGAGAGGGGACGGGACTATCAACCTCGGCGTCTACGCAATTGACAGAGCTAGGGGAACCATGATGAGGATCTCTGATAGGGCCGCGCTCAAGGGAGCCGTGCTGTACGAGTACGCGTGCTTTGACGTGCTAGAGAGGCAGATCAAGGACGTCAAGGGGGTTCTCTTCACGAAGGCGGTCACTGGTTTCCAGTGCGTTAACGTGCTCTCTGGCAAGGTAATACAGACGCCGATTGGTGACATAGCAAGGAGGTCAGTGGACGGCGCGCCCGTCAGCTGGCCTCAGACGGGCCCTATAGCATCCGCGTACGGGAGGCTCTTCGCCCTCGTGAAGGGAGGGGTCTTCGTCGGTAACCCGATAGACGAGTCCCTCGAGCCAGTGAGGTTCGTGAGGCTCTTCGACTTCGGCGACTCAGGCTACTTCGCGCGCAGGACGGTTGCTAAGTCAATAGGGGGCGGCATCCTGGTTGCGTTTAACTCGTTCTCAGAATCGGTTGTGATGCCCACGAACCAGTTTGAGGAGGTTGTGGCGAGGGCCACGAATACCATTGTCGGGCCCAGCGTGCTCGTGTACATGACGCCGCCGACAGCAAGGATAGTCTTCGCCGCAGGTGCAAGGATAACGAGCTTTGAGCCCGTCGCCGACAGGCTCGTTGTAGCAACAAACACCATGTCCAACACCTCGCGTTACAACGCTACGCCCATAGACACTGGGTACAGAGGGTTCGTCGTTTTGCCACTCTCCGTGGTGGAGTCGAGGGGGCCTCCCATCAGGTTCTCTGTCCCGATCTACCTCATAAAGGACAGGACGTTCGGCGGCATACCGCTTGCGGGCTACAGGTCTCCCCAGCTCAGGGTCGTGTCGGAGCGGCCGACGACCATCATGGTGAACGAGTACGACCTGTCCCTGCCGCCGATGCAGGCGGCCTGGGAGCGCTACGAGGTCAAGGGGCCAAGGGACATAATTGACCTCTCAGGATACGGCAACTCGATAGTCTCGTTCCGCATCCCTGAACCGGAACCTACGACGAGGGTCATAATCGACCTGACGTAATTTGCTGCCCTAGGACGCCTCAAAAAGTGCCCCGTGTAGGCCTGTGGTTAGCCTTCTCAGCCTCCTCTCTGCACTCCATCTGAGGGCCTCCAGCACCGCGTGGGGTCTCATGAGGCCCCGCGTTGGGCGGCAGAGGCCCTTAACTATGGCCTCGACGACGGTCTCTGGCCTACAGTCATCTACGGCCATCTTGGTCGGGGCCTCGCCTACCTCGGAGAGCACGTGGGCGTCGCTCCCGCTCGTCATCGGCATCCCCCTTGATGAGGCGAACCTCTCGGCCAGGAGGTTAAATAGCGGAAGCCCTCTGGCGTTCCAGGCCTCAATAGCGTCAAAGAGCCCATAGTTCCTCAGCAGGTATAGGCCGAGCCCGTGCCTTCCAGGATGAAACGGGTGGGCGGCTACTATGACGCAGGCCCTCTCCCTTGACCAGTCCCTTAGCTCAGCGGGGTCAAGGCCAGGCTGAGGGTCATCCTCGGGGAGGCTAGGGCACAGCACTATTACGTCGCCCCTCGAGGTCCTTACCTCGTTGGCTGGAATCACGTAGACGCCCAGCTCCATCCGCCTCGCGGCCCTCATGGCTATCGCCGATCCCCTGAACGTGTTGTGGTCCGACACCGCTATAGCGCCGAGCCCCAGGCTCGCGGCAGCTATGACTACCTCCTCGGGGTTTGGCCTGCCGTCGCTGACCGAGGAGTGCGAGTGCAGCTCAGCGAGGCAAGGCATGTGTCCACCACGCATAATAACGCGGTCAGGGCTCAATATAGCTGGCGCTGTGATGAGCTCGGCGAGGCCGAGCCAGAATGAGGTGGGTCTTGAGTTCTGAGCGCTGCCTCGGTTGCCGACTGAAGGTATTCCCTTATGACCTCATGTAGGCCCTCATATATGGCCTGCGCCCTCCTGGCCTCCTCGTCCGTCAGGTCGTGCCTGACCCCCCTCACTATTGGCCCGGGGTCCCACCTCGGTATGACGTGTATGTGAAAGTGGAACACGACCTGGCCTGCAGGGGAGCCGCTGTTCGTTATCAGGTTGACGCCTAGTGCCCCCTTCACCTTCCTTAGATAATGGGCAACCGCGCTCGCCGACAGCCAAGCCCTGACCAAGACGTCCGGTGGCACGTCCTCGACGGCCTCGTAGTGCTCCTTGGTTATCACGAGGACGTGACCGAGGCTGGCTGGCTTCTTGTCAAGGATTATCATCACCTGGTCGTCCTCGTATACCTTGTAGGCGTCCGCCTTACCTGCAGCTATCATGCAGAAAGGGTCATCCCCCCTCATGGCGGCTACGCTCTCACGCAAATAAGCCAGGGGGCTCTTATACTTGACGGGGACTAATGAGAAGGGGGATGATTGAGGAGGCAGTGAGGAGGGCCGTTAACGGGGGGAGGCCTGATTCCTACGTGATAGTATACGTTGAGAGGACGCCCCAGGGCGACCAGAGGCTGGTCGAGATAAGGGGGTCAGACGTACTGAGCGTGAGCAGGTGGGCCATGACGCTGCGTGACGGGGAGACCGTGATACCGCTGCACAGGGTTGTCGAGGTCAGGTCGCTTGACGGCTGCTTCCAGTGGAGGAGGTACGCAAGCAAATGAGCGCGACGGTAGTGGCACCTAACTACGTCCTGAAGGTCGTGGAGGGGTCCTCGCCGCCCAAGGCCAACGGCGAGGGGGAGCTGCAGGTAGGCCTTGACCTCCTAAGGCTTGACGCCGAGGCCGGCGTCCTCGGGGAGTCCCTCGCTTCACTGCTCCTGCCGGCCACCTCGTTTGATGACGAGCTTAGGCCCCTCATTGAGTCCTACAGAAGGAGGGTCGTAGTCGAGGAGGCGGCAGAGCTAGCCACGAGGCTTGGGCCCTCGACGAGAAGGGTCCTAGTCCCTCCTGAGTACTTCCCAGCTGCAAGGATGTCAAGACATGCCCAGACCCACGCCTGTTTCTTCAACCTGTCACACTCGCAGCTTGAGGCCGTAGGTGATGGCTACAGGAGGTACCTTTCCGATGTGGGGGAGGTGAGAGAGGACGGCGTTATCATCAGCCCCAGGAAGGTCAGGGGGTCCATGACGAGCGTTGTGACATCAATCCTTAAGACCACGCTGAGCAGCCTCGGGGCGGCCGGCCTTTACATCTGGCTCACGCAGAGGTCGTGCAAGCCTAGCAGGGCGCTCATGGACCCCTTTGGGCTTCTCATTCCTGAGGAGGGAATGTTGCTTGGCAGGTGTGACGCCGTTCAGGGGGTCAGGGAGGTAATTGTTGGCGATGGCCGCTGCAGCCGGTCCTCGTTACTGTTCTCGACGCAGGTCTGCGAGGGCAACAGCGCCGTCATTGTGATAAAGGACTACTCGTACGCTATACCGAAGTGGTTGCTCGCGGGACTCATCTCCATAGGCGCCTACCCCTTCAGGCAGACCCCCTCAAGCAGGGCGTCGAACGAGTACGCGCACTTCATCGTAATGAGGGCAGCGATTAGGACGCCGAGGGTCATCTCGCTCTGCCTGTCGCCTATGAGCGCCACGATGGTTAGGGAATACGTTGGCGGCGACGTAGTAATGAAGTCGGAGGACCCGGGGGTGTGGAGGTATGCGGGCGAGGCCCTGGCGAGGGTTCACAGGGCCGGGTTCGCGCTGGGGGACCCTAACCCCGGGAACTTTGTCGTGACTGGCCAGACAACGTGGCTCATAGACGCTGAGCAGGCCGGCCCGTTCAGCGCGATGAAGGGGGCCTGGGACCTCGCGGTCTACTACTACTATTCAAGGTTCTTTGGAGCCCCTGCCGACCTTGTTAGGGAGTCCGTGGCAGGCTACGCGTCGGCGGCTGGCGAGCTGTGGGAAAAAGTGAAAAGCGAATTCTTCAGTCCGAGGGTTACGCCGTTCCTTGTGAGCCTCCCTCCGCTCCTCATAGAGCTAGTCGAGACTCTGAGGCGCCTCCCTAGCCCCTGATAGCCTCGTGTACGGCGTCGGGCGGAAGCACAACCTCCCTGGACGGGTACATTATCCTTGAGAGAAGGGCCTCGTCGGGCTCCTCAAGGAACGTGTAGCCGCTGACCGACTCGGAAACCAGCTCGTATGGAAGGCCTACCAGCCTGGCGTAGGCCTGAATGTCGACAGACCTGATCTCGGCTATAGACTCCTGGGCGAGCCTGCTTACGGTGTCAAAGAGGCCCTCGACGGACGCGCTGGCCCCCAGCAGGCAGCAGGTCTCAAGCTCGCACCGCTCGGCCCTGATCCCCTTTCTCCTGGCTATCGTGACGTAAGGTTCCCATAAGACCCCGTACTTAACCGCCCCGGTCTCGACGAGGCGAAGTATCTCGGCCCCGCTAGATGCATATACCCTGGGGGCCTCCAGGCCAAGGCGTGTGGCGCACAGCTCCATTGACGACATCCTGGTCGTCGCGTGGCCCTCCTTGCCACCCCCCTCAATCACGGCTGCGCCCCGCTGCTGCCCCCTCCTACTATGTAGACGCCGCCTCTCGTCACCCTGTTCATGAGAAGGAGCGTTACGGCAGGGGCGAAGGCGAGCTGTATCTTGCCGGCTGCAAGGTCCATCACCTCCATGTACGCGTCATCATACACCCTCACCTCAACATGGCCGAACCTGTCCCTCAGCCTCCTGATCAGGGGGATAACGTAAGGGTACTCGCTCGCCCTAAGTATGCCGATTAATGCGACCGTCGACGATCGAGTAGAGCCCGGACTGGCTATTGTAACCCCTCCAACCTCCTTCAGGGTTATGAGGCCGAGGTCTGCAAGCTTCCTGAGCCTCCTGTGGATCATGCTCTTGCTCCAGCCCAGCTCCCTCGAGATCTCGGATAGCGTGATAGGGCCCTTGTCAGATATGAGCGAAAGGATCGACGTGTCGGCCTCGTCTAGCATGTTCCCTGGAGAACAATCGTGCTCCAAGACTTTTAAGTACGACGCGAAAAAGATTTTATCTATCCTCCTCTGGATGCGGTGGGACCGACTATTTGGCAGAGCAGCAGCCCAGGATCGACCCATGGGGAAGGCCTGACATAAAGGACTACGGGAGGCTCTATGACCTCTTCGGGATAAGGCCTTTCTCGGAGGTCCTCGCTAAACTGAAGGAGCTAGGCGTTGAGCCCAGTACGTTCATGAGGAGAGGGATAATCTTTGGGCACAGGGACCTGGACAAGGTCCTTGAGGCCTGGAAGGCGGGCGAGCCCGTAACTGTGGTCACCGGCTTTATGCCGAGCGGGAGGTTCCACTTCGGACACATGTTAACAGGCCTACAGCTGGCCTTCTACCAACGGCTCGGCTTCAAGGTGTTCGTGTGCCTCGCAGACGCCGAGGCCTACGCAGTGAGGCACATGCCCAGGAAGGACGCCGTAAAGATAGGCGTTGAGGAGTACGTAGCCAACCTGCTGGCGATCGGGCTGGACCCCTCAAGGACGGAGTTCTACTTCCAGACGGCGAGGGGGCTTCCCTACCATGAGCTCATACAGCTCTTCAGCTCAAAGGTTACAGCCAACGAGATGGAGGCAATATACGGGGAGCTCACGCCTGGCAAGATCGTGAGCGCCCTGACGCAGGTGGCCGACATCCTGCACCCGATGCTCCCGGAATACGGCGGCTACAAGCACGTCGTGGTGCCCGTGGGGGCTGACCAGGACCCCCACGTGAGGCTGACCCGCGACATAGCGACCAGGATGAGCAGCGAGATAGAGCACTTCAGGCCACCCGCCGCCACATACCATAAACTGATAAGGGGGCTCGACGGGGGTAAGATGAGCAGCAGCAGGCCTGAGTCAACGATATTCCTGACGGACCCTATCGAGGAGGCTGTGAGGAAGTTCAAGGCCTCCCTGACCGGGGGGCGTAACACTGCTGAGGAGCAGAGGAGGCTGGGAGGGGAGCCTGACAAGTGCCCCGTGTTTGACCAGTACACCTACTACCTGGTCCCTGAAGACTCGGAGCTAGCCTCCATTGAGAGCAGGTGCAGGTCAGGGGCCATGCTGTGTGGTGAGTGCAAGGCGTTGGGCGCGAGGAGGCTTACGTCGTTCCTCGAGGCCCACCAGAGGGCGCTTGAGTCCTACCGTGACAAGGCCTGGTCCATAGTTGAGGCCCCCAAGTACTAAGCTGACTGCTGGCCACTCGACGCCCTGGACGCCGCGTACCCCTCAAGCGACCTGCTTGGGAGGAACCTGACGCCGCACCCAAGAGAGGCCAGCCTGCCGTGGAGCTCAGTTATCCTCCTTGACGGGCCCTGCAGCATAAGGACCTCGTAACACATGTTGTGCTGGTGGAAGTGCAGGTAGGCACCTGCCACGTCACTGAACTCCTCAATTACCCTCTCGCTGCCCTTGTTCTCAGGACAGACAGCGACCATGACCCCCTCGCAGTCGTGGGGGACAAGGTAGTGCATGTAGTCACTTAGCATGTTCCTTATGGCCTGCTCCACCAGGTCGCTCCTGCTTATGCTCACCCTCTCTGCGAGCAGGTCGAGCTCCTTTGAGAGGTCCTCGGTTATGCTTATGCCGAACCTAACCTTTCCCACCCGACATCTCGCCCCCACATCTCGATAGGAACTCAACTATGGCCTTAACGGCCTGGTCGGAGATTACGTGCTCCACAAGGCAGGCGAGCCTGTCGGCCTCTTCCGCGCTCAAGCCCATCCTGATTAGTGCCTCCCTAACGAGGGTCTCCTTCGACACTACGCTCTCCGCGAGTGTCAGCCCCTTGCGCGTCAGCCTCGCCCCCCTGTAGGGGAGGTACTCTATGTAGCCCATCTCCGCCAGCTTCTTGAAGGCCTCTGTCACGCTGGCGGCCGCTATCCTAAGGTCCTCAGCAATGTCAGTAGTCCTTACCCACTTGATGTCGCCCTCCCTCTTATATATGGCCGTGAGGTACTCCTGAAGGCTGGGGGATATCTCCTGGGACATAGCCCTGGACGCCTCTCAGTAGTCCTGTACTAAAAAACTGGCACCGGCAGGCGTACTCAGCGTGAACATGGCTTGTAGAGCTCCTTGTTGAGCTGGATGAAGCCCATCTTTGTGTAGAAGGAGTCGGCTATCTGGTTGCCTGCGGGGTAAACTACGGTCACTATTCCAGCGCCCTGCTTTCTGGCCTCATCTACGGCCTTCTCTATTAGGAGCCTTCCAAGCCTCTTCCTCCTGTACTGAGGCCTGACGTAGAGGTCCGTTATGACGCCGGCCAGCCTGGGCTCGTAGAATAGCCTGTCCACTATCTCGACCCTTACGACGCCGGCCATGACGCTGTTGCCCTCGTCTACCGCGACGAGAACGACCACCCTCTCGCTGGCAGGCGACTTCTTCAGTTAACCCCTCACACCCTCGTCGAGGTTGTCGCCGACTTTGAAGTTGGGGCCCAGCTCCTCGTTGAAGCTCTGGGGCCTGGCTATGAGCTCAACCGCCTCACCTATGTCGGCCTCCGTCATCCTCCTGACCACAATGCTTTCAAGGGACAACCCTCACACCTCCTTGATGACCCTTACCAGGTAGGGCCTAAAACCCATTTTGAGGCAAATGTCCCCCACAATAGTGTTTGCGGCCGGATACTCGACGGCGACGTACGAAACCTTTGACTTCCTCGCCTCCTCGACGACCCTATTTATAAGCAGTGACGCGATCCCCTGACGCCTCTCCTGGGGCCTGACGTAGAGCTCCTTTATGACAAGTAATTTTCTCGCCCTGATCAGCCTGTTCTCCTCTGGCACCGCCATTACATAACCCACCACGCTCTTGCCCTCGATGGCTACAAGCACGACGGAGTCCGTCGACTTTAGCAGCTCAGCCGCGTGTTGGGAGGCCACGTCCCTCAGGTTGTGAACTACAGACCACGAAGGGTCGAACTCCTCATTAAAGACATAGAACCTATATACGAGGTCTGACAGCGCCTCAATGTCCTCCTGGGTAGGCCTGCGAACCTGAGCCGAAGCAGGCTCAGCGTACACAGAAGCTCACCCCTTGTAGTCAACAGGCGGCTTAGGAATGAGGCCCTGCGACCATATAGACTGGAACTTCTGCCTCACTGAGCCGATTATCTCCCTGGCCCTCTCCAGCTCCTCCCTGTACGTAGTCGTCCTCCTCGCGACCCCCTCCTCCACGGCCCTCACGGCTATCGCGGCGGCGACCCTTGGGAACACCTCCCAATCCTCCATTGTAGGGAGTATGCGGTCCTCCCTCACGCCCCCGCTCTCCTCTGCGAACCTGGCAAGCTCCAGCGCTGCGGCTATGGCCATCGTGTCAGTGATAGTTTTGGCCCTCACGTCGAGGACGCCCCTGAAGACGGCCGGGAAGACGAGGCTGTTGTTGACCTGGTTGGGGAAGTCGCTCCTCCCCGTAGCCA
>CAYFFY010000028.1:0-10245 GCA_964342635.1 uncultured Desulfurococcales archaeon
AACAAAGTCATCAAGCACAAACGCTATAACCTTCAACGAGCCAAACGGAGCGTACCCATACACAGTAGGCTCGATCAATGGATATACAGTTTCCCCCTCTGCAGGAACTATCACTGTAAATGGGGTAAATGTGAACCAGGTTATAGCATTCACCGTTACCCCTACAAGCGCACCTACGAGTTCCAGCACCCCTTCAAATAATGACCTCTTTATCGCTATAGGAGCAATCGTCATAATAGTAGTAATTTTGGGGGCAGTAGTTGCTATAAGAAGAAAATAAAAGGAATTTTAATGCATTTTTGGTTCTGTTCGGCAAGCAGTTAAAATAAAAGCTAGCTTGTTGCTCTGTTGTGAACAACTAGGAGGCTCACAAGCCAAGTTTGGGTATAAATTGCAAAATGCTAAGTGGAGAATAAAAAAGTTAAAGAAAAATAAACTGCTTGTTTAACCGGTTTGTGATTCCGTATAGTACACATTGCCGGTTATTGCAATGCGCCTATTGCTTGTCGAATGTCTCTTGCATTTTTGAATTACTTTATTAAAGCCTGCTGAGAAACGTTTTAATATACTAATATGCTAAAAGCGCTTAGCTTTAAGGTTCGTTGTTTAAAACGTAGGATTTTGGCAGAAAAACTTATAAGTTCACCCCCGGCGCTCCTGTTAGCTCGTCCTGCACCTCTTTCGAGTTTTAACTTTCAGAGGCTAGTTAGGAATTGGGCTCAGGCATGGCCGACATGAGCTTCGAGGAGGTTGCAAAGGCCTTCAGCTCAATGGAGGGGATAACCTCCAGGACCCAGCTGACCCAGCTCCTGGCTGGGCTGCTGAAGAGGGCCCCTGCTGACGTCATAGATAAGGTCGTTTACCTGATACAGAGCAAGCTGGGGCCTGACTGGAAGGGCATACCTGAGCTGGGGGTCGGGGAGAAGCTGCTCATACAGGCCATAGCGATGGCCTACGGGAAGACCGAGGGGGAGGTCTCAAAGCTCGTCGACAAGCTCGGTGACCCTGGGAAGGTCGCGGAGCAGCTGGCGCAGTCCGGGGGGCACCTGAGGAGCAGCCTGCTCACCTTCATGGGCGGCGGCGGGGCACAGCTGACGGTGTCAAGGGTCTTCGACTCGTTCCTCAGGATAGCGTACGCGACCGGTGAGTCCAGCAGGGACCTCAAGCTTAGGACTCTGGCGGGCCTACTGAAGGACGCGAAGCCCGTGGAGGCGCGTTACATAGTGCGCTTCGTGGAGGGCCGCCTTAGGCTCGGCATAGGCGACGCGACAATACTTGATGCGCTCGCCGTGGCCTACGGGGGAGGCGGGGCGGCCAGGGACGTAATAGAGAGGGCCTACAACCTCAGGGCAGACCTGGGCGAGATAGCGAGGCTCGTCGCGTCCCAGGGGGTTGAGGCGCTGAGGGGAATCAAGCCCGAGATAGGCACACCGATAAGGCCTATGCTGGCTGAGAGGGCAAGCGACGTCAGGGAGATCCTGACCAAGGTCGGCGGCAGGGCCTACGTGGAGTACAAGTACGACGGCGAGAGGGGCCAGTTGCACAAGGACGGCGACAACGTGATAATATTCTCGAGGAGGCTTGAGAACATAACCCCGATGTACCCTGACGTGGTCGAGGGCGTAAGGGACGCGCTTAAGGTCGACAGGGCCATAGTAGAGGGGGAGATAGTAGGCATAGACCCGGACACAGGTGAGTTCAAGCCCTTCCAGGAGCTCATGCAGAGGAGGAGGAAGTACGACATAGACAAGGTGATGAAGGAGATCCCGACCAGGGTGTTCCTCTTCGACGTGCTGATGAAAGACGACGAGGACCTCACAACTAAGCCTCTGCCCTACAGGAGGAAGGTCCTGGAGTCGATGCTCAAGCCCAACGACAGGGTAGCACTGGCGAACTACATAGAGAGCTCAAACCCCGACGAGATAATGAACTTCTTCCTGCAGGTCGTCTCAGAGGGCGCGGAGGGCGTCATGATAAAGGCCGTGCACGACGAAAGCGTCTATAGGGCTGGCGTGAGGGGGTGGCTGTGGGTCAAGCTGAAGAGGGACTACAGGAGCGAGATGACTGACACCGTTGACCTGGTGGCCGTGGGCGCCTTCTACGGCAAGGGCAAGAGGGGAGGCAAGCTGGGCACGCTCCTCATGGCCGCCTACGACCCACAGAACGACGTCTTCAAGACCGTCTGCAAGGTCGGCACCGGGTTCACGGACGAGGACATTAACAGGATGTATGACCTTTTCAGCCCCTACACGATAGACCACAGGCACCCAAGGGTGGTCTCAAACCTCGAGGCCGACGTCTGGTTCGAGCCAGTCAAGGTGGCCGAGATAATTGGCGCCGAGCTAACCCTGTCACCTGCTCACACCTGCTGCATGGACCAGGTCCGCAAGGGGGCGGGCATATCGATAAGGTTCCCCCGGTTCATAAGGTGGAGGGACGACAAGGGCCCGGAGGACGCCACGACCGAGCAGGAGCTGCTGGAGATGTACAAGAGGCAGCTCAGGAAGATAGAGGAGAAGCCGGCCGCAGGGGAGGAGGCCTGAATGGACCGCCAGCTGGTCGACATAATACTTGAGGACGCGGAGAGGCTGACCGAGGAGGCCACGAGGGCCGCCCTGGAGGGCGACTACAGACGGTCCTCAATGATAAATGAGCTGGCCCTGAGGCTCTCCAGCGCCAACAGGGTTCGCCTGCCGCGAGAGCTTAAGCTCTCAATGTGTAAGGGGTGCAAGGTCACCCTGATACCTGGCCTGACGCTCTCGGTGAGGGTCAGGTCGCAGGGGAGGCACAGGTACCTCGTCAGGAGGTGCCTGGTCTGCGGCTACATCCACAGGCTCCCGCTACCCGAGCCCAAGGCCTAGGGAGGCCCCGGCGTCGACCGCTATTACCTGGCCGCTCACACCGCTCGCCTCCGGGCTGGCCAGGAACGCGACCACAGCCGCGACCTCCTCCTCAGTTACCAGCCTCCCCGGAGGGGCCCTTTCAAGGTACCTCCTGAGGGAGTCACCCTGCTGTCTGCCAGACATCTCGTCGAGCCACTGGAAGTAGCTCAGCCCAAGCCTCGTGCCGACGAAGCCGGGAGCGACGACGTTGACGGTCACGCCGTACCGCGCCACCTCTGCCGCCAGCGACCTGGCGAGCCCTATGAGGCCGGCCTTGGCCGCAGAGTAGGCGGACAGGAACTCGACGCCGTTAAGCCCGGCGACGCTTGAGACGAATATTATTCGCCCCCAGCGGGCCGCAAGCATGTCCCTGATGGCCTCCTGGGTCAGCGCGTAAGGTCCAACGAGGTCAGCGAGTACCTGCCTCTCAAGGCTCTCCTGCGTGACCTCGGTGAACGGCGAGGCGAAGCCGACGCCTGCGTTGTTCACGAGCACGCTTATGGGGCCCAGCGCCTCCCTGGCGGCCCCCGCGACCTCCCTCGCCTGCCTCGGAGACGAGAGGTCGAGGCCCAGGCTAAGCGACCTCCTCCCCTGGGACTGGATCAGCCTCACGACCTCAAGCGCCTCGGCTTCACGCCTCCTATACGTTATTGCAACGTCAGCCCCCATCCTAGCCAGCCTGAGGGCAATAGCCCTCCCTATCCCCCTGTCGCCGCCGGTCACCAGGGCTACCCTGCCCGAGAGAGGTAGGTCATCAGTCATCCTTTCGCCATCCCCCCGGAGGGGTCCGATCCCGGATTCCAAATCATCCCTACAGGGTGTGGCTGGGCAGGGTTTTAACCTGAGAGGAACGCGTTGACTACCGCGAGGGTCGACATAAGCGCCTCCTCGGACCTGACGGTCTCCGTCCCTTGGGCCGGGACGGTGTTAAGTATAAGGTCAAAAGAGGCCGGGCTTACGTACTCCAGGAGCCCCTCCTGCGGGCCCCCTACAACTATAGCGAGGGGCTTGTCCCTCAGCTCGCCAAGCAGCCAGTAGCTGGTATGGCCGTACCTGCTGGTCCCTATCACCGCGAATCCGCCTGACCTCAGCCTCCTCACCTCGGCCCACAGGTGCCCTCCCTCCCTGACCCTGTACCCAACGTACAGGTTGCCCCAGCTGGCCCTCGTAAGCCTAAGGCGCCCGCCCTCCGTTGAGCTGACGGCGACGGTAACCACGTCGCCTGGCCTCTCGCTGCAGCCCTCAAGCGCGCCGACCCCTATCTCCCCAAGGTACACCTCGCACGAGCCCTCCCTGGTCGAGGTGACCAGGCCCTCTATGACAGCGCCGGGCTCAGGGACCCTCGGCGGCGCGTGGTTGGGCAGGTTAAGCGGCGGCATAAGGCCGGCGTACCTCAGCTCGACCTTTAGCGGGAACATCCTCCTCTTCAGGTGGGGCGGCGTCACCTGGTACCTGAGGAGCTCTACCAGGAGGGACCTGTCCTCCCTTGTCGTGTAGTCGTCTGAGTAGACGGTAACGTAGTCCACCCTAAAGACGGCGAGGGCCCTTGAGATCAGGCCAGCCTTGTACGTCTTGTCCCTGAGGTCCTGCTCCGTTGCCATAACGCTGCCTGGGATCAGTACCTCTAGAGGCCATTGCCTCCTGAGCGAGGGCCAGGGACGCCAGATCAAGACTTCTTGCCCTTTTCCTGCTCCTTCCGCTCCTTCGTGGTGAAGAGGGTGGTCCTCTGCCTCCCTCCCAACCTGCTCACCTGGGGGTCGGGACCGCGACCAAGCTATTAAGCTGTATTGGTGTGCAGGGTGCAATCAGCAAATAATCCGCCAGCCTGTCTGAGGCCCGGTGGGCGCTGGTGGCTTACCTCTACAGGCAGAGGAGCGGGGCCCACCCATCCACACGGCTCAGGGAACTGCTTGCGAAGAGGGACGTGGTGGTGGCGCCGGGGGTCTTTGACCCGATATCCGCGCTCCTGGCGGAGTCCGTAGGTTTCGAGGCCATTTATTTGTCCGGGGCCGCCCTCACCGGCAGCCTAGCCATGCCGGACCTCGGCATAATAACGTTCTCCGAGGTCCTTGAAGCCGTGAGGAGGATATACGAGGTCACGGAGCTCCCCCTGATCGTCGACACAGACACGGGCTTCGGGGAGCCCCTTAACGTCTATAGGACCGTCAAGGAGCTTGAGGAGGCGGGGGCCGCGGCCGTCCAGATAGAGGACCAGGTCATGCCTAAGAAGTGCGGCCACCTGTCCGGGAAGAGCGTCGTCCAGCCCGATGATATGGTGAAGAAGGTCATGGCCGCTGTCGAGGCGAGGAGGAAGGACATGGTGATAATAGCACGGACGGACGCTAGGGAGGTCGAGGGGCTCGACGCGGCCATAGAGAGGGCTCGGATGTACGTTGAGGCGGGCGCTGACGTGATATTCCCGGAGGCCCTCCACAGCCTTGACGAGTTCAGGGAGTTCGCCAGGAGGGTAAAGGCGCCTCTCCTGGCCAACATGACAGAGTTCGGCAAGACGCCATACATAACAGTTGACGAGTTCAGGGAGGCAGGGTACAAGATAGTGATATTCCCCGTCACGACCTTCAGGGCCGCAATAAAGGCGATAAGGGACACCCTGGTTGAGCTGAGGCAGAGGGGGACGCAGAAGCACATACTCGACAGGCTCATGACCAGGCAGGAGTTCTACGACCTGATAGGCTACTACGAGTACGAGAAGAGGGACGCGCAGCTGGCGGAGAGGGCGTCAGAGTTCATGAGGAGGAGGCGTCAGGCGTCCTGAGGCCCGTTTGCCCCCGCGCCCTCACTCCAATCACTTTATGTTCAATCATGGTAGGGCGCACGGGCTTGGCCCTCGGCCACAGGGGCCTCGCTGCCCCTACAGGTGATGGGGGCCCTGTCGAGCCCGACAGCGCGGGGCTCCAATATACAGGCCCCTCGCCCACGCCCCTTTGAGCATAGCTCCCATCGGGCAGGGGTCACCTCTGGTGTAGGGGTGTGGCATAAGCGAGAATATAGTAATAAGGGTGCCTGCTAACGTGAAAAAAGATTCAGCCCAGCTCCCTGCCAGTTCAGCCACCTTACCCCCTCGCCTGTCAGCTCGAAGGTAAGGCTCCCTCGGGGAGGCTTGACGAAGCTGATGGCTGAGCACGGCCTCCCCCCGCAGGGGGCCCTCTGCGACCTCGCCACGGCGTGAGCCCAGGGCAGCACCCACCTGCCCAGAGCCATCTCCTCGCCCTCCTCTGTAACCTGTCCAACCGCAACGCCCCCCGCCCTCCTCATCAAGGCGGATATTGCCGACAGGACGGTGAGGTTCTCCGGGCTCACGTAGCCCCTGAAGGGCCAGTTTACCGAGTCAACCACTATGAATGAGCCCCTCGCGGCGGACTCGATGACGGACCTCATCAGCTCATCTATCGAGAGCGCGGGGACTGTAGGCACGCACGTGACCACGAACCTGGCGTAGGTAAGCGTGCCGGGCTCCGTCGCCAGCACGACCGCGTCGTGGCCCTCCGATAAGGCCTGCCTTGCGAGCTCGAAGGCAACCCTGGTCTTACCGGTGGCCGGGGGCCCGTAGAGGACAAAGTACGACCTGCCCTCAACTATCTCCCTTAGCTCGCCCGGAAGGGGCGAGGAGGGGCTGCAGGAGGAGCTCAACTGGAACCCTGCTCCTCTCCGCCCGCTACTATGACCTCTCCCCCGGCCTCCTTAACCTTATCCATCGCCTTCCTCGTGGCCCGCAGGACGGTGACCTTGACCTTGATCGAGATCTTGCCGGACCCGAGCAGCTTCTCATAGCCGAGCTGGCCTAGGTCGACAACGTACGTGTCCCCCTCGGCCTTTACCTGGCCCTTGCTGGCCAGGTCCCTCACGATTACCTCTAGCTGCTCAAGGCCTATAGCGGCCGGCTCCCCCCTTGAGGTCGGGTTCCTGAACCCCCTCTTGCCGAGCCAGTCTGGGGCGTGCTTGAGCATCCACGACTTCTTGTGCTTCCCAAGCCCCGCAGCTCCGCGGCCTCCCTTCTTCCCGGTCTTCCTGTGCTGCCCTATCCTGCCCCAGCCCATAGTCCTGGTCCTTCCCCTCAGCTTCCTGGACCTCTTGTGCGCCCTAGGTATCGTCCAGGTCATGTTCTCCCATCACCTCCCTCAATTCAGGGTTTTAAGCTTAAAACATCCTCTGGACGAGCTGGTTTATGTCCCTGCCCCTGTAGCCAAGCTCCCCCTCAGGGTAGGGCTTCTTGACGGACCCCTTGAAGCCCCCGCTCGGCGGGTGAAGCCTGAAGAACGGCTTCAGCCCGTGCTCCTCCAGCTCATAGAACTTTATCTCGTCCTTGGCGACCTTCTCCGCGAGCTCCCTTACCCCACTGAGCTTCAGCCTCTCCTTCACCCAGTCGTCGGTTATTGGCCTGTCGCCGATCAGCCTCCCCCTCCTCTGTATCAGGCCGACAAGGGTGTCGGGATCTACCTCGCCCCACGTGATGGCTGGCTGGGCCGTCCTCAGCATGTCCTTAATTCCGGGCAGGTTCTCGGGGTACACGGTGGCCACGTATATCCTGTCAAGCCTGAGGAGGCTCAGGGTCGTCCTGACCTCGGGCCTCAGGTCTGGCTGTCCCCTTATCCTGATTATAAGGTACGCCATTGTGGTCACCTCGTCCAGTCCTGGTACGTCACGAACTTGTACGTGTTCCTGAGGGCAAGGTACGTCGCCCTGGCGAAGTTATAGGTGGTCCTCGTCTCGCCGTAGGTCTGCGACCAGACGTCCTTGACCCCGGCGAGCGAGAGGATAACCTTGGCTATGCTGCCGGCCACAAGCCCGGTTCCCTTAGGGGCAGGCTTGAGCACGACCCTAACGCTGCCGCTCTTGCCCATCACCGAGAACGGCACGCTGTGCGGCTCCCCGCAGGTGCACTCCCAGCTCCCACACCCCCTCCTTACGGGGGTTATGTTGAGCTTGGCGTCCCTTATTGCCTTATCAATAGCGTCCCTCAGCTGCCTGGCCTTTCCCTTGCCGAGCCCTATGTAGCCGTCCTTGTTGCCAACGGCCGCAACGACCCTATACCTAGTCACCCTGCCGGCGTCGGTCATCTTCTGGACGTGAGATATGTCTATTACCTCGGCCTGGAGCCCTGGCAGAAGCAGGTCGACGATCTCAGGCTCGAGTATCGGCAGGTTCCTCCTGAAGATCTCGTCTATGCTGGCTATCTTTCCCTCCTTTACGAGCCTGCCCACCTTGGTCTTGGGGACCCACTCCTCGGCCTGGGGCCGTGCCTGGGCTGCTCTCCCTGTCGTCTCGCTCACTCCTCCGTCACCTCGCCTGTCTGGGGCTCGGTCGCCATGGCCTGAAGCACAGCCTTATAGTCCGCCTTTATTTTTTCAAGAACCTCATCGAAGTGCTTAGGTAGCTCAGCCGGATCGATGCGCGATGCGAGCTGGGAGAAGAGCCTCTTGAAGGCCTCAGGTCTCTCCTGCCTTAGCTGAGCAGCGTAGGCGGCCACGTGCTCGCACCTGATCCTCTCAGGGCCCGGCAATATGCCATCCCCGTGCGGTATCCTGACCCCAGCGTCCAGGGCCCCTTTAAGGGCCGCGAACGCCCTCGAGCCCGGGGACGGCTTCAGAAGGCCAAGGTCGAGGACCGCCTCGCGTCCGCCCTTCTGAAGGAGCCTGGCCCCGGCTAGGAGGCCGGTCAGGTAGGCCGCACAGGTCGACTTCCCGTCCCCCTTCCAGCCGTAAAGCTTGAACAGCTCCCTTGAGTGTGCCGAGGCGACCACCCTGTCACCCTTTAGGTCAAAGTCTATGAACTGAACCACCACGTACCTGTTGGTCCTCCTGAAGACCATCCTCGTCTTGCCGCCGAGGAGAAGGGCGAAGCGCTTGCCATAGTTTGTCTTGCCCTCACGCCTCCTCCTAAGCGGTACCCTGTAACGCGGCCCCCCCTTCACCTCTGACCACCAGCCTGTGGCTGCTTGAGCAGGCCGTTGGCCTCAATGTACCTCCTCAGGTCGGCAAGGCTAGAGAACCTGTCACCCTTTACGAGCGTGTAGAGCTGCCTGTAGTCCTTCCTCGCCAACAACCCGTGGTCCCTGAGCCACCTGATGTACCTCCTCATCTTCCTCACCTTGCTGACCCACTGCTCCTCAGGCTTCCTCCTAGCGATTGCCGTGCCCTCCCTCCTGCCGGGGCCGCGCCTGTGGCCCTTGAGCCTCTTCTCCTTCCTCTCAAGCCACCTGTGGGCGTTGCCCTTTGCCGGGAGGGCCCTTATAATGCCTCTGCTTATGAGTCCCCTAACGTCGTCCTTGGTCACGGCAGCCTCTATCTCGTCCCTGTTATCTGGGCTCGGGTCGATCCAGACCCTGCTCTCGCCGACGCCGAGTATCTCAGCCGCCAGCCTCCTCTGAAGGCTATAGTCCATCACGCACCACCGTTCGCTATCCTCAGGCCCCTCCTCCTTGCCTCCTCTATTATCTGGAGCCTCTTCCTCAGGCCGACCCTTGAGGATATATAAACAATGTGAGTTGATGGACTGAGGGCCTCGAGGTCCCCCACGTTAGAGACGACAACTGGCAGCAGGCCCGAGGGGTGCCTTCCCCTGACCGAGGAGTTCGTCCTGTACCCAACCTTGACCAGCGGCGGGTACCCCTTGAGCTGGAGCCTTACCTTGTTGTCTATGCCCTTGGGCTTCCTCCAGGCCTCGTCTATGCGGCCGATGCGCCACGAGAGGTATCTCCGGAACTCAAGCTTAAGCTTCCTGCTCATCCTTAGCTGGAGCATCCTCCTTCTCCTCAGCTCCTCAGGCACCGCACCCTTGGCCTCACCGGACACTACTCGATCACCTCCCTGGCGTAGATGTAGATGCCATCCATGAACTTCCTGCGGTCAAACTCCGATATATGGGTTGCCCTCTCTATGTTCGCGGCGGTCTGCCCGACGGCCTCGATGTCTGTGCCCTCCACGACGATGTCCTGCCCCTGCACCTTCACCGTCACGCCAGGCATTATGGTTGCGTAGCGGGACGCCTTCTCACCGAGGAAGTTCGATATGACGACCCTCCCCTTCTCGACCTTCACCGATATCGGGAAGTGAGTCGATATGACTTTGAGCTTGTAGCGGAAGCCCTTAGTCACCCCCGTTATCATGTTCCTTACGTGAGCCGCCACAGTGCCAACGAGGGCCTTCGTCCTCGAGTCGGCCATGAAGGCCTCAACTATGACGTGGTTGCCCTCAACCCTTATGGTGAGGCCCTTGGCATGGCTGAAATCCTTTCTGTCCTCGCCTTTAGGGCCCTTTACAGTAACCTTCATGCCCTCAACTTTCACTGAGACCCCCTGAGGCACCTCAACCCTTCTCTCCACGTGTGGCGTCCTTGGCAACCC
>CAYFFY010000029.1:0-9924 GCA_964342635.1 uncultured Desulfurococcales archaeon
GCACTGCATGTTGCAGTTGGGGCAGCCCCTCTGCTCAACCTTGTTGGCCTCCATCGTGAAGCCGTCTATGCCCTTGAAGTCATCGAAGACCCCCTCGCTGAAGTTGTAGGTGGGCAGAACGCTGGTCTCCTGGGCCCACTGTATCGTCGCCATCGTTCCCTGCCTCATCCAGAACGGGTAGCCAGGCCTCCCCTTGATCTCGACTAGGGCCTTGGCTGCCTGGACCCTGTAGGACTTCTCGTCGTAGAGGTCTGGCGTCGAGGAGCCCCTCACGACGACGGCCTTAAGCTTCTTTGACCCCATGACGGCCCCTATGCCAGGCCTGCCGCCGCTCCTTCCCTCCTGGCTTATCACTGTCGCGAACTTGACGAGGTTCTCGCCCGCGGGGCCTATCTCGATGATGCCCGCGAACCTACCGTACCTCTTCCTGAGCCTCTCCTCGGTCGTCCAGGTGTCGAGGCCCCACAGGTCGTCGGCGGGCTCAAAGGTGACCTTGCCGTCCTCTACAGCTGCCACCACGGGCTTGTCCGAGGCCCCCGCGAAGACTATCACGTCAAGCCCAGCCTTCCTCATCTCGTTGGCCACGTAGGTCCCAACGTTGCCGTCGCCGTATCCGCCTGTCAGTGGGCTCTTGGCTGCGACCTGGAGCTTCCCCGTGCTTGGCCCTGGCAGGCCTGTCAGGGGGCCTATGGCCATTATGAAAAGGTTGTCAGGGCCTAGGGGGTCGGCGCCCGGGGGCATGTACTCCCACAGGATCCTCGCTGCCAGCCCCCTCCCGCCCACGTACTTCAGGGCCCACTCCTGGGGGTAGTTGACTACCTTCCACCCCTTCCTTGTGAGGTCAACCCAGAGCAGCCTGCCGCTCCAGCCCTTCAAGCGCTTGACCCCTCGCGCTACGGCATCCTGGAAATTAAAGCTGGCCTATACGCATGCATACGGTCGTTCCGAATAATAGGCCCCGGGGCCACGGGCAACGCAGAGGGTGCAGTGAGTGTCCCAGGCAAGGGCTGACCTGTCCGAGTTCCTCAGGAACCTGGACAGGTGGGTCTCGATGCAGCAGAGCGTGCTTGAGACCTTCAAGGAGAACGAGCAGAGGGTCGCGCAGTCCGACAGGCTCGAGATGATAGTGAACACGAGGCTCGCGTTCAGCCACATGATGAGGACCATCAAGGCCTTCGACGACTGGCTCCAGGACCCATTCATAACAACCAACGCCCCCAAGGACCTGCTCGTTGAGGTCTGGGAGAGGACCGTGAAGATACTGATTGAGCTCCTTGAGCTCGACATCCAGCACACATCAAGCATGAGGAACACGCTGGACGCCTACTCGAGGCAGGGCAAGCTGAACCCCATACTGACAAGGCTGAGGGAGATAGGCTCGACGCTCAGCAGCGAGCAGGAGAGGGCCGCAAGGGGAGGCATGACCATCTCCTTCTGAGGCCAAACGTTTTTAAGTCCAGGTGCCGTCCCATCCCAAGGTGGTTCCGCTGTCTTCGACCGCGCCCGAGAAGGCCGAGAAGAGGCCGGCCCAGAGGGCGGCGCCTAAGGCACAGCCGAAGGGAGCGCCGATACTCGAGGTCACGCCGGACCTAGTCAACAGGGCCAGGAAGGAGGTGCTGAAGATGAAGTACGTGACGCCCTACAGGCTCGCCAACGCCTTCGGTATAAAGCTCTCCGTTGCGAGGAGGCTGATGAGGGAGCTGATAAGGCTAGACGCCCTGGAGCCCAGGGCAAAGAACAGGAGGGTTACGATCGCGGCACCGAAGAAGAGCTCCTGAGGTCAGAGGTCGCAGGTCGGGCAGCCGCCGGCGTACTCCTCGCTTACGGTAACCACCTTAGAGTCGCCAACCGTTATTAGGCCTGGGACCATCCTGGCCTTGACCCTTATGCCCATCGTGGGTGGCTGCCTGATCAGCTGGTCCAGGTCGGCCGCCACCTGCATCACCTGAACGCCCTTGCTCCTGTCCCTGAAGACCGTTATCCCCTTGCACTTGAGCCTCCAGGCCTCAAGGAACACGCCCTTCACGTCGTCAGGCGTCGCGTCGTGCCTCATGTTAACGGTCTTGCTGACGGCGTTGTCGACCCACCTCTGGAAGACGGCCTGCATCCTGACGTGCCACCTCCAGTCTATGTCGAGGGCCGTGGCGAGCGTCCTCTGCAGCTCCAGCGGGACCCAGCTGAGGCCCCTCACGGACCCGCCATGGGCCACGACCTCCTTGATCCTCTCAGGGCTCAGGTTGCCGCTCTCAAGCATCCAGGCCCTCAGGAACCTGTTCATCTCGATCCACGAGAAGAGGCTACTCTGCCTCACGTAGATGAGCGAGTAGAAGGGCTCTATGCTGCTGCTGGCGCTAGCGATAATACTAATGCTTCCAGTGGGCGCGATCGTGGTGACGGTCGCGTTCCTAGTGCCCTCCCTCATCTCGTTCCTCACGCGGTCCCAGTCAGGGTGGGGCCTGCTGGAGACAACCTCGACGACCCTCTCGCTCACCCTGTCCTCGCTGTATATCGCCGAGGCCGGGGCCTGTGGCTCGAAGTTGAACCTGCCCTCGCGGTGGACGCCGCTGGGGAACTCGGGGTAGGGCCCCCTCTCGGAGGCGAGCCTGTTGCTCTCGTCCCTAGCCACGTAGGCTATGAACTCCATGACCTTGTCGCCCAGCATGAGAGCAGAGTCGTCGTCGTAGGGGACCCCAAGGGCCGCAAGCATGTCGGCCCAGCCCATGACGCCGAGCCCTATCTTCCTCGTCCTCTTCACGGCCTTCTCTATCTCGGGGCGCGGATACCACGAGGCCTCTATCACGTCGTCCAGGAACCTGACCGCGAGCCTTACGTCGTGCTCGAGCTGCTCCCAGTCTACGGAGCCGTTCGTCACGTACCTCCCCAGGTTAATTGAGCCCAGGTTGCAGGCCTCCCAGCTGAGCAGTGGCGTCTCGCCGCAGGGGTTAGTTGTCCTTATCCTGCCCAGCCTGGGGGTCGGGTTGTGCTCGTTTATCGTGTCCAGGAAGACGAGGCCAGGGTCTCCGACCTCCCACGCCGCCCTCGCCGCCCTGTCGAGGACCTCTGCCGCGTTGACGACGGCCTTCGGCTTGCACCTCCTCCAGAGGTCAGGCAGGTCGCCGCTGAGCAGGCCCACCAGCTGGGGGCAGTCCTGGGGGTCGTAGAGGTTCCACTCCCTGCCCTCGGCGGCGGCCATCATGAAGGCGTCATGTACGCCGACGCTTATGTTGAAGTTCTCAAGCCCGCCCCCTAGCTTTGACTCCACGAAGCTGACGAGGTCGGCGTGCAGGTCGTGAAGTACGCCCATCATAGCCGCCCGCCTCCTTCCGCCCTCCTTGATCACGTCGGCCACCTGGTCGAAGAGCCGCATGAAGCTAACGGGCCCACTCGCGTGGCCTCCTGACGAGAGCCTCGACCCCCTCGCCCTCAGGGGCGTGAAGTCAAAGCCTGCCCCCGCCCCGGTCTTGAAGATCCACGCGGCCGTGTTCAGCGCCGTGAATATGGAGTCGAGGTCATCGTCGACGGGCAGCACGAAGCAGGCGGCCAGCTGGTGGTACTTCGTCCCCGAGTTCATCAGGGTAGGGCTGTTGGGCATGAACCTCCCTGACGCCATAAGCTCGTAGAACTCGCCCTTGACGTCCTCTGCCCTTCCGCCGAAGTTCAGCTCAGCCCCGGCGACGAAGGAGGCAACCCTCTCGAGCATCTCGTTGGGGGCCTCGGAGACGAAGTCGCCCTTCCTCAGTAGGTACCTCTCGTACATCAGGTTGAGACCGACCCACGTAGCCCAGGCCTCTATGCCCTCAGGCCCCCCCGGGGGTCTGAGCCCCTTCTCAGCGTAGATCCTGGCGAGGACGAGTCTCCTCGCGGCCTCCTCCCAGGTAGGGTCCAGCAGGGACCAGCTGGCGAAGGCCTCGAGCGCCTTCCTGTAGGCCTCCTCTGGTGAGCCCCCGCCGAGGCGTAGGAGCTCGAACTCTATCTTTGAAGCCTCGAGCCCTGCCTGCCTCGCAGCCTCCTTAGCCCACGAGATCACGTCGGTCCTCGTGAAGGGAGGCATGAAGCTTGCCCCCATATAAAGCGTCGACGGGCTGAAATATGTCTTATTAGCTGATAACGTTTTGGCGTGGAGCGATAAAGGGGCCGTCGATGGGATATCAGGGTTTAATAGTGATGAGCCTGCACCCAACGTGAGGGACGATGTACGACTACGTTGTCGTGGGGGCGGGCATAGTTGGCCTCGCCACGGCTTACCATGTAAAGGCCGCGGAGCCCAACTCGAGCGTTCTAGTCATAGACAGGGAGGACAGCGTTGGCGCGGGCGACACCGCTAGGAGCGCGGCCGCCTTCAGGGCGGCGTTCACTAACAGGGTGAATCTCCAGCTCGCCAGGGGCTCCATAGAGTTCTACCTCGGGCTTCAGTCGTCAGGACACGACATAGGGGCGCTCGATGTCGGCTACCTATTCGTCGTTGACGAGAGGTCGAAAAGGCAGGTGAGCGAGGGTGCCAGGGTCGCGTCAGCCGAGGGGGTAGAGGTTGAGGAGGTCGACTCGGACAGGCTTGCCAGGTCCCTCGGAATGAAGGTATCGCTCAGGGATACGGAGGAGGCGGAGATGCTGGGCGTTTCAGACGTTGAGGGCGGCTACCTCTTCAAGAGGGCTGGAGTGCTTGACGTCGAGAAGCTCGTGGACTACTACTACAACAGGCTGAGGTCAATGGGCGTGGAGTTCTCCCTCGGGAAGAGGGTGAGGGAGTTCGTCCTGTGGCCGAGGAGGCCCCTTGGCATAGAGGGCGAGCCCTTCCCTTGGGAGGACGTAAGGGTCAAGGGGGTGAGGCTGGAGGACGGCAGGGAGGTCGAGGCGGGGAGAAAGGTCATCGCTGCGCTTGGGGCGTGGAGCTTCACGCTCCTCAACTCGATAGGGCTTGACTCCTTCAGCAGGCCTAAGAAGCGGCAGCTCTTCGTAGTCAAGGCTGATGGCGAGCTCTCCGGCGTCCTTAGGGCTGAGGGGTTCAACAGGTACGGGATCGTGCCGTTCACGATACTCCCCAGGGGGGCCTACCTGAGGCCGAACCCTCTCGAGAACACGTTCTGGATAGGGATGGCTGACGAGCTGGGCAGACCGTTCATGCTTGAGGAGAACCCCCAGCCCGAGGAGAGGTTCTACACGTACGGTATACTGCCCGTGCTCGGCACGTACATGCCGCAGTTCCAGCTCAAGTACCCAGACGCGGCGTGGGCCGGGCACTACGACATGAGCTTTGACGGGCTTCCGGTAATATATGAGCCCTACGAGAGCGACCTGATAATCGCTGCCGGCACGAGCGGGAGCGGCGTCATGAAGGGCGACTCGATAGGCAGGGTAGCGGCCGGGCTTGCCCTCGGCAGGGACTCCGTTGAGCTGGGCGACGGAACTGAGGTCAGCACAAGGATATTGGGGCTGGAGGGCAGGTCCGTCGAGAGGGAGCTGCTGGTAATATGAGGCGGGCGCCAGGCAGTCTCCTCATAGTCACGTCGTCTAGTCCCGAGGCCGAGAGGGCGGCGGGGGAGCTGAGGGCCCTTGGCGTATCGGTAGGCGTCGTTGAGATCCCAGGCCTCCTCTTCACGCCCCCGGAGCGGCTGGAGGTGCTCGTCAGGGAGGCTGCCTCGAGGTACGACCTTGTAATCGTTCCCGGGACCTACCCCTACGACCTTTCGCGCCTCGGTGGGAGGTACCTTAAGGGTCCCGAAGGGCTCGGGCTCCTCGTCGACGTCGTGAGGTCCTTTGGGGTCGACGTGCTCAACCCGACCACCCCCTTTGAGAAAGCCAACCCTGAACTCCTCGAGGCCCTGGCCAGGAGCAGGCTTGAGGAGCTTAGGGCGAGGTCCTCCCCAATACCGGCCAGCCCTCCCCCCATTGCGGTGCTTAGCGAGGTCCTGCTGACGGACGGTTTGGGGGATGACGAGGTCAGGCACAGGGTCGAGTACCGCGTCGCCGAGGGGGCCGACTACGTTGTGCTCGCGCCGCTAAAAGGGGACCTACCGAAAGACGTCGCGAGGATAGCCGATGACCTAAGGGCCTGGCTTAGGGGGGTCAAGCTCGGCCTCGACTCAGACGTCGGGTCCCTTGCCCAGCACGCTGACCGGTTTGATGTACTCCTGAGCGTGCCTGCCAGGACGGCCTCCTCAGGCCTGCAGTGGGCCTCCTCAAGGGAGCTCGTGGTTACCGTCGGCCCTGACGAGGTGACCTTCGTTGAGCCCGTGCTGAGGGAGGCTGAGAAGAGCGGCTCGAGGGCGATCCTTGACCCCGTGGCCCTTCCCACCCCTCGCCCTGGCCTCTCGGGGGTCATAGGGAGGCTCCAGGCCTTGGCGAAGTACAGGGCACCGAAGATGATAGGCGCCAGCAACGTGGTCGAGCTAATAGACGCGGACACCAGCGGCTCAATAGCGCTGCTAACGTCGCTCGCGGCCGAGACGGGCGTGACCGCAGTCTTAGTTGAGGAGGCCAGCCCCAAGGCGAGGGGGCTCACCAGCGAGGCAAGGGCTGCCGCAGACATGGCGTCGCTCGCGCTCCTGTGGGGGAAACCCGCGAAGGACCTTGGGGTCAGCCTGCTTAACTCAAAAACGAAGGTGCCCTACGCCTCCATGGGCGACGTAACTGTCAGGGCGCTCGGCGTCTCAGAGGCGGAGGTTGAGCGACGCGGCGGGACAAAGGTGATCGTTGACTGCCGCGGCCCGTGCCCCCTGGAGGACCTGGCGGTGATGCAGGACGCGAGGGCCGCGGCATTAGCGGCTACCCTCCTCTACAGGGTGTGCCTCCCATGGTCCGCCAGGTGGCGCTGCTAGGGCTCAGGAGAGGAGGCCCTCTAGGAGCCTGTTCAGGTATGCCATGGCGGACCTGTCCGACGTTGTTGAGGCCATGCACCTTAGGCAGACGGGCGTGACGCTCGCGTAGCCCCTCTTCACGACGTCGACGTCGGTGCCCTCCTCGCCGCCCGAGTAGGCCTCGTCGAGGTTGTCGGTCTTCCAGCCAAGGACGTGATATACCCCCTCCTCCTCGCCGTCGTATATCTCGATATTTGATATCATTGCCATGTGCGCGAGCCTAAGGCCCCTGGGCTCCCCCCTTGGGAAGTTCAGGATTACGAGGTCCACGTTGCCGCCGGCCCCCCTATCCTTTGAGAACCTCTCAACGATCTCGGCCGTCAACATGGCGGCATTCCTCAGGTGGGGGTGATCCCAGTCCGCGAGGCCCCTTAGGACGGAGTAGCTCGAGGCTATCGCCCTCACTCCGAGCAGGGCTGACTCGATGGCGGCGCCGACCGTGCCGCTGGTGAAGAAGTCCGTTATACCCATGTTGGGCCCTATGTTTATGCCGCTCACGACCACGTCGGGCCTGAAGCCGAGCAGCGCCTTAAGCCCTATAGCCACGGCGTCGGCAGGCCTCCCGTCCATGGCCCAGGCCGCCCTAGTCCCCTGATACGTTACCGGCCACACCTTGACCGTGTGCGAGTTTGACTTGCCGGCCCCGCTCACCTGTGTCCTGGGAGCCACCAGGTATACCTCGAACCCCCTTGCCGACAGCTCCTCGACGAGATACCTCAGGCCTGGGCTGTCGATGCCGTCGTCGTTGGTGACCAGGGCCCTTACCACTTTCCTGACACCTGAAGGCAAAGAAGCGACTTGTAGCCCTGAAGTTATAAACCTTTACGCGGTCGATGTGGGTATACCCTAAGCAAATATAGTTCCGGCGAACTTGTTAGAGGGGCGGGCGATGGCTGGCAAGGAACCCTTCTACTTCAAGAGCTTCGACAGGGTCATCGGCGTAGCTCACGACGAAGTTGAGCTCCTTGCTGAGATTGAGAGGCTCTCAGGTGTGGACCCCGCCGCGCTCGAGTACCACTTATCCCAGGGTCATATAGCGTCATGGCTCTCATACATAGGCAGAGATGACCTAGCCTCGCTCCTTACCCCCGGCCTCAGCGTAGGTGAGGCGATGGAGACCCTCAGGGACTCGCTGGCCGGCCACTCCGACCAGCTGACGTGTCCGCACTGCGGCTTCGTGGGCCAGGTTAGGGACTACAGGCTCTCCAGGGCGCCCTGGAGGTTCGGCAACTACGTGGTCAGGGTCCTAACCTGTCCCAGGTGCGGGAGGAGGTTCAGGCTCTACTACCCGCTGAGGGCGGGCCTGAGGCCCTTCACAGTCCCAAAGGGGGCGGGTCAAGGAAACTCTTAAAACCCACCCAAGTAAGCGATGTCAGGGGGCCCGTAGTCTAGGTTGGTTAGGACGCCGCCCTCACACGGCGGAGGTCGCCGGTTCAAGTCCGGCCGGGCCCACCACCCTCATTATTAGGTCCTGAAAGGGTCAGGAATTTAGTCCTGCAGCAGCTAACGTAGAAGGGCTAGGAGTTGAAGGAGAGGGTCACGTCCTCAGAGGTCGACGTCGAGCTGGAGAGAGGCGCTTCGAGGGTCCTCAGGTCGTCAAGGGAGGTAAGGGTCCTCAGGCTCTCGGACCTTCAGACCCCCGACCTCACCGACCCTGCCGCGATCCCTCCGATGCAGGTCTTCAGCGGGGACAACATAAGCGTCGAGGTGTCAAGGAGGAGGGCGGGGCTGCCGTTCTTTCACAGGAACCTCGACGCCGATGAGCTAATAGTGTGCATCAGGGGGAGGGCGAGGTGGGAGACTGACCTCGGCGAGCTTGAGGTCACGGCCGGCGACGCTATACTCATACCCAGGGGGATAGGCCACAGGCCTGCCGAGGTCAGCGATGACTACCTGGCCCTCGAGATAAAGTACAGGGGGCACCTGAGGCCGACCGTGTAACGTGTTTACGTAACCTTTAACTATTTTAAATTACTTCTAACCCCCTTAACGCGACCGGCTAGACTGGCCGCCTTTAACTCCTGCCCGCGCCTTGTCGCGCGTGGAGGGCGCCACGGTGAACCCCGTGAGCAGTGGCAAGGATGAGGGCGCCCGGTGAGGCCCCCCGCGTCGTGGACGGGAGGCGCGCTCCCAACCCTAGGCGCGGGGAGGTGATAGGGGCGGTGAGGTCGAAGTCTGAGCCAGGGTTCGCTAGATCACTCACCGGCCATGGCCTTGTACATCACTTCAAGCCCCCTGGACAGGGCCTCTATAGGGCAACGCCCGTCCTCCGAGAGCCTCCTTGATATTTCGTCTTTGACCTCGTCCGGCAGGGATGCCTCGGCAATAGCGAAGAGGCCCGCCTCCTCCCAGTCTATGTGCCTCCTCAGGAGCGAGGACGCCAACAGGGAGGCCTCCGACGCCGCCCTGAGGTCACCGGCGGAGACGGAGTCCCTTATCCTCTCGGCGAGGGCTGAGAACTCCCTGTGGTCCGCGAGGGCGTCATCGACCAGCTCGGCTGCCCCCTCCAGCCCCGATAGGGCCGGGAAGACTACCTGCTCCTCCCTGCCGTGATGGCATCGCTCGACGAAGTCAAGTGATGAGAGGAGGGCCCCGAGGAAGTCCTCGTCAACGCCTGCGCCGGAGCCAAGCCTTATGGACAGCCACTCAAGGACTGAGGAGAACCTCTTAATCAGCTCGTGCTCCTCGAGCAGCCTCGAAAGCGCGGAGCCCAAGGCCTGTTCAGGGACCTGATGTCCCTTAAAGGGTTAATATGCGTCGCCATACTTCAATACTCAGGCGCACCCCCTTGGAGTGGTACGGCTACAAGGGAAGAGTCCTAAGGGTTGACCTCACTGCCCAGAAGCTGTCCGTTGAGGAGCTCAGGCCTGACTACGTAAAGCTCTACATAGGCGGCCTCGGCTACGCGGCCAGGGTCCTGTGGGACGAGCTGAGGCCGGGCACCGACCCCCTCTCCCCTGACAACACGCTGATCGCGACCACTGGCCCGATGACCGGCACCCTCGCCCCCGGGTCCGGCAACATCTTCTGGGCGTTCAAGTCGCCCCAGACAGGCGCGTGGGGGGAGACT
>CAYFFY010000030.1:0-9728 GCA_964342635.1 uncultured Desulfurococcales archaeon
CGGCGTCATATGACTTTATTATGTCCTCAAGGTCGACGACGTTCTTGGGCTTCACGAGCTCGTCCATCTTTTCAAGATTCCTCGTGCCGACCTTAGTGTTCAGGACGAACTCTATCCCGGCATCCATCAGCTCCTTGACCCCCTCCCTCACCGGCTCCTTCCTTATCCTGTCAACGTGGATGCCGAATATCAGCATACCACCGGGCTCCGGCAGCATGTCATATATCGTGACCTGGTACCCTTTGCACCTAAGCAGGCCGGCCGCCCCAAGCCCGGCTGTGCCGGCGCCAATTATCGCTACCTTCTTGCCAACACCGGTTGGGATCTGTCCAGGCTTGCACCTCAGGAACTTCATTAACCGGCACCGCATTACCAAGGTACGGCAGGAATTTATACGTTAAGGGAAGGACGACAAGTAGGCCCCAGGCTATGGCCTGCAGGAGTGGAAGCCTGGAGAGGTGCTCAGCCTCGTGGCTAATATGCGACTCAGGGCTGCCACGCGAGCTTGGCGATTCTGTCAGGGTGTTCAGGTACCTTAGGCCTGGTGTTCTCGTGCCCGCGGTCTCCGCTGACATGGAGTGGGCCTACTTCCTCTACTTTAACGAGGACGGGGCCGGCTTCTACCTGGCCATGAGGAACGCCAACTTCAACGACCCGGAGTGCGCTGCGCAGGTGAGGCACGAGCTTGTAAACGGGGTGGGCGAGGTTTTGTCAATGGACAGGAATAGGGCCCTGCTGGAGTACATACTGTCGAACGCCATGTTCTCGCCCTGACCAACGGCTAAAACCCCTTTCTATACTTATAGAAGGGGGAGCTACCTTGCGGAGCTTTGACTTCAAGGGGAAGGAGTGTCCTGAGGGGTACGTGCTTGTGATGAGGGTACTAGACTCGCTTCAACCCGGTGAGGAGGCAGAGGTATTCATGGACTCCTGGAGGTGCGCGGCGATGATAGTCTACTCGCTTAAGGACAGTGACAGGGTGAGGTTCCAGGTCGAAAGGTCCGGTGAACTGATAAGGTTCGTGTTCACGAAGGCCTCGGCCCCTCAGCTAGCAGGATCCCGACAACTGTTGGGGTCCTGAAGAACTCCGCCCTCCTGAACCTGGTCCTCGCTTCCCTGAGGAGCTGGGTTGGTGTAAGCATATGTAGCACGGTTGGGTAGATGTCAGCGAACCTAAGCCCCATCCTACCACAACCCATCGCGAGCCCAACAGAAGGCGCTACGACGCGGAACTGAAGTGCTGTCAAGGCCGACTCCAGCGGGCGCTCAGGCCTATAGAGGTCAAGTATAACGAGCCTGCCGTCGGGCCTCAACACCCTTCTCGCCTCGTCGAGGGCCCTTATATAGTCAGTGACGTCTCTAAAGGAGAACATCGCTATTACGCCGTCGACCGATGAGTCCTGAAGCGGTATTGACTCAAAGACGCCAAGCACGCAGGCTGAAGGGCTCGCCACGCGTGACCTGGCCTTAACCACATTACCCTCAGCGGGGTCGACGGCTATGATCTCTGCGTCAGGGTATAGCGACCTCAGGACAACTGTTGACGTCCCAGGTCCGCACCCAACGTCAATGATCCTCCTGGGAGGGCCCCTGCCAAAGCCTAGGAGGGCAGCCGATATCAGCCTGAGCCTAGGCGCTATGTAGAGGCTTATTGCCTCGCTAACCCTCTCGTAACAGCCCATGCTGGCCAGCCGCTCTATCTCAGACCTTATCCTGTCCCATAGCTTCTCCTCGAGGCCCGGCATACAGGGACACGGGGGCTTGGGGGCAGAAACATTTATTAGGGTAGCTCGGTTCGAAGGCGGCTCCCGCCCGATGGGAGCCACGCCCCCGCCCTCGGGGCGGAGGTCTCTGGAGCGCGGGCAGGGGTACCTTAGACCGGCCCCGTCTGCCCTCCATGGACGAACGGTATAAGGGTTCGGTCTAACCGTGTTTGGTGGCCCAAAGGGCACTACGAGCTCAGTAGAACATGAAAGAATCATGAGGGGAAGGGGTTCGACAGGCACGCGGCCTCAGCTTACCTAGTTGCGTTAGAGTGTTGGAGGCGATTAGAAGTGATGAAAGGCGCCGCGGCTGCTCAACGGCGTTCCTGTCAAGTATCGTCCTTATTGCCTAGATCGGTACTACGGGCGTCTCGCCGAACCTGCCAAGGTCAACCTTGTCGCCGGGCTCCGCAGCCTCGACTGGGATGACCCTGACGCCCAGGGGGCGCCTCTTGGCAGCAGAGTAGGACGCCACGTCGAGGATGAGGCCAGCTACGTCATTTATTGAGGCCGGGACTGCCACCATGTCAAGGCCAGCAACGCAGACCCCGGACAGCATGGCAAGGTAACGGGCCGTCACTTCGCCCTCCGAGGCCCTTGCCTTCAGTTTAGAGTCCTCAGCAACGGGAAGCATGACCTCGTTGAACCCCAGTACTTTCAGGCCCACTGAGGCCTCTGATATGGCCCCGTTGACAGCCCTCACGCCTGATGTGAACCCCGGCCTAGGCATCCTCACCCCTGAAACGGCCTCAACCAGCGCAAGGGAGGACTCCTCCATCCACGGTGAAACGCTCAGGTCGACACCGCCTAGCTCGTAGGCGCCGGCCTTTGAGACCTCATCCGCGAACCTGAGGGCATCAGACGCTGCGCTCCTCATGGCTTCAGAGACGCCCTTAACGCCCTCTCTCCTGAAGGCATCCAGGAGCAGCCCAGGGTAGGTGAGCGCGACGCTCACAATGTTTCTGCCCGGGACGGCTGACGCCAGAGGGTAGTAGGGCGTCACGAACCACCTCTCACCAAGGGTGTTCACCCCAACCCTCGTAGCGGCCTCAGGGTCGCTTGACGCTACGGAGTGAATGAACCCCGAGGCCTTCTTGGCCTCCTCCCATGAGGGAGAGGAAAGGAGCACCGAGGCATATACGCCTGCCTTAAGGAGTTCCCCTAGCTCAGGGGTCAGATCGGATGCGTAGACCTGGCCGGCATTGACGAGCACTTCCCTTCCTATCCTTTCTGCCGCCTGGGCTATCCGGCGGACATCGCCAGAGCCAATCTTCGGGATTGCAAGCCTGACGTATGTGGGTTTGGCACCGGTGACCGAGGAGGCCAGGTCAACCGCCTCAAGCAGCTTAGAGGAAGCCTCTTCTATCGAGGCCTCCAGCTCCTCCTCAACATCTATGGTTCCCAGGTGTAGCGTAACTGCCCTAAGCTCATACCCTCGCATGTTAGCCCTCCCGTGAGCCGGCGGGCGAGGTTATTAGCCTCAAGGGAGCAGAGTGAACGGAGAGCTTTGGTACTTGAGGGCATCAGGGACGCGGTCAGGAGGTTCCTTGGAGGCGGTCGCGGCTACGAGGAGTCCGTCAACGAGTTCGTCCGCGACCTACAGAGGGAGCTGATAAGGTCAGACGTGAACGTGGCGCTAGTGAAGAAACTGACCGACAGCATAAGGGAGAAGGCCCTCACGAAGGAGCCCCCGCCTGGCCTCAGCAGGAAGGACTGGTTCCTCAAGATAGTTTACGATGAGCTTGTCTCGCTCTTCGGGGGCGAGGAGAGGCCTAACGTCCTGCCGAGGAAGCTTCCGTGGGTCATCCTACTTGTGGGCGTGCAGGGGTCAGGAAAGACAACAACCGCGGGCAAGCTGGCCCGGTACTACTCATCGAGGGGGTACAGGGTAGGCCTTGTAGGCACGGACACGTTCAGGCCAGGGGCTATGGACCAGCTAAGGTCCTTGGCCCAGCAGGCCGGCGTCATGATCTACGCTGAGGCCTCAGGCCCTCCTGAGGAAATTGCAAGGAGGGGCGTCGCAGAGCTGCTCTCGAAGGGCGCGCAGGTCATAATAATTGACACCGCGGGGAGGCACGGCTATGGGGATGAGGCAGGACTCCTTGATGAGATGAAGAGGATCGCCGCCCTTGTCAGGCCTGACGAGGTGATGTTAGTAATAGACGCCGCTATTGGTCAGAGGGCCTACGAGCTGGCTAGGAGGTTCCACGAGGCCACCCCCATAGGGTCCATCGTTGTCACTAAGCTTGACGGAACCGCAAGGGGCGGCGGCGTCCTATCGGCTGTCGCGGCTACGGGCGCCAGGGTCAAGTTCGTCGGAACCGGAGAGAAGCTAGATGAGGTAGAGCCGTTTGACCCCCAGAGCTTCGCGGCTAGGGTGCTAGGGCTTGGCGACGTAAGGGCCCTCCTGGAGCGGGTCAGGGAGGCAGAAGCTGAGGAGAGGGCCGTCAAGGTAGTTGAGGAGGACATAGCTAAGGGCAGGGTGACCATGAGGACGATTTATGCCCAGCTGAAGTCGATTAGAAGGTTAGGGCCCCTGAGCAAGATCCTTGAGATGCTTCCGACCTCCGCCCTGCCCGTGAGGGTTGGTGAGGAGCAGGCGAGGCTGGGTGAGGAGAAAATCAGGAAGTGGCTAAGCATAATTGAGAGCATGACTTATGAGGAGCTGGACGACCCTGAGATCATAGACAGGGACAGGATGAGGAGGATAGCTGTCGGCTCGGGGACCACAGTAAACGACGTTAAGGAGCTGCTTACCTACTACAGGTCCGTGAAGGCTATGCTCAGGAGGCTCAAGAGGGACCGCTCCCTTCTCAGGAGGCTCGGAGTGGGGGAGGAGGCCTAGGCCGTCGGCTGCGGGTTGGCCTCTCCTGACCTCCCTATTACAATCTCGATGGCCGGCAGTTTAACGGGCCCCTTCTCACCCTTTACCTCCTCATACTCAGCGCGGAACGACTTCACTACGACGTCCTTGAAGTACCTGTTCTTAACGGTGCTTACGGCGTCGACGGCCTTGCATATGGCGTTGCCGCGGGCCTTAATAACAACGTCGGACGAGGGGTTATTCGTGAAGGCCTCAATTATTGAGAGCACGTAATTAACCATGGGCTTCTTCCCGACCAACACTACGGTCTCCTGAGGCTCGGGCATGCGTTATCGCCGAAGCCTCCGAGCGGGTTTAGGTTATAAGCGTGACCTCCTTAATGAGTCGTAAATTACGGCAGCAGCGACGAGGACTACGGATCCGATTGCGGCCCCCTCGTTTGAGAGCCTTGAGTACCCCGTGACATCATAGTATACCTGGAAGGACACACCCTGGCTCTGGTTGCCCGGTACGGCGACCACGATCAAGTACTGGCTCGGGTTTACGCTGGAGGTCACCGCGTATGTGCCGTTGCGCTGTGGCGCCGTCCTGACTACGTTCTCGAACGCCTCTTCCACGAAAATAGGGTTGCCCTGCAGGCCAACCACCTCGATTATGACGCCGGCCCTCATGTCAGTCTTTCCCTGGCTGGAAACTACGGAGAGGCCGAGGCCGTGAAGCTGTGGAAGCAGCTCAATGGGGTTTGTCCCGAGGCTCAGGTAAACTACGTCTGAGGCGCCCGTCACGACAATTTTGGCGACCCCGTTAGATGAAGTGGGCATGACGACAACGACGCCAGCCCCTATCTGTGATGAGGGGAGGGCAGCGCTGTAGGAGGTCGATAGCTTCACCCCGAAGGCTGTGCCCACGGTCGCGCCAACCGCAAGCGCGACCGCGAGGTACAGCATTAGCCTGGATATAGTTGAGGACAGCCACCTCATATCGGCTCAAACCTCCTTACTATATACGTGAAGAAGATCGCCATGAAGGCGATGTATAGGGCTGGTACAACCGACAAGGTCCAGGCCTGCCCCCCACTCGCCGTAAGCCAGTAGTACAGTGCGTAGTAAAATCCCATCGCGTCAGACACCCTGAGCAGCACCTGGATGCCGTCCATTAATCCTAAGATGCCCAGGAAGGTTGATAGTGCGACGTAGCCGAAGTAGAACGAGACGCTCGCGACCATGGCAGCGCCGGGGGACCTGAGCCTGCTCGATATAAGGAGGAACGCAGCCCCGTACATCTGGCTCTGCAGCAGGTATGCCCCCCACATGGCCAGGTAGTAAAGCGGGTCCTTGACTACCACTGGGTACAGTATGATGGCCATGATCAGGCCTGGTAGGCCAAGGAGCGTGACGGCAGGTAACAGGGACCTCGTCACGTAAAGCACGGCGGCCACGGCTTTCCTCGAGACGGGGTACGCCATGTAGACCTGCATCAACCCTCCCTGGATCACATTTACCAGGTCGCTTGAGCTCCTGAGGGCGATGTAAAGCGTTGTAACGAAGAGCGACATGTAGACTGGGTTGAAGCCGTTCGACGGGGCTATGGCCGCGAGGCCTGACGAGACAGGCTCCATAACGGTTAGCGCGCCGGCCATGACAGCCACCACAATAAGCATAATGTCAAAGGCGGGCGGCCTAAGCGCGTCCCATAGGTCCAGGTGAAGGAGCTCGACAACCCTCCTGGCCGCCATTATTTCAACACCTCCTCTATCCCAGGCTCAACAAGGTCAAGGCCGTAGTACTTCAGACCCTTCGCTACAGCGTCAGCGAGTACCAGCAGGAGGTCCCTCTCGTCGGACTCCTTGCGGATGGCTACATAGACGGCCTGTACGTCAACCCTTACCTCAAACCCCCTCTCGGCGAGCGCCTTCGCCAGCCTCTCAGGGTCGGGGGTTCTCACCCTCCCAAGCCTTACGCTTGCTATTATGTCGTCTGGCGACCCTATAGTAGCTATCGAGCCGCCCTTGATTATTGCAACCTTGGTCACGACCCTGAGAACCTCCGACAGCACGTGGCTGGATAGCAACACCGTTGTCCCTTCCTTGTTAAGCCTGGCCAGCAGCACCAGAACCTCGCGCCTCTCGACAGGGTCAAGGTTGCTGGTAGGCTCGTCAGCTATGATCAGGGACGGCTCTGCTATCAGGGCGTGCGCTATTGCTGCCCTCTGCTTGAGCCCAGCGCTAAGGTGGCCGAAGGGCTTCTGCTCATGGCCCTTTAGGCCTGCCAACTCTATGACCTTACTCACCTCCTGGGCCGGCACCCCATAGATCCTCGCAGCCCTACGCATTATCTCGATGACCGGCATGGAGGCTGGGAGGTTGGGCCTCTCAAACACGACCCCGACCTTGGCCCTTGCCTCGGGGTCCCTAAACGGATCCATGCCCATAAGCCTCACGTGGCCACTGTCAGGTCTCAAGAGGCCTAGCGCGACCCTGATTAGCGTGGTCTTACCTGCGCCGTTGGGCCCCACGAGGCCTAGGAAGTCGCCGTGAGCGACATCAAGGCTAACACGGCGGAGGGCTACTACGTTGTGGAAGGACTTGCTCACCTCCCTTAGGCTGACTACGGCCTGGTCCTTCATTTGCCCACGTCGAGCGCTGGACCCCAAATTAATATGTATACGCACTGTCACTACTCTCGGGGTGTGAATGGCCTGCAGAGCCCTCGTGACGGGCGCCTCGAGAGGTATCGGCAACATAGCTGCTGAGGCGCTGGCGGAGGCTGGCTGTGACCTAGTCGTATCCGCGAGGTCACATGACCTACTGTCAAGGGCGGCGTCCGAGACTGCTAAAGCGTACAAGGTAAATGTGTACCCACTTAGGGCTGATCTGAGTGTCAAGGGGGAGGCCGCAAGTCTTGCCGACAAGGCGATCAGTCTCCTAGGCGGGCTTGAGTTCGTCTTCATGAGCTACGGCAACCCGCCCTGCGAGCCCTGCGAGCCGGCCATGGCTGGCTGGGATGACTGGGAGTACGCATTCAGAATGTACGTAGCCTCACCGGCTGAGATCATGTCGAGGCTCGTCACAAAGAACCCCGTTAAGGCAACAGTCGTGCTAACCTCAAGCTTCTCATCAGCCTCCCCTATGTGGACCACCGGCGTGGCTGACGTAGTAAGGTCCTCACTTCCTGCTATGGCGAAGCTCTACTCAAGGAGGTACCCCGACAGGCTTAGGGTCTTAGTCATTCAGATCGGAAGCTTCAGGACGCCTGGCGCCGAGAGGCTCGTGGAGCAGCTTTCTCTAAGGGACGGTATTACCCCTGAAGCGTACTGGAAGGAGAGAATCGCCTCCCTATCACCGCTCAGAAGGCTTGGGAGGCCAGAGGAGCTGAAGGATCTCATCAAGTGGCTCCTGAGGTCCCCGGAGTACATGACCGGGACCGCGATTCTGTTCGACGGGGGGAGCGTTGGCTGCGCGTAGCAGTACTTCCCTAACATGGGGAATACATGTAGTCAGGGTCACCAGCACGGCCTAGAGGCCATATATCGCCCCCTCATGAAGAGCAAAGGACGAGCATTAATTACCCCTGACCCCTTTTCTTGTGGGACGCCTTGACCAGGGTTCAGAGCCTGCTTGAGCTCGTGAAGGGCAGGAAGGTGCTCGTGTTCGGTGTCGGCGGAGGCGGTGACGTGGTTGGGGCGCTTTACCTCTATGCTAAGGTCAGGAAGCTTGGGGGCAACCCCGTGATAGGGGCTGCCGTCTGGGAGAGGTTCTCGGTGGACCCATACCCTGGGCCCATACCCCTTGAGTCCATGATTGACGTTGAGCCGATAGGGGACTCGGTTGCTCTTGTCACGGGGTCATCATACGCGCTTAGGTTCGGCAGAGAGCTAAGGCCGCAGCTTGTCAGGGTCGCCGGCCTGCTTGGGGATAAGGCGTTATTCATTGACATCAGCAAGGGCTCAGAAGGTGTCAGGAGGGCGATCGAGGTAGCCCGCGAGACCCTCGGGGTCGAGGCAGTGATAGGTGTTGATGTGGGTGGGGACGTACTTGCTCTCGGGTGTGAGGAGGAGCTGTGGAGCCCCCTCGCCGACGCGGTTTCATTGGCAGGGCTGCACTCTACAAAAGGACTGGACAGGGTCCTGGCGGTGCACGGCCCAGGGGCGGACGGTGAGCTCCCTACGGAGCTGGTGCTGTCCTACGTGGCGGACGTCGCGAGGCGCGGGGGGCTCATAGGGATTTACGGGATGGAGGCCGACGAGGTCGACTTAATTCAGAGGGCCATCAACGAGGTCGTCACCGAGGCCTCCCTCATGCCGCTGCTTGCTTTCAGGGGGGAGTACGGCAGAAGGTCCATGAGGGATGGTACGAGATCCGTGTCACTGTCACCTGTACTTGCGACTTCCTACCTCATGGACGTGGATGTGGCCTACGAGAGGAGCCCCATAGCACAGGTCGTTGATGGGAGTATGGGCATCTCTCAGGCGAGACAGTCACTTAACAGCAGGTGCATTTACACAGAGCTCGACCTCGAGTACGACCTTTTCCAGCTCAGGGGGACCAGCTCGGAGAGGCCCAAGGGCGTGGCTGACGTGAGGAGGGAGGGCCTAGGTAGGCTCGTGAGGTCTGGCTGCAACCCTGTCAGGTGTTAGTGGTGGTTCCCTCCTGCTCTACAAGGCTGAGGGCCCTCTTTGCCTTAATGTCAGTTATCAGGTCCTCGAGCGAGTCCATCCTCTGGAGAAGATACTCCAGGGTCTCCTCAAGCTGCCTGTACCTGCCCTCCATCATTGTGACCTTGAGCTTAAGCTCCCTCTCAACCTTGTCAAGCCTGTTGGATAAGTTCACGAGTAGACCCTCGTCAGCGGCCTGCCTTGGACTTAGGCCTCCCTGTAGACCGAGCTTTATGTAGAGCTTTATTAGGTCAGTGACCTGTATGCCGATCTCGTCAGACTTGTCCTTCAGCTGCTTATACATGGCGTCGCTCAGCGAGAGGTGCACTGTGGGCACGGCCTGTCTCCCCCTTACAAGAAAAGTATAGAAGGAGCCCTAATATACTCTTATGCTATATGGATTCCTATTGCAGGATTTCTCTTGATAGCGTTACCGCGCTTTCAATAAAGGCTCTCGGTAGTACCCAAGATAGCTGGCGGCCCCAAGT
>CAYFFY010000031.1:0-9614 GCA_964342635.1 uncultured Desulfurococcales archaeon
GTCAGGGGCCGTATGAGTCCGGCGCTCTAACCCGCTGAGCTACGGCGGCACCGCCTGCCCACCTTACCTTGTCCCTAATAAAACCTATCTTTGACAAAGTTTCATCCTGTACCATAGCTGTCCGGGCAGGCGCCTACCTATGTTGCGTTCCTTAACCCCTTTATCGCGTGGATCTTAGGCGTTACGGGGTCCTAAATGGGAGTTGACGAGAGAAAGAGCCTGAGGGTCATATCATTTAAGCTGGACCTTGACACGCTCTTTGAGCTTGATGAACTCGCCGTTAAGTCCAGGACGTATAGAAGCGAGCTGATAAGGGAGGCGATAAAGAGGTACATCGAGAGCCACAGGTCGCTCTAGCCAATAAGATCTCTCGTCATCTTTATATTGATACACACAAAAGCCTGCTAATCCTTTTAAATGATATAGCTTCCAACAAGGTCGGTGTGGGGCATGGCAACTGTGGGAAGGGTCTGGACATACCTTGCGGTCGGCCTCGTTGTGGGTCTCGTAGTGGGCGCTGGGATAGGCTACGTGGCTGCTACTAGTAAGACCGTGACCAAGGCTGTGCCCACGGTATCCACGTACACAACTACCACAACTAGGACGTACACCACTACGCCCTCCCTGACCTCGGCCCCGCTGACCGTGGGGGCCGCTGGGACGCTGAAGTTCGCCTTCGGCCAGCTCCTAAGCGACTTCAGCCAGTACTACCCGCAGGTCTCAGTAGGACAGCCCCTGTTCGCGGGCAGCGGCGAGGTGGCACAGAAGGAGGCGACGACGCAGGTGTTCAGCCTAGTGGCCTCGGCTGACACCACTACCATACCCAAGGTCCTATTCCCCAGCTATGCGAACTACGAGATGGCCTTCGGCGTCACGCAGATGGTGATAATAGTTGACCTGGAGACGCCGACTGGGGTTGAGGTCTACAAGCTGTGGAAGCAGGCCCAGTCCGAGACCCCGCTCAGCGCCGCCTGGAACCAGACCTGGAGGGAGATATTCCAGGTAGTCGCCCTGAACAGCTCCACTGTCGTGGGCGTCTCTAACCCCTTCACAGACCCAAGCGGCTACCAGGCCCAGTGCGTTCTCAAGCTGGCTGGCCTGGCGTTCTTCAACAACGCCTCCTACCTCTGGGATGCCGTGTACAAAAACCCGGCTAAGTACCAGATGAGGAACACCGAGATCGACTTGCTGACCCTCATGTACGCGAACAGCTCGGTTCAGTTCATACTTTCGGCCTACGAGTCCAACGCGATACCTCAGACAGAGGGGTACGTCCAGAAGGGGTTCAACATGACCTTCGTAACACTCCCGCCACTTATAAACCTGGGCAACCTAAGCTACGTCAACTTCTATCACGAGGTCAACGTCACGTGGACGGAGCTTGGCCAGACCGAGACGTTCACCTGCAACCCCGTAGTGTACACCATCACCATTCCGACCTCAGCCCCTAACCAGCAGGCCGCCGTAGACTTCCTCCTGCTCCTATTCAGCCCCCTAGGCCAGTCAGTGCTTAAGTTATACGGCATCCAGCCAATAGTGCCTGGCGTAGTCTACGGCAACTACAGCGCAGTCCCTGCCGTGCTGAAGCCCTTCACAGTGCCTCTGGCCAACGTGAGCTACCTCTCATCAATATTCCCGTGATAAACGATGAGGCTGACATCGACATCGCTTCTCTTTCTTGCCATACTTGTCCTGGCCTCAGGGGCACTACTGGTCTTCTTCGTCTACCCGATATTAGTTTTACTAGTGATAGGCGGGAGTGGAGCTCCTTCGGCGCTTAGGGTCCCAAGCTTTGAGCTGGCGCTCATAGTTACCATCGTCACTTCCTCGATCGCCGCCCTCGTCGCCGTGATCCTCGGGACCCCCCTCGCCTACCTGTTGGCACGCTTTAACTTCAGGCTCAAGGGGTTCGTCGAGGCCCTAGTTGATATACCAATCGCGGTGCCACACATGATCGTTGGGGTCATGATCGTGCTAGCATTTGCGCCACAGCTCGGCCTCGGCAGGCTCCTTCATGCCCTTCACATAGGAGTCGTTGACACCCTCTTCGGCGCAGCCATGGCGGTAACGTATGTATCGGCTACTTACTCGGTGCGCGTAGTTGAGAGCGCCCTTCAAGCTATGGACCCTGAGGTTGAGCTTGTCGCTATGACGCTCGGCGCCTCCAGGATGAGGACGTTTATCAGCGTTGTCCTTCCGAGGCTGAGGAGGGCCGTAGCGACGGGCGCGCTTACAGCGTGGGCGAGGGCGGCCTCTGAGGCGGGCGCCCTCCTCATAGTCGCGTTTCAGGTTTACCTTGGGAGGTCCCTCATATATCCTGCCCCTGTCGCTATATATGAGGCGTACGTTGGGCTTGGGATCATTGAGGCAGCCAGGTTCTCGGCAGCCATGCTTATAGTCGTGCTTGGGGTCTTCCTGTTAGCTAGGTACGCCGTACGCCAGAGGGGGAGACGGGCTGCTTGAGCTCAAGTCGGTCACGGTGAGGGTCGGCAACTTCACGCTGGGCCCCATAACCCTCTCCGTCAAGGACGGCGAGGTAGCCCTTGTGTTCGGCCCTAACGGGGCCGGGAAGAGCACTCTTCTCAAGACGATAGTTGGCGTTTACATGCCGCTCGCTGGATCAGTAGTCCTTGATGGAGTCGACGTCACTAGTTTCCCCATTGAATCAAGGGGGGTCGGGTACGTGCCCCAGAGCTACGCCCTCTTCGAACACATGGACGTCAGGACGAACATAGAGTTTGGGCTGAAGGCCAGGGGCGTGCCGCGCGCGGACAGGGACCGCATCGTTAAGGCCCTGGCAGAGAGGCTCGGCCTAAGGGACTTCCTAAACAGGATGCCAGGGGAGCTGAGCGGGGGCATGAGGCAGAGGGTCGCTGTAGCCAGGGCGCTGGCTGTTAACCCGAGGGCGCTATTACTTGATGAGCCGCTCTCCAACCTAGACCCTGAGACCTCAGAGGCCACCTTAGACATCGTTTCCGAGATGGCGAAGGATATGGGCCTCAAGGTCCTGATGGTCTCCCAGGGCGTGGCCAGGCCGCTCAGGATCGCTGACAGGGTTTACTTCATGAAGTCTGGAAGGCTAATTGATCTGGGCACCCCGACAGAGGCCGTCAAGGAGCCAAAGGTTGTTGACGCAGCGCTCTATATGGGGTTTGAAAACGTGTTTGACGAGTATCAGATGCTGCGCGCCATGGAGGACCCTTCGGCCTCCCCGACGCTCCTTAGAAAGGGAAGTCACATGGCCTTCAGGTCCACGTCAGCAAACATAACGGAAGCCCCCTGCAACGGGCTCACGCTAAGGGGCAGAGTCTTGAAGGTTTACCAATCAGTTGACGGCATCCTGAGGGCGCTCGTTGACATAGGGGCAGGAAAACCCCTTAGGTGCCTAGCCGGGGGCGCCGCGCTGAGCCGAGGCCAGGCCGTAAGGGTCTGCGTTGACGTTAACGGGGTCTCCTGGGTCACCGACTGGCCTTAGGCCGTCACGAGTGTCCATGTAAAACGCTTTAGACCCTCGCGGCGACCGTTCCCTTGGAGCCGGGGTGGCCGAGCGGTCCAAGGCGGCGGGCTGCAGTGGGTAGTCCCTGCCGAGACCCGTTATATCCCGGGTTCGAATCCCGGCCCCGGCTCCATCAGGCCTGACACAGCGGCCCCCCACTTGTCAGCCAACAAGGGCGGCCAGCTTAAGGGCGAGCTCTGCGGCTGACCTGACCAGGTCCCGGCAAAACGCCCGGGACGCCGACGACCATGACGAGGGCCCTCGCTGTCGTCTCCCTGACCGACGTAAGCGACGAGTCCCTGTGAGCATAGACGTGAACGATCAGCCCCCTTGAGTCCACCATTATTGGGCTGGATCCCTTTTCACGTTAATAGAGACCCTTTTACGTCCTTTCATCCATCACTCCTATCAGGGCGTGACCCCCCGCCCGATGTGGGCGATGCCCAGAAGGGCGAGGAGACCGCGAGGATGTGAGCCCCGTGCCGTTGGGCTCGAAGGGGTCCCATGGCCCACCCGCCGTGAAGCTGGGTAGGTGGTCGAGGGCTAGGTCCCATCGCCAGACCATGAATGAAGGTGAAGTGACTGGAATTAAGGCGTAGGGACAAACGGTCGCCCTCAAAGTCAGATACCCAGCGAAGCTGCCCATAAACTACCATAACACCCGGGGGCTTCACATAGTTGTCTACCCCTATGAGCCAACACCACTTCCATGACGCCCCTAAGCCTTGACACCCGAGGCTCAGTTGCCATAATCGCTGGGAGCCTCTGGCAGTCCTTTTGCTCTGTCCCTCTGCCTTACCCCAGATACACGGCTAAGATATTTACAGAGCCTCCTGACCACGTCCCTGAAGCCCTCCTCGAAACCGCAGTACGACATCATGAGGCCCAGGGCGATCTCAGCCAGCTCCTCTGGCCTGGCCTTTTCGTCAGGTAGGCTTAGGTACGTCATGAGGGCGTCGCCGCAGACCCACATCGCGCCGTCAAAGATGGACTCAAAGAATCCCGCTGGGTCCTCCGCGTCGCACGCCCTGTCAGCGTTCCTGGCCGCCTCACCGAGAGAGGGCCCCAAGGCCCTCTTGCCGTCCGACATGCCGGCCCCCGGCCGGCCTCTCTGGCGATCAGGTTAAAAGACGCTATCGCGAGCCGTCCTTGGTAAGGGGCATACAGCAGGGAGGCTTCCGCCTCAGACTCTATCGCATCGTCTCAAGGTATTAACGCTTCGGGGACTCTAACGCGTTAGGCCGCCTGTCAGTATCACATGAGCTTACCAGGTCCATAATTAGCAGGAGGCTCGACTGCTTATCGTCAACGTCAACTATTACCTCCCTGTAGGGCCCCCTCCTGAGCCTGACCCTTATGGCCCTGGAAGGGTCCCTGACGGCAACAATTGCCTCACCCCCTCCCCTCAACAGGTAACGTCCCTCAACTATGTGGCCTGGTATACCAGTTCCTGCTATCTTGAGCTCGAGCAGGCCCCTCAGGCCGTCCCAGCCGTTTATGTTGTCAAATACGGCCTCTACGTCACAGGGATCGATCTCAAGCCTCCTCGCGAGAACCTCAAGCTCCTCGAGGCCCGAGAACTCAAAAACCAACTTGTCGTTATGGACCCTGAGGGCGTGACCCAATTTAGCACACAGCTGGGAAGAAGTGGTTAACGCAAAAATACGTTTACGCCGTTTGCGCACGGTCGTCGAGAGAGGAAGAGGGCGTTGGCTTCTCGTTTTTGGTTAAGAGGGGAATTATGAGCGCCTGACGAAAAATCGTGACATCAAAAGAAATGGCAACAAAAACTTCAATCGTTAAACCTATTTGCTTTAGCGATTTAGGAGCCCTTTGCCTCCTGGCTTCCTACAGCCACGGGCGTTACGCCGAGCTCCCTAAGCACGGCCTCCAGGTCCTTCGTAAGGATGCCGCTATAGACCGAGTAGAAGAACAGTACTAACGACACGAGTGCTGCGGCGAGGGTGTCCCACGGGAACGGTATTATTGGTGACGAGAACGGCCCGTACTGGCCGAGCCAGGACAGTATGTAGGCGGCGAACAGCACGGCGATCACCCAGTAGCCCGCGTTCGTGTGGGCCCTCCCCTCCTCGTTCATCCCCGACTTGAGCCACTCGGTTAGGCCAACTATGACGGCGAGGTTTATGGCTACGAAGCCGACGAGGGAGCCGATAGTGGTCCAGTTAACCGACACGGGGACCACCGACACGACGTTCCTCCACACTAGGAAGTACGTTGTTAGCCCGAGCACTGCCCAGTAGACCACACCGGCTATAATGCCATGGGTCCTATTTGCCCCGAACCTTGAGGGGGCTACCATCATGTAGTAGAGGCCCACGCCGACAAGTATGAATACCGACGCCAGCCAGAACACCGAGAACGTGGACCAGTACACTATCAGGAACGACGCTATGAAGGCTATGGCTGAGATGACCCACGCCACGCCGTTGCCCCCAAGCCTGAAAGGCCTTGGCATGTTAGGCGCCGTCCTCCTCAACACCATGACGGCGGAGCCGCCGATTATGTATGTCAGCACCGTAGTCATCGATATGAAGCTGGCTATGAGGGCCCAGCCCCCGTACGGTATCATGAACAGGGCCCCGAGCAGCCACGAAGCTACCAGGGCTATCCACGGTATCCTGTACCTGTTAAGCCTGAGGAACCACTCCGGCAGTACGCCGTCTGCCGCCATGCCGTAGAGGACCCTGGTTGTGGTGCCAGTGTAGATCCACCCGGTGCCGCTTGGCGATATGACCGCGTCTATCAGAAGTATGACCGCCCAGCCTACTAGGATGCTAATCCCGGTCACCTTGAGGAGCTGGTAGAAGGGCCCTGAGGAGAGCGGTGAGTAGCCGAGGCCCTGCCAGTTGCCGGGGGCAAGGCTGACCACCTTGTACACCTTCGTGTTGTTAGGGAACGTGTACGTCAGGTTCATGTACAGCTTTGACCAGTCAATGCCGCCTATGAATGATATCTGAAGCAGCACGTAAAGTACGATGGCTATTATAAAGCCGGCTATCGTGCCGAGGGGCACGTCCCTCTGCGGGTTCCTGGCCTCCCCCGCGTACTCGAGCCCCTGCCTGAAGCCAAGGTAGGCGAACACTATGCCCGTGGTCGGGAGGGCGAAGAACACGGGCGCCCAGCCGTAGGGCACGAACCCGTGCGCTGGGCTGAACTTGTAGGTCGTGTTAGACGTCGTGTTGCCGACCGTGACGTTCAGGCCTGAGAACGATGCAGTGAAGTTGCCTGGGTGGAATATCAGGGCTAATATGAGGAAGACCGTGAGGAACGGTATAACAAGCTTCCACCAGCCGGCGCCGTGGGTAACTGCGCCAAGGATCTTCACGCCGTACCAGTTGAGCAGGAAGAACGCTGTGAGGAACACGAACGCTATTAGGAAACCGAGGCCCGTCAGCAGGGTAACCGTAGCTCCCATGACGGTTGCCGTATGAGTTAAGGGCGGCCAGCTCGAGGGCCACCACGACTCCAGGTAGGTCACAGCGGCCTCCGCCTCCGCTGGGGCAACGGTCACGGCGCTGAGGAAGTACGCCCACCCAAGCAGCGTGGAGGCGAAGCTGCCGTGGCTGTACTGCGGGTACCTGACTATCGCGCCCGTCTTAGGTATGGCGCCTGACAGCTCGGCGAAAACCAGGGCAATGAATATCATCAGTAAGCCGGCTATTGCCCAGGATAGAACAGCCGCTGGGCCCGCCATCCCGGCCGCGTAGAAGGAGCCGAAGAGCCAGCCGCTGCCTATTATGGCGCCGAGCACCAGGAACATTATCTCAAAGAACCCCAGCGCCTTCCTGAGCTCCTTGTCGCTGGCCTGGGCCTTCTCTATATACGAGGGGGACGAACTACCCACTCTGGCACCCCCTACTGAACTTACACCACATATCGTGGGAAATAAAAACCTAACTCCTGGTGGCATTATCTTCTACTTTCTATATTGATAGATTAGCCTTTGGGACGCGTGCCCCGTGCGTTCTATCTAAAGCGGACTTAAAGGATGGCCGCAGTTGATTTACCGAAAAGGGCAATATGATGTAGCCTCTTGGGCTAGAATGGCCCCATAAACTCTACGCTCAAAGCTCTTGCCGAGGTCGCGAGGCCACCTATATGATGGGCCCGTCTATAACTTTCTGGGAATGCCCCCTCACCTTCCGCCTTCGGATCCCTCCCTACCATAGTAGGGCACGTGTGGCTGGGGCAGGTACTCAACGCCAGGCCTCTGCTGGAGGGCCTGCGGGTACAGGTCCATGAGGGCGTATACCTCGGGCGGCACGTCTGTCCTAACGTTGAGGCCCAGGGCCCTGGCCTCCTCGGCGGTTATCGGGTAGTCGTGGGTGTAGTAGCCCTCGGTGAGCCTCCTGGCGACCTCGAGGGCCCTCTCGCGGCCCAGCCTGTCCTCGAGAAGCCTGACTATGGTCGTCTGCACCTCGCTGATGGCCTTCTCTGCCACGTCAGCGAGCATCAGGGTCTGGTCGTCAGCCCGGTCACCCTTCATCCTGGCGACCTTCACGACGCTTGGCGCCGGGTACACCGAGGCCCCCATGGGCCCGCCGACCTGTATCTGTGGGTCAAGCGGGCCAAGGACGGCGTTGGGGTCCATGACGATCTCGTCGGCTGCTAGGGCGATGAGGGTGCCCCCGCTCATGGCGTAGTGGGGGACTATCACGACCTTCCTGGCGGGGTGCCTCTTGAGGGCCATCGCTATCTGGGAGGCCGCCAGCACGAGGCCGCCCGGCGTGTGGAGGACGAGGGCTATGGGCCTGTCCGAAGGGGTCGTCCTTATCGCCCTGAGGACGGCCTCCGAGTCCTCTATGTCTATGAACCTGTAGACGGGGAAGCCGAGGAAGCCCATCCTCTCCTGCCTGTGTATCATGGTGATGACGCGCCAGCCGTACTTCCTCTCCATGGCCCTGATTAGGGAGGCCCTGTGCTCCCTTAGCGCCCTGAGCTGAAGGTACGGGTGCGCGATCAGGTAAATTAGCAGCACGAAGAATAGGAGCTCCATCAAGCCAGTGAAGTAGTCCATGTAGCCCTCTTATCAGGACGGCCTCTGGCTTAAAAGCCTAAGCCTTATTCATAGCGCACATCGACGAACATTCAGGCAGCAAAATTACGGGCGACGACTGCTCGGGGTCACAAGGGCCTTTAATAGCCCACTGAAGCCAGAGGTCTGACCTCTAACTTAACTAGCCGTTACGGGTGGACCTAAGCCATGATATCTCCTTCAGTTCGTCATCTGTCAGCGCCACGTGGTACTCAGAGCCTCCCAAGAAAACGGTGAATACGTTGTACTGCCTTCCTAGAAGGGTTCTCCTACCGTCGAACTTAATGCCGCTGACCGGCTGCCACTCTGACAAGAGGTCGCACACCCCGCTCAGGTATGGAGCCCCGAGACCGCGTGCTATCGCGCGCCTTACAGCGACGGCTACCAGGGCGGCTACCAGGGCGGAAAGGACCGCGTTACCTATGACGAAGTATGAGAGGAGCCCCGCCACAACGCCAGAGGCCACTGCCTCTGCGATGCAAGTCGAGCTACGTCTCCTTTTACGAGATGTAAGCCTTGCCTCAAGCACTGCCGCACGCATGTCAGGCCTGATCCTAAGGGCGTACGCCCTCGCCCCCTCACTCGTCCTCCCAGTCGCCAGAAGCACGTAGGAGCCGTCGCTGCACCTCTGTATCAGCCCGAACACCGTTTCAATATTGGGCTAAGCTGATAAAGATTTTAGCTTAATTTACATGCCCTTAATGTTTTCAGCCATGAATCTCTGTAACAGCTAAACGAACTCTATCCCTAGCGCCCTGTCGGCCAGGCCTCTCCTCCTCGCAAGCTCTATTACAGTCTTAATAGCCCTCACGCCGACCTCGCCCATGTCATATATCGACCTGCAGCCCTCGATGAAGGTCTTCACCGCCGACCTATCCGCGCCCGGGGCGAACCTGACCGCGTACTCCAGCGCCTCCTCGAGGTGCGCCTGGGCATACCTGATGGCAGACTGGAAGGCCTCCCTCACGTCCCGAGCCTCCTCTAGCGTCATGGTCCTCCTGTTGACCACGTAGGAGCCGAGGGGGATAGGCAGGTCCCCCGCGACCCTCCTCCACTCCTCAT
>CAYFFY010000032.1:0-9517 GCA_964342635.1 uncultured Desulfurococcales archaeon
GGCCGAGGACGAAGGGGTACGGCCTTGAGTCGCTCCAGGCTCAGGGCCTAGAGCTCGACAGGGGCGCCATCAAGGTGACGCCCGGCATGAAGACGAGCCTCCCCAACGTCTACGCCACTGGCGACGTGACGGGCAAGGCCATGTTGTTCCACGCCGCCGTCAAGGAGAGCATCATAGCGGCCAAGAACATACTGGCCAGCGGGAGGGAGGTCTACAGGTTCAACTACCACTCCGTCCCATACACAGTGTTCACCTACCCGGAGATAGCGATGGTCGGTTACTCCGAGGAGGAGCTCCAGGCCATGGGAGTTCCCTACGAGGTGGTGCTGTACAAGCTGGCCGGCGACGCCCAGTCTCAGATAGTCGGCCACAGGGAGGGCTGGATGAAGATACTGCTCGAGAGGGAGAGCCTGAGGGTGCTCGGCTTCCAGGCCTACGCGCACAACGCCGCCGACCTGAGCGCTGTCTTCACGGTCGCCATCGAGAACAACCTGACCGCCAAGAACCTGGCCTGGGTGCCAGGCCCGCACCCCCTGACCTTCGAGGCCATAAACTACGCCATGAGGCCCTACTTCTGAGGCCCTAGGTGCGAGGGGCTGAACCTCACGGGTAGGAGGTCCCTCAGCCTCCACGCCTTCCTTCCCCCCTCAAGGGACGCGGAGTAGATCACGGTATCGTCGTCGCCGAACTCGGATATCACCTGGAGGCAGGCCCCACATGGAGGCGCGGGCTCACCCCTCTCCGTGAGCACGAGGACCTCCCTGATCGACCTCTCGCCCTCAGCGACGGCCGTGAATATCGCCACCCTCTCCGCGCACACGGTGAGGCCATAGCTTGCGTTCTCTACGTTAACCCCCCGGTATACCCTCCCTGAGGAGGCCCTCACGGCCGCGGCCACCCTATACCCTGAGTAGGGGGCGTACGCGTTCCTGAGGACGGACGTAGCGGCCTCTAACAGGTCGCGGGGGACGTCGGACCCGTCCACGGTTTCCCCAGATTTGATGGGGCTGGGCCGATATAAGGAACCCTACAGCGTTCTATATAGTATACGTTGAACTCTATAAGTTATTATATATTGTGTAGATTTGCTTAAATAGTCTTTGTAGAAACTGAGTGCCGGGCAACTGTTGGAGCGGGAAACACCGGGCACCCCCTTCAAGGGGCTCGAGGTCGATAGGCTCACCTTGGGACACCTTAAGGTAGTAATGATGTCTGGCATGGGGTTCTTCACGGACGCCTACGACCTCTTCAACATATCAGTCATCCTGATAGTTCTCGGCAGCCTCTGGCGGCTCAGCTCCGTCCAGGAGAGCCTCCTGGCATCAGCCTCGCTCTGGGCCACCATCGCGGGACAGCTGATCTTTGGCAGGCTGCTCGACGTCCTCGGCAGGAAGAGGATATACGGCATAGAGGCCGCCATCCTCAGCGCGGGCGCCCTGGCGAGCGCGCTCTCTGTCAGCTTCGCGGCGCTCCTCGCCACAAGGGTCGTGATGGGGCTAGGGATCGGCGGCGACTACCCTGCCTCGTCAACTATAGCAAGCGAGTACGCCCCTACTAGGAACAGGGGCAAGATGATCGCCCTCGTATTCTCCATGCAGGGACTCGGCATAGCCACGGCCGTACTTGTGGGGCTCGCGTCAACCGCCTACCTCCCGCCTGACCTTGCGTGGAGGGTGATAGCGGCCGTCGGCGCCGTACCGCCTCTGGCCGTGATCTACTACAGGAGGCGCATACCTGAGACCCCCAGGTACGCGCTCCTTGTCAAGGGTAACAGAAAGGAGGCTGAGCACGGGGTCAGGCTCGTCGCCTCAAGGGGTGACGGGGGGATCGACCACGAGGTAAGGGCTGCCGATTGGAGCGTGTGGAAGTTCCTAAGTACGTTCTGGCCCACGCTGATAGGTACCGCGGTCCCATGGTTCCTGATGGACATAGCGCTCTACGGGACGGGCATATTCTCAGGCTCCATAACGTCATCAATGATACCCGGGAAGACCATCTTCGACGCAGTCCTCAGGTCAGGCGTACCGCTCCTAATAGGAGTGCCAGGGTACTTCATCGCCGCCTGGCTAGTCGACAGCGCTGGCAGGAAGCCCCTGCAGCTAGCCGGTTTCACGGCCCTGTCAGCCGTCTACGCCCTGCTTTCCCTCTCTTACCTCGGCCTTCTGCGGCTTGGCGGGGTCGCCGATTACGCCCTGTTCGGACTGACCTTCACGTTCCTTAACCTGGGGCCCAACACGACCACCTTCATAATACCAGCCGAGGTCTACCCGGTCAGGTACAGGTCGACCGGACACGGGATATCGGCCGCCGCCGGTAAGCTCGGCGCCGCCATCTCAACAATGATACTCCCTGTCATCAAGCAGGGCTACGGCCTCGCGGCCCTGTTCGCCTTGCTCTCAGCGGTTGGCCTCCTTGGCCTCGGCGTGACGGCCGCCTTCACCCCAGAGGCGAAGGGACTGACCCTTGAGGAGGCCAGCAGGGAGGTCATAGTGGTCGGGATCCCGCAGCCGGTCGTGGCGCCCCAGGCCTAAGGGGGCTAGGCTGCCCTTAGGCCACCATGCGGTATTTCCTCCATTTTCTGCTCCTCAGCAGCCCTGAGGGCCCTCAGGACCCTTAGGGCGCCCTTCCTGGAGAGGTACCTGTTGTTGTTGCCGCAGTAGGGCGAGAACACGCACCTGGGGCAGCCGTCCTCACATGAGCACGAGCCAACTATCGCCTCGGCCATCTCCTGGACCTCCTCGAGCCTCTCGAACACGAGCCTGGAGGCCCCGTTGCCGCCCACGTGTGAGTCGTAGATAACTATGTGGCCTGTCGGGTAGCTGACGCCGCTGAGGTCGGTGTCGCTCGCGCCCACTATAGGCCTTGAGGCCGATATGAGCACGTGCTCGAGGGCGTGGTAGGCGCTGAGGCCCTGCTCGAGGGAGTCAAAGTCGAGGGGCGGGTACTTCAGCATTACGCCCTTGGTCCAGTAGTCCCAGCTCAGGGGGCTCTCGTAGTAGACCTCTGAGACCACGCTGCCTGACAGCTCGTCCCTTATCACGTAGCCCTTCACGCTTACCGCTACGTGGACGTCGCCGTAGACCAGCCTCACAGGGCCGACAAGCCTGGAGTCCTCACCTGAGACCTCCCTTACGTCTATGTCGTAGAGGGGCTTTGTGTAGAAGGAGACCCCCTCTGGCAGCGGCCTCAGGTCAACCCTAAGGGTGTCGAGGTCAAATGAGGCGGAGAGGTAGACCTTGCCTCCATGGTAGTAGACCGCCCCAGGGTGAAGGTCGTAAAGGGCCATCGGCATCTCCCTCTCCCCTATGCGGCGGGCCCCGTGGTAGAGCCTGGCCATGGGGCCCGTGTTGCGGAGGCCCCTGGCCTCTATGTACTGGGAGGCGGTCCTCGGCGACACTATCAAGTTCCTCCCGAGGGCCTTTATGACGCCTGCCCTGACGAGGTCATCTATTACGGCGCTCAGGGGGCCGGGCAGCTCGTCAAAGCCTAGGGACCCCCTCTGGAGCGCGAGCGCTGCCAGGTGCAGCTTCGCTATCTCCCTGTTTGACGGCTCTACGTACCCTGGGTCAGGGGGCCTGTTGAAGAACTCCTCGGGCCTGGCGGCGTAGTAGGCCTCTATCGGGTCGTCCCCCAGGAGGGTGGCTATGACGCCTGGGCGTCCCCTTCGTCCAGCCCTCCCAGCCCTCTGGAGGTAGCTTGAGAAGCTCTTGGGCAGGGACGCCATGACGACAGCGTCGAGGTCCCCTATATCAATGCCCAGCTCGAGCGTTGACGTGGCCACCACGGCCTTCAGCCTGCCCTCTGCGAAGTCCCTCTCGACGCCCCTTCTGTGCTCGGCGGGCAGCCCGGCCCTGTGGACGCCGACCTCGACGCTGAACGACCGCCTTGCTATGCGGGCAACCAGCTCGGCCATCTGCTGGGAGTCGGTGAAGGCCAGGACCTTGAGGTCAGCCCTCACGAGCGCCGAGACGAGGTAGGAGGCGAAGGTCCACCTGCTGTTGTTCCCGTAGTCGAGGAAGAGGTGGGCTGCCCGCCCCCTCCTCCTGCGGGGCCCGCGGACAACTTCGACCTCCCTCGAGAACAGCTGGGAGCCGAGCTGCTCAGGGTTGCCAACGGTGGCTCCGGCCCCTACCAGCTGCAGGTCGGACCGGGCCACGCCCTGAAGCCTATAGATCAGCCACTTGACGTGTGACCCGAAGACGCCCTGGTACACGTGAAGCTCGTCAAGCACGACTGCCTCGGCCGTGCTTACGAGCTCCCTGAAGTCCTTGGACATGGCGAGGCCTACGTGAACCATGTCTGGGTTAGTTATCAGTATGGCGGGGGGGCTGTCGTAGATCCTTCTCCTCTCATCCCTCGGGGTGTCCCCATCAAGTACCGCGAACGAGACGCCGGTGCCGGAGATGAGCGACGAGAGCCTACGGGCCTGGTCCCTTGCAAGGGCCTTGGTCGGGTACACCAGGATCGAGCTTACCTCACCCTTCGACTTAAGCCCCCTCCTGAGGAGGGGGATGAGGAAGGCCTCGGTCTTCCCGGTGCCAGTGCCGGCGACCAGAACTACGTCCTTGCCGCCCTCTATGAGCCTTATGGCGTCCCACTGGAAACCGTAGAGCCTCTCGACGCCCCTTGCCCTGAGCGACTCCCTGAGGGACGGCGGGAGGTCGACCTCATCTATGGAGGGGCCTGGGGAGGGGTCACCCTGGACCTCATCATGCTCATATATCACCCTGCCGCCCTTCGCGGCTGCGGCCCGGCTAACCCTGTCGGCCAGCCCCTGCAGCTCTTCCATAGTTCTTGCGCCTCACATAGGGCTCCAGCCCAAGCAGCTCAAGAGATCTGTCAACGGCCCACGAGAGCTCGGGGGAGCCCCCTGAGAGCCTGATCTTCAGCCTCTCATACTTGGCGCGCAGCCTCTCCACGCCGCTCTCGTCATAGACCGAGATCACCCCCTTGACCCTCTTCCTGGGCCCCATGGTGAGGGAGACGTGGACTGCGACCTCGCCCCTGCCAAGTGTGACGGAGGCTACCCCGGCCTCCCCCTTGCTGTATGTGCCCTTCCCTGACCTTGTCGGCTTAGAGATGACCTCCTGCCTTCCCTTGCCGAGAACTACGATTACTGACCTCCTGGCGTGTAGGCCGCTCCTGCTCTTCGTCAGCTCGACTGGCAGCTGGAGCTCCATTTATTGCTTCACCGCCCCTGAGTCAGTGCAGGCCGGAGGCTTCAAATATTGACCTTCGACGTCGAGGTCGTAGGCCTTGGGCTTGCCGGGTCAACGGCAGCCCTGAGGCTGGCCGAGGAGGGGTTCAAGGTCGCGGCCTACGACCCCATGTCAAGGTATGAAAAGGCCTGCGGCGAGCAGGTGACGCTGGAGCCTCAGGTCGAGGAGATTTTGAGGAGGGCCGACGTAATAAAGACGGTCGTCAGAAGGGTACGCGTGCTCCTCGACGGCGCCACGGTCACCGAGGTTGAGCTAAGGGGATCGCCCAAGTGGGTCATCATTGACAAGCCTGTGCTCGTCCAGGCGCTTAGGGAGGAGGCCAGGGGGCTCGGGGTCACCACAGTTAGGTCGAGCTGGTTCCCGACCCATGAGGGCAGGGCGATCACTGTAGACGCGAGGGGGCCCTACGCGGTTGACCCCTTGGGCACGATACTGGCCGTGAGGCTGATAGCCAGGGTCAGAGGCTGGGACCCCGAGGCGGCCTGGCTCGACTTCAGGCCCTCCTCTGGGGGCCTGGTCTGGGTCTTCCCCTACGACGTTGATGGCAGGCTCGTCAACGCTGGAGCCGGCTTCCTTGGAGTCCGTGATGCCATAGAGGTGAGGTACTCTGTCGAGGCCTACCTCAGGGAGAGGCTGGGGCAGGTCGAGGTCGTTGACTTCAAGGGGGCCCCAATAGCGGCCTTCTCCAGGCCCTCCCTCTACTCAGGGAGGTTCTTCAGGGTCGGGGAGGCGGCGGGCCTAGTCATGGCGTGGAGCGGGGAGGGGAACAGGCCTGCCGTGGAGTCCTCGCTCTTCCTAGCCGAGGCCCTGTCCAGGGCCGGGACTGACGACCTGGAGACTACGAGGCTCCTTTACTCGACGTACGCGTCTAACCTGCTGAGGATGGCCGTCATGTCCAGGGCCCTGACGCTGCTCGCCGTGTCCAGCAGGTCCTCGTCGGCCTTGATGAAGCGGATGCCTTGGCGGTTCTGGGAGCTCTACGTGAGGCAGGAGCTGACTCCGGGCGACGTAGTTAGGTCCCTGGCAGAGGACTTAAGTCCACGGCGATCGAAGCTTAACCTCTGACCGCCGGCCAGGCTGTGGCCCAGTGACGACTTGGGGGACCCGGGCCTGGATGACTAGGGCTGAGACCAGGCTGAGGGCCCACACCGCTTTTATTTGACTTCATGGTCCCTAGGTAAAGGGGGAAGCCTTGGTAAAAGTCCTCGCAGGCCCAGACGGGACCTCTAAGGCCTTCGCTGCCTCCCTCTCCTCATCCTTGGGGGCCAGGATCTGCGAGCCCGCGTACAAGACGTTCCCTGACGGCGAGGACTACGTGAGGCTGACGTGCGATGTAAAGGGGGAGCAGGTCGTCGTCGTGAAGACGATGTATCCTGACCAGGACAGGTCGCTGGTCACGTCAATACTCATCGCAGATGCGTTGCGGGAGGCGGGCGCCGGCGAGGCAATCCTCGTGGCGCCCTACATGGCGTACGCGAGGCAGGACAGGGCATTCCTCAAGGGGGAGGCCGTCAGCATCAGGGCCGTCATGAGGGCGCTGTGGTCGGCCGGGTACTCTGTCCTAGCTACAGTTGAGCTGCATAAGGACGAGAGCCTCAAGCACTTCCCCGGCAGGGCCATCAGCGTGAGGCCCTACGCGTTCATGGCGAAGGCCATAGGCCTAGGCGGAGACGTCGTCGTGCTCTCCCCGGACCTAGGCGCCCTCCCAAGGGCCAAGGAGCTGGCCACCGAGCTGGGGGCGTCTTATGACTACATAGAGAAGCAGAGGGACAGGGTTACGGGCGAGGTCACCATGAAGCCCAAGGGGTTGGACGTCTCCGGGAGGAAGGTCGTGATAGTCGACGACATAATAAGCACCGGCACCACGGTCGCTAAGGCCGCCCAGATGCTGAGGTCGCTGGGGGCTATTGACGTGTATGTCATGGTGGCCCACGCGCTGCTGGCGCCGGGGGCCGAGGACAGGCTGCGCGAGGCCGGCATAAGGGTCGTGCACGCGGCCAACACGACGCCGGTCTCCTCGCCGCTGGTCGCCCAGATCGACATAGCCCCACTGGTAGCGCAGAGGCTCAGGGACCAGCTGTCCCACGTCAGCCCCTGATCTCCAGGAGGGCCTCGGCGTTGTCAGAGACCCTCCAGTCCTCCCCGACCCCGACTACTACCAGCTCGCCCGCGACCCTGGACCCGGCCTTCCTCACGAGCTCAACGAGGGCCCTCATCGTGTGCCCGTGTATGCTGAAGTCGTCAACTAGGAGCACCCTTGAGTCGCGGGGTAGCTCCCTCTTAGTTATATAGAAAACGGTATACGTGGCCGGCCCTGAGAGGGAGACGGCCTCGATGACGGGCCCCTCGTTCGGCGGCCTCTGCTTCCTCGCCACGACTATAGGCCTCCCGGATGCGATGCCGATGGCCGTCGCCAGGCTGATCCCGCCGGCCTCAGGCGTCAGGACCCTGTCGAAGGCGCCGCCGAAGCGCCTGACGGCGTACTCGGAGACGAGCGTCAGGGCGTGTGGGTCGAGCGTGACCCCCGTTATGTCGTAGAACCCCCCGTAGACCCTGACGGCCTTGGCTACCATCGCGGTGAGCACGTCCCTCGACAGGAGCCCCCCTATTATCGCCCTGGCGTTGCCCTCGGAGGGGAGAGTGGAGCCTGTGACGTACCTTGAGAGCATGGGGGCAGGCATCCCCAGCACGTGGGAAAGCTCCGTGAGGGGGAAGAACTTCCTGGCGGCCCTGAGAAGCTGTACGGCCCTGAACCTCTCCTCCTGGCCCGCGCCCTCGCGTCCCATCAGACTTCGCTTTGCTAGCGGGGCAGAGAGCTTAAAGGCCTCCACAAAACAGGGGGAAGTGCAAGCTGGGGGCCGACTTGTACGCGGAGTACACGATCGAAGAGTGGGTCGGCGTCAGGCCAGACCTGGCCTACAGCGGCGACCTGAACAAGGCCGTGCTTGACTCCCTCAGGGAGGAGCTGGAGGGGCAGGTCGATGAGACCCTTGGCATAATCGTCGGCGTCATGGAGGCTGAGGTCCAGGGGGACGGCTTCGTTCTGCCCAACGACCCTCAGATATACTTCCCGGTCAGGTACAGGGTGCTGACGTATGAGCCCCTGCTCCAGGAGGTCGACATGGGCATCGTGAGGGAGGCCAGGGAGTTCGGCATCTTCGTGAGCCTTGGGCCCACCGACGGCTTCGTCCACAGGAGCCAGATAATGGACGAGGACGTCGACTTCGAGCAGGAGACCAGGTCGTTCAGGGGGAGGGAGTCGGGGAGGGTAGTCGAGGTAGGCGACGTAGTTAGGGTCAGGGTGGCCCAGGTGAGCAGGGCCTCGAAGAGGCTGGCAGCGCTCAGGATAGGCCTGACGATGAGGCAGCCCTACCTTGGCAAGGAGGAGTGGTACAAGGGCAAGGGTGCCTGACGATGACGGCAGAGCCCTCAGCCCCTGAGGGCCTTGTTGAATACTCCGAGTTCGCGAGGCTTGACCTAAGGATCGGCAGGGTTGTGTCGGCGGAGCCCGTTCCCAACAGCAGGAAGCTGATCAAGCTGATAGTTGACATCGGGTCGGAGCAGAGGCAGATACTTGCCGGTCTGCTCAAGTGGTACAGGCCCGAAGACCTAGTCGGTAGGTACGTCGTAGTCGTGGCTAACCTGAAGCCCAAGCAGATGGCCGGCCTCGTTAGCCAGGGCATGCTCCTGGCGGCCCCGTGCGGGGACTCCGAGAAGCCGATCGTCCTGACCGTGGCCGAGCCGGTCCCGCCCGGGTCAAGGGTCTGCTAAAGCCCTTTACCTCTGAGGACGCCCTGTCAGTGAGGGCCCGGCTGTGAAGAGGGTTTTAAGAGGTGACCACGTTGTTGAGGGATGATCAAGAACCCACGCAGGGAGCTGGGCCCTGCCTCGAGGACCTTTTCCCCTCGGTTGACCGCGACGATGTCGTTGAGCTCTTCTCCGCCCTCTACAACATGGAGCACAACACCGTAGAGGTATTACTGTACAGGGAGGAGCAGGGGGGACTGCAGGTTTACGCCAGGTGCTTCGTCTCGACGAGGTGCCTGGAGGTCCAGGAGCTGGTCGCGGAGAGATGCGGTAGGGGCGTCTCCCTCTCCCCCTTCGAGTGGCCTGAGGTCGATAAGGCCGAGATCGTAGGGGAGTGCCTCAGGCTCGCCTCAAGGCCTGATCCACCCCTTAAGGCCCGCAGGTTCCTGAAGATGCTCGGTGTAGGGGAGCCCAGGCAGATCCTGGGCTACAGGCCGGCAGAGGAGGAGCAGGTTGACTACTGAGCCTCGGTTCAGGGTGAGGGGCTGGCT
>CAYFFY010000033.1:0-9429 GCA_964342635.1 uncultured Desulfurococcales archaeon
CCCTAAGCCCCCCTCGCCGCCACCGCCGCCGCAGCCGCCCGATCAGTGGAGGGCCATAGCTGAGAAGCTCGAGGACCTGAACCCACAGTATGAGCCCTCTAAGGGGTACCTGGACTTCGTCGTAGCGTCAGACAAGGTGTTAGATGCCGCGAGGAGGCTGAAGGAGATTGGCTTCGACCACGTCATCTCTGTTGGCGTTATTGATTACCCGGCTAAGAAGCAGTTCAAGGTAATGTACCACCTGACCAGTTACCTCAACGAGGAGCTATCAAAGCTTGTCGTCTCCCTCTCAACCTACGTAAGCCGTGACAACCCCAGGGTCCCAAGCCTTACACCGGTATGGCTGAGCGCTGAGTTCCATGAAAGGGAGGAGTATGAGATGTTCGGCGTTGTCTTCGAAGGGCACCCTGACCTGAGGCCTCTGCTCCTGACACCTGTGGTCGCCGCGCTGAGGCCACTTAGGAAGGACTTCGTGGTAAAGGAGGAGAGCGACGACATAGAGGTGGACTACGAGGCGTTTATTGCGACAAAGTGGTGGTAGCCATGAGCGTGCAGGGAAGCGTCCAGGGGTCTGGTGTCCCACGCCTGCCAGGGATGGAGGTCAGGCCCGTAGAGGGGACAAGGGTCTATGAGGTCCAGATAGGGCCTGCCCATCCCGGCTCTGGGCACATGAGGATCTTCGTTGAGGTCGACGGCGACGTAATGGTCAGGGTTGACCCTGACATAGGGTTCGTACATAGAACAATGGAGAAGTTAGCCGAGGGGAGGGACTGGATAAAGAACATACCACTCTTTGAGAGGATGGCGATCCTCGACGCCTGTAACATAACGCTGCCTTACGTCGAGGCCGTCGAGAGGCTGCTTGACATGGATCCCCCCGAGAGGGCCAAGTACTTGAGGACGCTTCTTTGCGAGATAAACAGGATAGCGAGCCACCTCTACGGGATCGGCATATTCGGGGTGTTCTTAGGGCACTCTACAATGTACATGTGGGCCTTCGGGGACAGGGAGGTCTTCGTCGAGCTGGCCGAGCATCTCACCGGTGCCAGGCTGACGCACTCATACCCCGTGTTCGGAGGCGTGAGGAGGGACATACCTGACGACTTCCCCGAGAACGCGAGGAAGGCCGTCAGGTACATGAGGAGGAGGCTGGACGAGTACGCCAGGATATTCCTCAACAACCCCAACATAAGGAAGAGACTCGAGGGCGTTGGCGTCCTGAGCAGGTCTAGGGCCTCCGAGCTAGGCGTCGTGGGACCGAACGCCAGGGCGAGCGGCATCAGGTATGATGTGAGGCTTGTCGAGCCCTACGAGGCCTATGACCGCGTAGACTTCGAGGTGCCCGTTTTCGACGAGGGCGACTCGCTGGCCAGGGCCTGGCAGAGGGTCGAGGAGATCAGGCAGAGCCTGAGCATTATAGAGCAGGCCGTCGACTGGCTTGAGAAACACCCAAGGGAGGGCTTCATGCACGACAAGTTCTGGAAGACAGCCCCCAAGCTCTATAAGGACGTCTATGAGGGCAACATAGGCTACGCTGGCAAGTACAGGGTCAAGCTGATGCCGCTCTTCGCTACCCTGAAGGTGCCTGCCGGGAAGGCCTCAGCTAGGGTTGAGGCCGGGAGGGGTGAGATGTTCTACTATGTTGAGAGCGACGGGAAGGACGTCCCGTACAGGGTCAGGGTCGTATCGCCGTCGTTTAGGAACGTAATCGCGTTTAAGTACGCGATGCCTGGGCACAGGCTTATGGACCTTCCAGCAATCTATGGGAGCTTTGATTATTTCCCACCTGAGTGGGATAGGTGATGGTTATGTCAAGCCTAGGCGTGATGTATGACATCGGTTGGGGTCTCCTACACTACATCATATTTTCCCCGCCTGTTTACCAGTTCGTCATACTGCCCGGCCTCCTGGTCGCGCTCATCGTAGTGATATTCATTATATGGTTTGAGAGGAAGGCCGCGGCCAGGGTCCAGATGAGATATGGCCCCCTTGAGATAAGTCCCCGTACTGGCGGTGCGACCCAGCTGGTAGCTGACCTGGTAAGGTACATGGTCCAGGAGATAATAGTTCCTGCCACGGCTGACGTTCTCCCATACATATTTGCCCCCAACCTCGCCGTAGTTCTGTCGCTCCTTCCAATGGCAGCGATACCGCTCACCTCTATCAGCACTTACTGGCCGTACCCCATGGATTACAGCCTGCTCGTTGCCGTCGCCCTCTCAACCCTGTCGCCCATCTTCATTGTAATGCTGTCGTGGGCCAGCAATAACAAGTTCTCAATAGTTGGAGGGGTGAGGGAGTCATTCGTGATAGTGGCCTACGAGCTTATCGCCGTAATAAGCCTACTCTCTGTCGCGCCGCTCGCGGGCACCTTCAACCTAGTTAATATAGTCAGCCTGCAGTCAAAGGTGCTGTGGTTTGGGCTCCTTAACCCGGTCGCCCTGCTTACGAGCTTCATTGCGGTCCTTATGTCGACTAGTGGCTTCCCCTTCGAGATACCCGACTCCGAAAGTGAGCTAGTGGCCGGCCCGTACACCGAGTACAGCGGGCTCATGTATGGGCTGAACATGGGCGCCGCGTACATCAGGAGGTGGGCCTTGTCCGTCCTCCTGGTTCTGGTCTTCCTCGGGGGCTGGGCTCCATACGTGCCCTCGCCTGGCCTACTCACCGGGTACTTCATTCCGAGCCTTATCGTGACCGTTAAGGCGGTGATAGTTATGGCTATCATGAGCTTCCTGAGGGCCGTCTACGGGAGGTACAGGCTCGATCAGGCCCTCAGCCTGGCGTGGGAGGTGTTGATACCGCTGTCGCTTGCGGCCTTCGGCATTAGCCTGGCGGAGGCCTACTTTGGGGTGATACCTTAGGAGGTGAAGGTGATGCCTGCTAGGCCGACGCAGAAGAGGGTCCCCCGGGCCACCTTCCTGGGCAGGGCTATAGTCGGGAACCTAGGGGCCCTGATAGTAGGCGTGAAGTACTTCGTAGACCCCAACAGGTTCACGCTGTTGTACCCCCACGAGTACATCAGGCTGCGGCAGGGTTACAGGGGCTACATCGTCCTCATCTTCGACAAGTGCATCAGCTGCAGCTCCTGCGCAAGGATCTGCCCGGCAAGGGCCATGAAGATGGTCGCGATATCTGTAAAGGACAAGAGGACAGGCAAGGTCATGAAGAAGAAGTACCCCGTGATAAACTATAACAGGTGCATCTTCTGTGGCTACTGCATCGACGTCTGCCCAACAGAGGCCCTGTACTCGGTGCCTTATCACGACATAGTCTACACAAACATGGTCGACATGATATTCACACTTGATGACATTCAGAAGGAGCCCCCCTTCATAACGGCGAAGGAGGGCGTCCCCATAAGGTACGTTTTCGACGAGAAGAGGGGCCTGGTAAAGGTGCCGGCGGAGGAGAAGCCTGCCGTCTCGCAGCCGTCAGGAGAAGGGCAGGGTCAGGCTCAGGCTGGGGGTGAGGGCGCGTGAGCGGCGTCTCCGTCGACCTGCCTCTGTTCGTTGCCGTGATGGGAGCAGCAGCCGTAGCCTCGTCGTATCTTGTAGTTAGGTCAAGGGACCTGGTATACGCGAGCGTCTCGCTGGCGGTGCTTGGGTCACTGACGGCAGCCGTTCTGGCCCTTTTGGGGCTTGGCATAGTTGCGGCCTACCTCGTTCTCGTGTATGTTGGCGCGGCCGTGATGTTTATCATAATAACGATCAGCATGTTGGGCCCGTCACATGCCGAGCAGCAGGACGTCATGAAGGGGCTGATCTCCGCCACGTCAGTGGCAGCCTTCGTCATAATAGCCATGGCCGTGCTGAGGCTTTACAACCTGTACGCGGTCCCAGCCCCCATAAGCGTTCAGGTCGCCGCGTCCGAGGCCCTCAAGAGGTACCTGCCGGTGCTGGCTCTGATTTTCATAGGCCAGGCGGCCACCGTCGTTGAGGCGATCGCAATAGCGAGGAGGGGAGGGGCATGATAGTGATCGATACGCTAACGGCAATTATTACGGTGCTCGTGTCAGCCCTTATCATGGCCGTAGGAGCCTACGGCCTGACCGCGTCGAGGAACCTTATCAGGCAGCTGCTCTCAGTTGAGGTCATGTTTAACGGCCTCCTGCTCCTCGTGCTCCCCCTGTTGGTCGGGGAGCCCTACGTGGCTACTTACTTCGGGATTATTGTTGTATCGGTAGCGTCGGTGGAGGTGATAGTGGTGGTGGCAGTCATCCTGGCGTTCATGAGGGTGTACAGGACGCTCTCAAGCTCAGACCTTGATGAGGAGGGGGTGTGAGCGAGATGATGCTCCCGTTCCCTTGGCTTTGGACGTCCCTTTTACTACCGATAGCGTTAGGCATAATCGCTTGGCCCATGAGGAGCAGGGGCGGCCTCCACGCTATGTTTTACCTAACAGCAACGTCCCTGCTGCTCCCGTTGGCCATCGTCGTATACGGCTACGCCGGGTGGTACCTTGAGTCGGGCAGCCTTATAGACCCGCTCACGTTCAACCTGTCATCGTATGGCATAGGCTCTTTCGCCCTGGGAGTTGACGGCCTCTCAGCGCCAGTCATAATAGGGCTCTCGATAGTCACCTCGTTCGTCGCGATCTACAGCATCAAGTACATGGAGACCAGGGTCGAGGAGATGACTGCGCACGGCGAGAAGGTCCCCGGCCTCGGCTCTTACCTGCTCCTCTACAACCTGTTTGCGGCCACCATGCTCGGCCTAGTCCTCTCTACCAACCTGGTCGAGTTCTACGTGTTCCTGGAGGGGAGCCTCATATCGTCGTTCCTGCTTATCGCGTTCTACGGGTACGGTGACAGGAAGAGGATCTCACTCCTCTACTTCGTCTGGACGCACATAGGGGCCGTCGTTTTCCTGACGGGCGTCCTGTACCTTGGGCTCACGATCCACACGTTCGACTACCTAGTCATCAGCAAGGGTGGACTGACCACGATAGGATCCGTTGAGTTCATAGGCAGGGCTGCTTCGCTGATCGCGGCCCTTATGCTGTTCGGACTCTTCGTCAAGATGGCGGTCTTCGGCGTTCACATGTGGCTGCCCTACGCGCACGCAGAGGCCCCAACGCCTATCTCTGCCCTCCTGTCACCTAACCTGATAGGCCTCGCGGGATACGCCATAGCCAGGTTTGTCATACCCCTCTTCCCAACCCAGATGGTGGCCTGGAGGCCCTTCCTGCTCGGGCTCGCGTTCACAACCATAATATATGCCGGCCTTGTGTCCCTCAGGCAGACCGACTTCAAGAGGTTCCTGGCGTACTCAAGCATAAGCCAGATGGGCTACATGCTGCTTGGGCTCGCGACCCTGAACCCATACGGCATAACGGGGGCCATGTTGATCTACTTGTCACATGCGGTCGGAAAGGCTGTCCTCTTCATGAGCGCGGGCGTGTTCATAACTGAGCTCGAGGGACTTAGGGACATAACCAAGATGGGAGGGCTGGCCAGGAGGTACCCGCTAGTGGCCGCCCTTGCCCTGTTCGGCTTCATGAACCTCGCCGGCCTTCCGCCCAGCGTTGGCATGTGGAGCGAGATATTCATAGTGCTCGGCATTGTCAACAGTTACCTCATGAAGGGCTTCGTAGAAATGTTCGGCCTGTCACTACTTCTCATCGTCGCACTCACGGTCACGGCCTCGTACGCCTTCATCACCATGAGGAGGATCTTCTACGGCCAGCCCAGGTCAGAGATCGAGGCCAGGGAGGTCGTCGATGGGTTCAAGCTCTCCATGCTGGCCATAGCACTGTTTAGCTTCATATTCTTCCTTGTAATTGACCCCCTCACCTCAGGCCTTTCCTTCGCGGTGTCACATGTAGTACTCCTCAGCGGGGCCGTTGGGGGTGGGCCCTAAATGACCACGATTTACTCTTCGTGGCTGGTTTGGTCGTGGACCTGGATGGCTCCATTTTTAGGGGCCGGAATCCTCGCGCTGCTCTGGATAGCCGGGGTTAGGAAGGAGCGCGTCTACGGCCTGATAAGCGTGCTGAGCGTCCTGGCCAGCGCCATCATATCCACGTTCGCGCTGTACTACGTGCTGGCCGACCACGATATAATATACGCGACGAGCCAGTGGTACTGGGACTCCCTGCTACGGGTTAGGGTCGGCGTATATCTTGACGGCCTCGGTGCCATAATGGCGACCGTCGTCTCTTGGCTGAGCTTCCTCATAGACGTCTACAGCCTCGACTACATGAAGGGCGACTGGGGCGTACAGAGGTACTTCTTCTTCATATCATTCTTCGTCGGAAGCATGATGCTCGTCGTCACCGCCAGCAACCTCATACTAATGTTCATAGGCTGGGAGGGCACCGGGCTGGCGAGCTACGCCCTAATTGGCCACTGGTACACCGACGAGGAGGAGTACTGGGTCGGCGTGCCCAAGTCGACGGCCCTAGGCAAGCCCATGTACTTTGAGCCAAGCGTAAGCGGCGTCAGGGCGATACTGTTCACCAGGGTCGGCGACGTGGGCTTCCTCGTCGGCATGACAGGGCTGTTCACGCTCGTCGGGTCTATGAGCATACCCACAATAGCGGGTTCCGCCGCCTCCTGGATGGGCCAGCTGGCCTCCAAGGACCTTCTGGCGCTGTTCCTATTCGTCTTCACCCTCGGCGCGCTATCAAAGAGCGCCCAGTTCCCGTTCTTCGAGTGGCTGGTCACAGCTATGACGGGCCCGACGCCCGTCTCGGCGCTGATACACGCCGCCACTATGGTGAAGGTCGGCGTCTACTACATGCTGAGGTTCGCCCCGATATTCTTCGTTGGTGCCGTCGCCGCGGCTGCCGCCGGCTACGCCGGCGCTGTAGCCCAGGTGCACGAGTACTTCCTGCTGGTCGCGAGCCTGGCAGCTGTGACGCTCTTCATGATGGCAACCATGGCTATCGTAAACCACGAGTTCAAGCTGATACTCGCCTTCTCGACGGCGGAGTATCTGGGATACATGATACTGGCGGTTGCCGCCGGTGGGCTCGCTGTTACTACAGCAGACTACACCGTCATGGCTGACGCCGAGATGGCCGGCCTCGCGATGCTGATTGCCCACGCCGTCTTTAAGGCCGCCCTCTTCTTGATCGCGGGCTACGCCCTACACGTGTCGCACAGCAGGTTCATTGATGACATGGGCTTGTACTCGAGGTTCATGAAGGTGACGACGATTTCAGCCTGGCTCGCCGGCCTCAGCCTCGCTGCCGTGCCTCCCTTCGCAGGGTTCTTCGGCAAGGAGCTTGTCCTTGGCGACGTTAGCAGGGCAGGCGTGCTCTCTCTTTACGCCCTCGCCGTCCTCGCGGTATTCTTCACAGCCGCCTACATCACGAGGCTGCTAGTTAGAGTATTCCACGTGCCCCCGCTCAGGGGGTCCCATGAAGAGGGGCATCTGCACGAGGCGCCATCGCTAATGCTGGGACCGTACTTCATACTCGGCCTTGCCTCGATCGTGATCGGCGCCGCGTGGTTCGTGGTAGGCAAGTACGTCTCCCTCGGTGTTTATGAGACTCTAGGGATAAAGTCCATGCCGTCGTTCACCGTACCACTTGACGTCACTACCGTCACGATAACGGCCCTCGTCGTAATTGAGATCGTGCTAGTGGCCCTGCTCTACCTGAGGAGGCGCTACCTGGCTGACCTGCTGGAAAGGAGCTCCGTCCTGAGGTGGATCCACGGGTTCCTCTTCAACAGGTGGTACGTCAACTCCGCCATTTACTACCTGTTCCTCGACTCGTTCGCTGGGCTCTCATGGCTACTCAACGTGATCAACAGGGCCATTGACGTCTTCTACCACTTTGTGCTGCCCAAGGCCGGCGAGCTGACCTCAAGGGGCCTCAGGGCCCTGTTCAGGGGACGCACCGACTACATATTGACCCTTTACCTGTTCATGCTGGTCTTGGTCGGGCTGATCGTAATGATGATGTGGAGGTGATATGGCGTGTGGGAGAAGCCCACGGTTGAGTTCCTCCTGTACGTCACGCTGGCCGCCTCCCTGCTGGCGCCGGTCACGTCGCCTCTGGGGAGGCGCGAGAACAAGGCTCCCGTCATAATGGCAGGGGTCGGCGTCGGGTCCTTCATAGCCCTGGCCGCCGTGCTGCTCTACGCCGCCTCCAGCACGACGCTGAAATTCTATGGGGGGCTTGTCGTTCAGGACTCGTTCACGTCCCTCATACTCCTCGGCATAGCCCTTGCTGCAGCCATCTACATGGTTGCCATAGGCTCTGATGGGCTCAGCTGGTCGAGCAGCCCCTCCCTCTACAGCCTCATACCTCTCACGCTCTTCGGCTCGTTCTTCCTCGCGGGCGCGGCAAACCTCCTCGTGATACTCGCCTCGTGGCTGCTAGTCTCCGTGATCAGCTACGTTGTCGTCGCGGCTTCCGACGCCAAGGAGGCTAAGGGGGCCGCCGTCAGGTATATCTTCGTTGGCATAGTGGCCACGCTGGCCCTTGTAGGGTCACTGGCGTTCTACTCGGTCGCGACCGGCACGTACTCACTGCAGCTCTCTGCCCTGACGCATGCCTCCCCTGTCGCCCGTGGCATTGTGGCCATATCAGTCATCCTGCTCCTGGCAGCCCTTGGCTTCAAGGTTGGCCTGTTCCCGTTCCACTGGTGGCTGCCGAGCGTCTATGGCAGGGGTGACGGCAGGACCATCTCCTTCGTGGCCTCGGTCATAAAGCTGTCCTTCATAGCCGTGCTGGCCAGGGTGTTCGTCGTGTCATCGTACGGCTCACCGCTAGCCAACGATGTAGCCCTGACCCTCGCGATCCTCTCGGTCGCAAGCATGACGTACGCCAACGTGGCCGCGCTCACCACCCGGGACCTACAGGCCATACTGGCCTACAGCTCGATGGCCCAGGTCGGCTACATAATGGCTGCCCTGGCCGCAGCGGCCTACTTCGCAGGCGCCATGAGGTACGACATGGTCAGGCTCGCCCTTTACGCTGTCGCCATACAGTCCATAGGCTATGCCCTCGCTAAGGCGCCCCTCTTCGCGTTCACGGGGGCTGTCAGCAGGGAGCTCGAGAGGCTGAGGGGGCTTATGGGTGCCAGCCCCGCCAGCGCCGTAGCTGCGTCCGTCCTGCTGTTCAGCCTGCTTGGGGTGCCGCCGCTGCTTGGCTTCTGGGGCAAGTTCTACCTCTTCCTGTCGACCGTCGGCTACACAGTCTGGCTTGCTCTGGCGGCGCTCATAAACAGCGGGGTGAGCGCGGTCTACTACATTATAGCGTCACGTGAGCTACTTAGCAAGACGTCAGAGCCGGGGCCCAGGGCCCCGCTTAAGTCGTCAATAGCGTTGGTGGTAGGCTCACTGCTGGTCCTACTGCTGGGGCTAGTGGCGCCGCTGATCTACGGCTCGATAGTAACGGTATACATCTGAGGAGGGTGATGCCGCCGCCGGGGTTTGAACCCGGGACCTCCGGATCCCCCAGGCCCCCCTCGAC
>CAYFFY010000034.1:0-9415 GCA_964342635.1 uncultured Desulfurococcales archaeon
TCAGGACCCTGAGGCAGTACGGCGACGAGTGGGTGAAGAAGCACGACCTGTCAGGCCTCCGCATACTCGGCACCGTTGGTGAGCCAATCAACCCTGACGTCTGGAGGTGGTACTTCGAGGTTGTTGGGCAGAGGAGGTGCCCGATAGTAGACACCTGGTGGATGACGGAGACGGGCGCCGCTATGATATCGCCTGCCCCCAACATCGGCCTCGTACAGCTCAAGCCTGGCTCGGCCACATTCCCACTGCCTGGCATCGTGGCTGACGTGGTTGACGAGAACGGCAACCCGACCCCACCAGGCGTCAGGGGCTACCTGATAATCAAGAGGCCGTGGCCAGGCATGCTGCTCGGCGTCTGGGGAGACCCGGAGAGGTACGTGAAGACCTACTGGAGCAGGTACCCAGGGAACTTCTATCCTGGAGACTACGCGGTCAAGGACGAGGAGGGCTACTTCTGGCTCCTCGGCAGGGCCGACGAGGTGCTTAAGGTAGCCGGCCACAGGATCGGGACGACGGAGATGGAGGACGTGCTAATAAGGCACCCGGCCGTCGCCGAGGCCGCTGTCATTGGGGCCCCTGACCCCATAAAGGGCGAGGTCCCGGTGGCTGCCGTAGTGCTCAAGGCCGGCAATAAGCCCAGCGAGGAGCTGAGGAAGGAGCTGGTAGAGCTCATAAGGTCGCAGATAGGCCCCATTGCGACGCCCAAGACAATATTGTTCGTGAGCAAGCTGCCTAAGACCAGGAGCGGCAAGATAATGAGGAGGCTGCTTAAGGACATCATGGAGGGCAAGCAGCTCGGCGACACGACGACGCTTGAGGACCCCGGCGCCGTTGAGGAGCTAATAAGGGCATGGCAGGAGTTCAAGGCCTCCATGGGAGGCACGTAACGTAATGTTTTTATTTGTAGTATGTGTTAAAAGTTAGTGTATGTGGGGTGGGAAAATGAGTGAAAAGGAGCCGTTCGCGGACCCGAGCTCTCTGGGACTGTGGGGCTTCGCTCTGACGACCATAGTTCTCAGCCTCCACAACGCGGGCCTGATCCCCTCAGCCGGCATGACGCTCGCCTACGCATTTTTCTGGGGTGGCGCGGCTCAGGTCTTCGCGGGCTGGATGGACTTCAAGAGGGGAAACATGCTCGGCGGCACCGCGTTCTCCACCTACGGCCTCTTCTGGATAGGGCTGGCCATGGCGTTCGTGCTTCAGGCATGGAACTCCAGTACGTTCAGCTTCGTAGGGTCTGAGGCAGGCACGTGGTTCGTCTTCTGGGGCGTGGTCACGCTCGTCTACACCATAGGGGCCTACATGGCCAAGGCGAGGGTGCTCACATCAGTACTCGCCCTGCTTACCATAACGTTCTGGGTGCTCGCGGCCGCCTTCTACACTGGCAGCGGCGCGATAACTAAGGCCGGCGGCTGGGTTGGGTTCATAACGGGGCTTGACGCCCTGTACCTCGGCGCGGCCCTCCTGCTGAACTGGGTCGCGAAGAGGCAGGTCCTCCCCGCATGATCCTGAATCATTTTGTAACCTAATCTAAAAGTTTTTTATAACTGTTTGCGAGCCTTCCACCTGCGGGAGTGTTGTCGGCGTCCCCCCTAGCTAGAGTTCACGCGGCGTCGCTCAGCTCGCACTCCGGCCCCCAGTACGACTTCTACCTCCTGGGACCTGAAGACGGCAAGGCCATCGTTGGGTTCTACGAGTCGCTTGACGTCTACTCTATATATTATAGGTTCCTTGGCCTCTACAGGGACTTTGAGGCCCACGCCAGAAGGCTCCTCTCGGGCAGGTGCAACTACGCCTTTGGGACCTTCTCGCAGGGGGTGGAGGTCCCTGTAGGGCTTGGCGAGGGCTTCTCCGACTGCGTAAGCGCTGAGCTCGCCTTCGCCGTCCTTCCGGGTCATAGGGGGAGGGGGATAGCGACCGTTCTCGCCTCGCTGCTAATACTCGAGGCAGCCAGGAGGGGAATAAGAACCATGGAGGCGTACATGCACGCTGAGAACCTGCCAGCGATAAGGATAGGCCAGAGGCTGGGGCTGAACCTAGTTGTTGAGGAGGGTGGAGTTTATCACGGAAAGGCGGAGGTCTCAAAGATAAAGGACCTCGCTCTTAAGGCCATAGAGGATAAGGGGGCCAGGCTCACGTCCCTGTACTCAGCTTAAAACCTTCACTAACGTCTGCATCCAGGGAGAAGAGTTGGGCAACAGGGTGGCTATGTTCTCCGGCGGCAAGGACGGGCTCAGGGCGGCCCAGCTTTCCTGGCCTGTTGACCTGTTCCTCTTCCTCGTATACGAGTTCCCCGAGCCCTCGCCGCACATAGAGAACCTGGCGGCCACCGCGGCCGCCTCTGAGTCCATCGGGGTGCCCCTGGTTGTGCTGAGGCTCGACAGGGGCAAGGAGTTCGCCCAGACCGCGGAGGCGCTCAGGAGGCTTAACGCAGACGTACTCATAGCGGGTGACGTCTTTGTTGAGGACCACCTGAAGTACATGGACGCCCTGGCAAGGGAGGCGGGGGCAAGCCTCAGGGAGCCCCTGTGGGGGAAGGAAACCCTTGAGATCCTTATGAGGGACGTTGAGCAGGGCTACGTGATGAAGGTCCTAGGGGCGAGGACGACCCACCTCAGAACAGCCGTGGGGCGGCTTGTAGGTAAGGACAACATTGAGTGGTTCCTCAAGCTCGTAGAGGAGGACAGGGCCGACCCGCTCGGCGAGAGAGGTGAGTACCACACGGTCGTTGTAAAAAGCCCCCTTCACAGGTGGAGCCTTGAGCTGGTCGACGTCAGGAGGGTCTCCCTGAAGTGCTGCGACCTCGACTACGTTTTGGCCCCCCACGACGGAGCTGCGAGGGAGGCGCTTTCAGCGATGGAGGCCTAGCAGCTTTAATATCCTGTGTGCTTGGGTATAGCTAAATCGGTAAGGGGATTGGCTTGAGGTCTAGGTCCTCCCTGTCGCAGACGGCGGTGGCTGCTGTCGTTATCATCGTGGTAGTCATAGCTGTTGTGGGAGGAGTAGTGTACTATATATCAAGCAAGCACCACGTAACCACGACAACGCCGAGCCCGACGTCCGCGTCGACCACGACCACCACAACCACCACCACATCTACCACAACAACGCCGACAATGACGACAACCACCACCACAAGTCCCACTCAGGTTGTAACGCTGACCGTGGCGACGTACACTGGGGTGACGCAGTCCTTCCTTAACGATGTTGCCATACCGATGTTCGAGCAGGAGCACCCCAACGTCAAGATTCAAGTTGACGCCTACCCGTTCAGCGATTACATTACTAACGAGCTTACGGTCCTTAGGGCAGGGGAGAGCACATATGACATAGTAACGTTCACGCCGACCACAGCCAGCCTCTTAGCGCCCTACGTGGTACCGATTAACTCATCAATCGCCAACCTGAGTGACCTCCTTTGGCCTGTGGAGAGCTTCGGCGGCGTGGTCTACAACGCCACGTCGAACCAGTCTATAGTGGCGGGGCTGGCGCCGTGGGTTTCCAACGTCCTGATAATTTATAATGCCAAGTACTTTGACAACGCGACGCTCCAGCAGGAGTTCTATAATGAGTACCACATGCAGCTGAACCCATGGACCTGGCAGAACTGGACTGTCGTCGTTGACGTGAGCCAGTTCTTCGTAAAGCATAACATAACCCCGTGGGGGGTACTCACGATGGACACGACCTCAGGAGGCGACATACTGACCAGCTTCGAGTCAATATACAGCTACTTCTATATACACAACCAGACCCTAAACTGCGGAACCATACACGGCCTGCCCGGCTTCGGCACTGAGTTCTACGGCTGCATACCTCCGGGGTGGCCGTACAAGTTCCCCCCACCGGCCATAAACACCAGCGCTGGCGTCCAGGCCCTCGAGATCTTGCAGCAGCTCGTGAGTTACGAGCCTAACCCATCTCAGTTCCAGGTGTCGTTCGACAACGTGCCTGCACTGTTCGCTGAGGGCAAGGGGCCTGCCACAATAAACTACGCCTCCAGGCTTTCGGCGATACTAGCTGAGAACGTCTCGCCGTCCGAGGTGCTCATGGCGCCCCTGCCTGGCAACTACTCAATGGCCGGCGGCACGTACTTCGCCGTGAGCAGGTTCTCCGCAAACAAGGCGCTGGCTCTTGAGTTCCTGGCCTTCATAGACTCGCCGCAGGTCCAGGAGCAGATGTTCATAAGGCTGGGCCTATTCCCAATCGCAAAGTCTGCCTACCAGGCCCTATTCGCTAACACCTCAATCCCGTCGTACAAGCACGAGTGGCTTGAGGCGAACCTGATATCTGCTGAGTACGCCTACGCCTGGGAGCCGCTGATACCAGTCACTTCCAACCTTGGTAACGCCCTTGGCTCGGCCCTATTGTCATACCTCGAGAGCCCGACGTCAACGACGCCTCAGGCCGTGCTCAACCAGGTAGCAGCCCAGTACGTCCAGATACTCAAGACCTATTACTCGACCCAGACGACAACTTCCTAAGAGCAGCGGAGGGCTTCAACCCATATAACCTCCTCCTTTTTTCCTCAGCTGGGCTGGCTTGAGGTCATCCGCGCCCTACCTGGCCTACATAGTGGCCTTCGGGGTAGCGCCGTTTGTCGTGACCTTCGCTATTGTCGGTGTTGACTACAAGACAGCGCTGATCTCACTTGCCCTCGTGCCCTTAAAGGAGGTCTTCGTCAACACCCTCGTCCTCGCCTTCTCAAACGCCGTCCTAGCGACCCTTATAGGCCTCATCGCGGCTGTCGCAATAGACTCCCTGAGCATTAAGTACCAGAGGCCCCTGTCCTTTGCGACGGTTCTGCCTCACACCGTGCCATTCGTGTCGGCCGCCCTCATATGGTACATTAGCCTGTACGGGGGCGGGTACGGGTGGTTCACATACCTACTTCACATACAGAACGACCCCCTTTACAGCGCAACGACTGCCATGTACGGCGTGATCCTTGTCAGCGTGTGGGGATCCCTTACGTTCCCCTTCATTATAATCTATGCAACCCTCAGGGCGATACCAAAGGAGATTAAGGAGAACGCCCTGATGGACGGCCTCCCTCTCTCGAGGTACTACAGCGAGGTCGCCGTACCTATGGCGAGCAAGGCGATACTGATATCGTTCATAATAGAGCTGGCCTTCAGCTTCGGCGCCTTCGACGCCCCCTACGTTCTCACGGGCGGAGGCCCTGGCTACGCAACGACGACGCTAGGGATACTGACGTACGAGGCCGTGTACTCGCTGGGCAGCTACTCGGGTGGTGCGCTCGTATCAGCTGCTATTGCGGCCCTTGCCACGGTGCCGGCAATGGCGCTATTCAGGGTGTTGAGGGCCAACAGGCCGATCCTGCCATCAATATCGATATCGATGCCGGACTGGCTGTTCAGAGCGCTGCTGTACGTGGCCCTCGCGGTGATCCTCTTCTTCAACGTAATGCCTGTGTACATGATGTTCCTGGTTGCCTTCAGGCCTGACATATACGACTTCGTCAGCCCTCCAATATTATACCCAAAGGGGTTCACGTCGAGGTACTTCATTCAGGCCGCAGAGGGCGCCGTTCCGTATTTGGTGAGCAGCGCCGTAGTGAGCCTGTCGGTCGGCGTTCTGGCAGTGCTGCTTGCTTCTCCGGCCGCATACGAGGTCGCCAGGGGGAAGGCGGGGAGGTGGCTCCTCCCCCTATCCATATACCTCTACGTGCTCCCGCCTATGTCGTTTGTGATACCTCTGTACCTCCTGTTCGCCAAGATCAAGTTGCTTAACACGTGGTGGGCCCTGATAATCTCAATGCCCCTGTTCTCGATTACGTACGGCCTCTGGATAATGAACGGCTACTTCCTCGACTTGCCGAAGGCCTACGACGAGGTTGGGGAGCTCTTCGGTATAAGGAGGAGGTTCACGAGGCTAATCATGCCCTTGTCCAGGCCCGTGCTGCTAAGCGTCTTCCTTCTCGCTGTCGTCGGCACATGGCACGCCCTCTTCTACCCCCTGATATTCACGGCCACCCCCTACAACTTCTCCTTCCCGCCGGTCGGGGCGCAGACCGTGACCATCTACGCGCTTACCGCGATACAGGAGTCTACCATCAGGTGGGGCTCACTGGCCTCCATGGCCCTTATAGCTGCCCTGCCACCCATGGCGCTGGACGTGATATTCCTCTCAATGATAGCCAAGGGCGGCCCGTCAGGCGGGTTAAAGTTCCTCTAGCCAACCGGCTTCGCCTGGCCGACCTGCAGGGGCGCATTCGACGGGATATTTTGTCATGCTGACTTGCAGGCATTTACTGATATCCTCGCAGGACCGCACATGGTGCGGCGGCCGGGATTTGAACCCGGGACCTCCGGCTTGGAAGGCCGGCGTCCTAGTCCAGGCTAGACTACCGCCGCACCGTGTTGGAGAAGTAAGGCCCAGGGGGTTACGTGTCTTTCGCTCTTGACCAGTTTACTCTAAACCCCTATATATTGGACTCCTTGCCTTTCAAAAAAGAGGAGGGCATGGGGAGGGAGTGGATATACCCTAGACGTTACATGCGGCTCGTCTCGGTAGTTACGGCCTTCGCTGCTATACTGACACCGCTTGACAGCAACATCGTAAGCATATCGCTTCCAGCCATAGCCAAGGGGGTCGGCGCAGACTACCCAGAGGCGCTGTGGGTTCCCCTAGGTTACCTCGTGTCGCTCTCCTCGCTTCTGCTGCTTTTCGGCAGGCTGGCAGACCTAAAGGGAAGGAGATCCGTTTTCAGCGTAGGCTTTGCGGTGTTCACAGTCTCAACGCTAATGTGCGCCCTTTCCATCAACCCGGTTGAGCTTGACGCTTGGAGAGTGGTTCAGGGGGCTGGCGCCGCAATGATACTTTCAACAAGCGGCGCTATAATCGCCGAGACTTATCCGCCGTGGGAGAGGGGGAAAGCATTCGGCTATTGGAGCTTGGCAGTTTACACCGGCACCACGCTTGGGCCGGTGCTGGGGGGCCTGATAGTGAGCAGGGCCTACGAGCTGGGCCTCCCCAGCTGGAGGTGGGTATTCATGGTAACGGTCTTCCCGGCGGTCATAGGGCTCTACCTTTCGGCAAGGTACCTACGGGAGGCGTCAAGGGTAGGGTCAGGCACCCTTGATCTAGCGGGTGGACTACTGGCCTTCTCAGGCCTGTGGGCTACCCTGCTTGCAATCACCGTTGGGAGCTTCATGGGGTGGGAGGAGGCGTACGTGATACTCTTAGCTCTAGGCTTAGCCTTGTTGGGACTTTTCGCCTATAGGGAGCACAGGCTGGGCAAGCTTGCCCTGTTCGACACGTCGATGTTTAGGTCGGCCCCCTTCTCAATGGGCAACTTGGCTGCGCTGTTGAACTACGCGGGCTACTTCTTCGTGCCGTTCTTCCTCAGCTACTACATGATAAGGGTTTTAGGCGTAAGCTCCATTGAGGCCAGCATACCCCTCATGGCCCTCTCGCTCGCCATGGTGACCCTGTCACCGCTGAGCGGCTGGGCATCTGATAGGGTAGGGGCAAGGCCATTGGCGACCGCCGGGATGGCGATAATAGCGGTCGGGCTTCTGCTACTCTCACGGCTGGGTCTGAGGGCGACCGTTACCCAGGTGGCCCTCACAACGCTTCTCATAGGTGTTGGAATGGGCCTTTTCTCAAGCCCTAACACGGCTTCCGTCATGGGAGCAGCACCTAGGGATAGGCTGGCCGTCGCCTCCGCCACCCTCAGTGTGATGAGGTTCACGGGCCAGTCCCTGAGCATCGTTATCGCAGGGACCCTAGCCGCCGCCTACGTCCCAAGGGGCGTTTTGGCCCAGGTGTTCACAGGGCTTGCTGTGTCAAACGCCACGTTTTCAGCGTCGGCGTTTGTTGCGGGCCTTCACCGCGTGTACGTTGTAATGGCAGTTCTCGTCTTGGCAGGCGCTGTAGCGTCATCCCTGAGGGGAAGGTGAATAGAGGCCTGGGTTCATAGAATATTCCACCCTGACCGGTTCACTTATAAGTTGGTTAGCGCGGAACGAGAGGGGGCAGGCGTTGAGCTCCATAATCGACCTCGCTAACAGGAAAATAGAGGAGCGCGCCAAGGTTATGAGGGAGGCCTATGAGAGGCATGTCCAGGATCTGAGGAAGGTCAAGGAGGACGCCATCGCTGAGGTCAAGAGCAGGCTGGGCCACGCTGCCGAGAAGTTCGTTGAGGAAGTCAAGTCATAAGGTGTAGGGCTTGGTAAGGAAGTGCGTCGTCGCCAGCGGGGTGCTTATAGAAGGGGGAAAGGTCTTACTAATAGAGCACGAGAAGCTGGGCGTCTGGATATACCCGGGCGGCCACGTTGAGGCAGACGAGACGCCTAGCGAGGCTGTTAAGAGGGAGTTCCTAGAGGAGACGGGGCTTGAGGTAGAGCCTGTAGGGAGGGTCGCAGGGGTAGGCTCTGGCGAGGCCGTCGATGAAGTACTCCCGGTTGCGATTCTGAGGGAAATGGTCAGGTACCCCACCGAGGTGCACATCCATTACGACCTCATATTCAGGGTTAAGAGGGTGGGAGGTGTTCTCAGGAACGGCAGATGGTATGACGTAAATGACATCGACGCCGTGAACACGTACGAGAACGTTAAGAACGTGATCAAGCTGGCGGCAAAAGGCCCCTGAAGGTTTAATAGGGGCCTATTTCGGCTGGGGCTGCTAGCTCTGCGATAGGTACCTTATGATCGCGTTGGCCGCATCCATGCCGCTCTTCAGCGCTGGCCCAAGCTGGCTTGGGCCGTGCACTACGTCGCCGGCTGCAAACACTCCCTTCCTCGAGGTCATGAGGTCCTTGTCTACAATTATCGTCCCCCACTTGGGGTCGAGCTTGATTCCACAGCACTCGCTGTCAAAGGGCGGTGTCGCCCTCTCGCCGATCGCCTCAAGGACGAAGTCGAAGAAGGCGTCGAACTCGCTGCCCGGTATGGGCTCGGGCCTCGGCCTCTTCTCTCCAGGCGCCTGCACGAGCCTGTTCCTTATTATTCTCGTCAGCTTCCTGCCCTCCTTCTCCATGTAGGCTATGGGGACCGTGAGCTCCCATATCTCAACGCCAGAGGCCTCAAGGTTAGTCATCTCCATCGGTCCCATGGGCGCCTCGTTTCTACTCCTCCTGTAGCTTAGCACGACCTTCTTCACCCTCTCCCTGTACTCCGGGTACGTCCTGGGCACGTAGGCAGCGTCCTCAGCCGTGTAGCCCCCTCCCACAACCAGTAGGTCTCCCCTCACGTCAGGGACTATCCCCCACGGCCTGTAGCCGAACTTGGCCAGGTGCGTCCCAACCAGGAACTCCATGGCTGGGTAGACCCACGGAAGCTCCTCACCTGGGACGTTCGACTTGTTGCTCGTCCACGTCCCCGTCGCTATGAGAACGGCGTCATATGACTTTATTATGTCCTCAAGGTCGACGACGTTCTTGGGCTTCAC
>CAYFFY010000035.1:0-9341 GCA_964342635.1 uncultured Desulfurococcales archaeon
GGTTAAGGGGTCGACCAGGGCGAGGCTTGCGCCATTCGTTAGGGGCGGGAGGGGGGCCCACCCGCCCAGGCCCGAGAGGACGATAAAGGAGGGCGTCAACGTTTCCGAGAGGCTGATGGGCACGATGAGCGCCATCGCGGCCACGTCATATATCGACGTTGTGAGGGGGAGGGGGCACGTGTTCGAGGCGCCAGCGGTGCCAGTGGTAGTGGACTCGGCCGTCCTTCAGGCGGTAAAGAGGGCCGCGGAGGCCCGCGAGCTCCTGGCGAAGCTGGGGGTCTACTCTGACGTTGAGAGGGCCGCGGAGCGCGTCAGGGTAAGGGCAGGGAAGGGAAAGATGAGGGGGAGGAGATACGTTGAGCCCAAGAGCGTGCTCTTCATAGTGGAGGACCACGAGTCGCCGTTCGCGAGGGCTGTGAGGGGGTTCCCAGGCGTCGACGTTGTAGAGCCTCAGCTCGTCAGCGTGCTTGAGCTGGCTCCGGGCGGCGAGCCCGGCAGACTGACGGTACTAACCAGCAGGGCGCTCGAGGCCCTGGCCTCAAGGTTCAGGCTTGGTGAGGTTCCATGAGCGAGGGCAAGGAAGTGATCGTGAGGGCCGTCATGAGCGAGAAGAGCCTGAAGCTCATAGAGGAGCAGAACGTGCTGACGTTCATTGTGAGGAGGAACGCGAACAAACATGACATAAAGAGGGCCGTCGAGAGGGCCTTCGGGGTCAAGGTCGAGAAGGTCAACACGCTGGTTACGCCTATGGGCGAGAAGAAGGCCTACGTTAAGCTCGCGAAGGAGTACAAGGCCTCTGACGTGGCCTCAAGGCTGGGCCTGCTGTGAGCCCCCTTTCTCTCCCTCTGTCCCCCTAGACTCCACTAGCTCGACGAACTTCCTGGCTATCTCCAGGAAGGCCTTTGAGGCGTCGCTGTCAGGGTACTCTAGGAAGAAGGGCGCGCCCTCGTCCGTCGCCTCCCTTATCCTCGGGTCTATCGGGACCTGGCCGAGGAACGGAATCTGGTACTGCCTCGCTATCTCCTCGGCGGCCCCCCTTCCAAATATGTACTGAATCGAGCCGTCAGGACACCTAAAGTAGCTCATGTTCTCAATGATACCTATCATCGGGACGTTGAGCTTCTGGGCGAAGGACGCCGCCTTCTTCACGACGACCTTCGAGATCTCGCTCGGTATCGTGACCAGCAGGAAGCCCGTCAGCCCGGGGATCGTCTGGGCTATGGTGAGCTGCTCGTCGCCGGTGCCGGGGGGTAAGTCTATCAGGAGGTACTGAATCCCTCCCCAGTCCGTGTAGGCTAGGAGCTGCCTTATTGCGGTGGTCTTCAGGGCGCCCCTCCATATGACCGGGGCGTCCTCTGAGGGAAGCATGAGGCCAACTGAGACGAGCCTGACCCCGTAAACGTTCACAGCGGGTATTATGGACCCGTCGTCCCTTGCCATAAGGCCCTTCACGCCTGTTAGCCCGAGCATAAGGGGCATGCTCGGGCCGTGGAAGTCCGCGTCGAAGACCCCCACGGACTTGCCCATCGTGGCGAGGGCATTCGCGAGGCTGGCCGTAACGAAGGACTTGCCGACTCCGCCCTTGGAGCTTAGTATGGCGACCTTGTACGGTATCTGCCTCGTCCTCTGAACTACGAGCCGCTGCTCCTCCTGGACCTTCTTCATCCTCTCCGCTATCTCCCTGTAGCTCTGCCCGCCGCCGGGCGCAGCGCCAGGGTTGGACCTCTGGGGCAGGGACATCCTCGAGCTGCGCCTCGCCTCGTTATCGGCGTCTGGGCCCTGGGACACAGTAAACCATCTCGCGAGGATTCGTCACAAAAAGAGTATATTAACCTGAGGTTAAAACCGGGGATCTGATCAGAGCTTCCCTATGCTGTCAGGTATCCTTATGTGAAGCACCTGGTGCCCCTCTCCCTTGTTGGCGGCTATTATGTCGAACTCTGTTCCGCCTGGCGGGTGCTCGTACAGGTACTTCAGGTTTATGAAGGCGTTGTAGACGTGAGGCACGTCCTTGCCCAGCCTGTCGTTGAAGACCGAAATGTACTCAACTATGCCGTCGGGGTTAATGATGACGGTTCCCCTCCTCGTCATGCCGGTGGCGGGGTTGAGGAAGCCGTACGCGCTCGATATCTGCTTGCTTATGTCGTCAACCAGGGGGAACTTGACGTTCTTCACCCTCGGGCTCGTCTCGACCCAGACCTTGTGCGAGTAGACGCTGTCGGTGCTCACGGCAAGGATCTCAGCGTTGTTCGCCTTGAACTTGTCGTAGTAGGCCTGGAAGGCCTCCAGGTCAGTGGCGCAGACGAAGGTGAAGTCGCCGGGGTGGAACGTCAGGATTACCCACTTGCCCCTGTAGTCGCTCAGCTTTATCGTCTTTACCTCATTAGTAGCCGGGAAGTACGCCCTTGCGGTGAAGTCCGGTGCGGGAGCTCCTACCTCTATCATGCTCTCGCCGCTAGTAGGGGGTCCTGCTTATTTAAATAGTTTTCTAACAAGAAGCCCCTTCAATACATCACACGGGCTTCCCTTTTTGGGAGAAGAACCTCGTTACCGCCCTCACCAGGACGTTATACGTGGTGACCAGGTCGTCGACCCTAACGAACTCGTCGTACGAGTGGGCAATGAAGGGCTCACCAGGGCCGTATATCACTGTTGGAATGCCCTTCTCCCTGAGATACCTGCCGTCCGTGGCCCCGGTCTCTATGCGGAGCCTGGGCTCAACGCCCAGTACCTCCTTCACGGATTCCATAATTACGCCGACGAATGGATGTGACGGGCTCGTGTAGTTTGGGACGCTCTGGCTCATGATCTCAAGGACTATGTCGCGGGAAGTCTCCTCCTTCCCCTTGCCAAGGTCCATAGCTATCAGCCCGCCTGCCTCCTCGACGATCCTCTCACACGGGGTCGCGCCCCCCGGGGTCGGCGCCATCGACAGCGGGACCCTCATGTCGATCTCGACCTCGCAGATGTCAGGTACCATGTTGACCTTCGTTCCCCCCCTTATGACGCCAGGATTGAAGGTGATCTTCTTCAGGACGTACTCGGCCTCTGCCCTAGAAAGCTTCATGCGCCTCTTCGATGCCTCCTCGAGGAGGAAGTTAACTGAAAGCGAGAGCAGCTCCTCCACCTCATCGGTTGGGGTCAGCCTGTCATTAATGGCCTCAACGGACTTGGAGAGTATCTGGATGGCGTCCATGGCCTTCATTATGGCGTTCTCGCCAAGTATTGGCATGCTCCCGTGGGCGGGCCTTCCCTTAGCAACTAGCCTCACCTGGCATATGCCCTTCTCTCCCAACGAGACCGTGTCGACGCCCGACGGCTCCGTTATAATTGCGGCGTCCCCTGTCACTACGCCCTGCTGCACCAGGGCCCCAAGTCCCTTCTGCCCGCCGACCTCTTCGTCGGCTGACGCCACATAGACGAGAGTGCCAAGCCCCTCGCCCTCTATCTTGCTGGCGAGGTCAACGAACGCCGCGGTGGCGACGGCCAGGCCGCCCTTCATGTCCGTGGCGCCGCGCCCGAGAAGCCTGCCGTCGTCAGTGACCGCGCCTGAGAAGGGGTCGAACGACCACCTGGACCTGTCTCCGGGGGGAACTACGTCCATATGGCCGTTAAGTATCAGGGCCGGGGACCCCTTACCCACCTTCGCGACTACGTTTACCTTGCCCTCCTCGAACTGGTACGTGTCGCTCGTGAAGCCGTTTATCTGCAGATAGTCCACTATAAGGTCGGCGAGCTCCCTCGTCCTTCCTGGCGGGTTACTGGTGTCTATCTTCACCATGTCCGACGCCAGGCTTATCAGCCTGCTCCTCGTGTCCTTGCTCATAATGTCATCCATCGCGTCGGTTCCAATGGGTCCTTATATTTATGCAGTTAATGGTGTCCTAACCTTAGGAAGTTCCCACGACGCCCTTGTCAGGCCCGACAAAGTTTAGCTGGCGAAGCGCGGCCCTTAAGTAGCTGAGGACCGATATGAGCCTGTCGACCTTTTCCTCGTGCTGAAGCAAAAAGGCGAGCCCTCTCCCCGTTATCCTGTAGCTCTTCTTCCTCCTGGCGCCCCCGGAAGGCAGGGGCTCGACGAGCCCCCTCCTCTCAAGCTGCCTCAGCATGACGTAGACGTACCCAGGGGGCAAGGACTCACCGAGCCTCTTAGATATGGCTGAGTTTATCTCATATCCGCACTTGGGGCCCTGCGAGAGCTCAGCCAGTATCATCAATGCTGCAACCCCCTTCAGAAGTCCGCCGGCCAAGTCGTGGACACCTTCCTTGCCTCAGTCACCCTTGTATCCGCTTCAAAAGATATAAACACTTAGACACTTATCGATTCCGAGACATTGAGAGGCGGCGTCTTCGACCTCGACGGCACTCTCGCGTCAACCGCCACGGCCCACCTAAGGGCATGGCAGCTCGCCCTTAGTGAGATCGGGGTTACTAACGTTAACGTCGACCTGAGGAAGCTCCTGGGCATGAGGGCTTTTGACATAGCTAAGGAGGTCGCCAGCGCTGCCGGCCTCGACTTTTCAAGGATCGATGAACTGATAGAGCTGAAGTCCAAGCACTTCGACTCCATAGCCCCAGCCCTAACCAGGCCCATGCCGTGCGCGAACGATATAGCGTCGTCGCTCAGGAGGAGAGGCATGAAGTTAGTTGTAGTCACGTCATCGCTCAGGAGGGGCGCCTCCACCGTTCTCAGGTCTATTGGCATCGAGCCTGACGTGCTCGTGGCAGGGGATGACGTTGCCAGAGGGAAGCCGGACCCGCAGCCGATAGTCTTCGCCCTCTCCCTGGCAGGGCTGACGCCCGATGACGTGTTCGCCGTTGGGGACACCCTCAACGACCTCAGGGCTTACAGGGGCGCCGGTATAGGGAGGGTCTATATCGTCAGGGGCGACGTTGAGATCCCAGTTGACGAGGGCGAGCTATCAGCCCTTAACGCGGTGAGGGCCAAAACGCTGTGTGACGTTATGAGCCTTGAAGGGTTGACATAAGTCATCTTAGTATTTAAAGCGCGGCTGCAGGCCCCTATCGGAGATGGAAGGGTTTGAGAATAGCCCTCTTCTACGGGGGTGAGGACTTCGTCCTCAAGCCCCTTAAGGACGCTGAAATCCTCGCCGTGATCGACGAGGAGCAGAGGGTCGTTGAGCAGTACGAGAACCCGGCCCCCGAGCTTGGTGAGGAGGCTGCAATCCAGGGTATACTTGAGCTAGGTGTGGGTGCCGTTATAGTTAAGGAAAACACCCTTAGCGAGAGGGCCTATGGGGAGCTTAGGGGCCACGTGAAGTTCATGAGGACGGACCTCAACGATCTGTACCAGGTCCTTGACCACCTTGAGGAGATCAAGGGCACGGCGTCAGACAGGGTTGAGGGAATGGAGCAAAGGGCAAGCTGATCGTCCATGAGAGGTTGGGGCAGAGACGTCCGTTAGGGTAGCTTGGTTCAGTTTAATATGGTTTAGGTGGCTCGCAGGGGATGCTGAGGCCAAGGGAGTTCTGCAGGGGTTAAGAGCGTAGTTAAGGGATATTTAGCGGCCTCTCCCCACGTAAGTACATGAGGTTCAGCGAGTTGCTCGCTGTACCCTATAGAGGGGTTGAGGTCATCGTCAAACAGGGCGACATAACTGAGGAGGTTGTTGACGCCGTTGTTAACCCGGCTAACTCGTTCCTCATAATGGGGGGCGGCGTGGCGGGGGCGATAAAGAGGAAGGGGGGTCCATCGATAGAGCAGGAGGCCATGGCAAAGGCCCCAGTTGAGGTAGGGGACGCCGTAGTTACTGGGGCCGGAAGGCTTAGGGCAAAGTACGTGATCCACGCCCCGACCATGAAGTACCCTGCGTCAAAAATTGGGGAAGAAAATATCAGGCTGGCGACCAGGGCCGCCCTCAGGTCTGCAAGGGAGCTAGGCATATCGTCTGTCGCGTTCCCGGGTATGGGCACAGGCGTCGGAGGCGTGCCGTACATGGTGGCGGCAAATGCCATGGTTGACGAGATCAGGTCATTCATAGAAGCTTATGGGCCTCCACCCGACAAGATAGCGCTGGTCGCCTTCGACGGCGAGCTGTACCAGGCCTTTGTTGAGGCTGTGCGCAGCCTCCTGAGCTGCCCTACGACATAGTCTTAGGCGTAATTAGGCGTTGAGGCTTAAAACCCCCGCTGACGTGAACTGAGACGAATCGAGGAGGCTGACAACATTGGAAGAACGGTGCTAGAGGCCATCGACGTCTCGTTCTCCTACGACAGCTACCCTGTCCTGGACCACGTCAACCTAGAGGCCAACGAGAACGAGTTCGTCGTCATCGTGGGCCCGTCGGGCACCGGCAAGTCAACGCTACTTAGGATACTGGGAGGCTTCATCAGGCCCTCCTCAGGCGAGGTGCTCCTGATGGGCGAGAGGGTGACGAGGCCTACCCCAAAGATCATGATGGTCCACCAGTCGATAGTCACTTTTCCCTGGATGACCGTGTTGGAGAACGTGATGATGGGGGCCGAGGTCAGGAAGCTCCCCAAGGAGGTCGCGAGGGAGGTAGCCCTTCAGATGATTGAGGTCGTGGGCCTCAAGGGGTTTGAGGACTTCTACCCAAAGGAGCTGAGTGGGGGCATGAGGCAGAGAGTCGCGATAGCCAGGGCGCTTGCGGCTGACCCGGTCGTCCTCCTAATGGACGAGCCCTTCTCGCACCTTGACGAGCTGACCGCCGAGGCCCTTAGGCATGAGATCTATAACATGCTCTTCAACGTGAACACCTCGTTGAAGAGCGTGATAATGGTGACGCACAACCTAGCCGAGGCCGTAGAGCTCGCTGACGTGATCTACGTGCTGAACGGGAGGCCAGCAACCGTTGTAAGCAAGATAAAGGTTGACCTCCCGAGGCCCAGGAGCCAGAAGGATCCCAACTTCCTGAACTACACGGACCTCCTATACGACTACATAACTGCGGACCGGGCAAGGGTGTCATAGCTGTTGGCTTCCGCCCACATAACGGCGGTGGCGCTGCTTGCCATACTCGCCACGACCGCCAGGGTCTTCGCTACCATAGCCATGTCCATAGTTACGGGGTGGCTGCTTGGGTACCTGGCGATCAGGAGCAAGGCCTTTGAGTCAGCATATGTAAGCCTGAGCGGGGTCCTCGAGTCCGTGCCCGTCATATCATTCTTCCCCGTAGTCCTGCTGTTCTTCGTTAGGACAATAGGGGGCTACATAGGCGTCGAGCTCGCGGCTGACTTCCTTGTCTTCACCGCCGTGGTTTGGAACATCTGGATGGGCATATACCAGGCCTTCAAGACGATCCCGGTTCCAATGCTTGAGGCCATCGAGAACCTGAGGTACGGCTTCCTTTCCAAGATGATAAGGCTTTACATACCATACTCGATACCGAGGATCGCGGCTAACCTGCTGCCAAGCTTCGCTGACGCGTACTTTTACATAACCGTCAGCGAGGTGTTCACCATAGGGGCCACGAGCTATAGGGTGTTCGGCGTCGGGTCGCTGCTCGCGCACCTGACGGCCTCCGGCCTTTACGACTACGTCTATATTACCCTTGTCATGCTCTTCGCTGTGATCTCCGTCTTCGTAGTTCTGCTCAGGAGGTTCGCCGTCTGGTCCGTTGCGAGGTATGGGCTTGAGTCCCCTACGTCTCCCCGCAGGAGGGGGCCAGGGCGGTGGAGGGCCGTCAGCCGCTTCTACGTGTCCACCTTCGCTAGGCTCAGGTCCCTAAGGCAGGTCGGGGGCAGAGTAATAGTGGCCCCCAGGTACCAGACCCTTCCCATGAGGAGGGTCATTGAGCGCCAGGTCGAGCTAAGCGAGAAGACTGTAAACAGGGTCCTCCAGGCGCTCGGCGTCGTTCTGCTCGCGCTGATCATATATGGCTCCGTCAAGGTCGTGCTCTCAGTAAGCCCCTCGACCTGGGCCTACCTCTGGTCCCAGACCGTGCCAATTCTCGTGGGCCTCGCCTATGACTACGCGAGGGTGGCCGTCATAGCAGGGGTCTCGTTCGTTATAGCGATATTCGTTGGGTACTGGCTCGCCTTTCACAGGAGGGCCGAGGCAGTAGCGGTCCCCATAATACAGGCCGTCTCAGCGATGCCGGCGCCTACGTACTTCCCGCTGGTCTTCGCGGCCACTTACGCCTTCGTAGCCAGGTTTGCGGGCCCGCTCTCGAGCGAGATATACGTTGTACTTCTCGGCTTCGTCAGCACGTTCTACTACATATTTTACTCTTATTGGCTCGGCGTGAAGGCTCTGCCCGTTGAGGTCCTGGAGCTTATGGAGAACCTCAACATGGGCTTCTTCGAGAAGCTCAGGAAAATAGTTATCCCTGGGACCCTTCCGTACATAGTTACAGGCCTGACGTCCACGATAGACAGCGCGTGGGGAGGCCTGATGATAGGCGAGTACTGGCCTGACATATCTGGTGAGCGGGGCCTTATGGTGACGCACGGCGTCCTGAAGATAATAGACGTCGCCACGGCCCAGGGCAACATTCCCCTGGCAGCCTACGCCTCCCTCGTATTTGGAGTCTTCGTCGTGATATTCGCGATGGGGTTCACTAGGCACCTAATGGAGCTCTCAAGGAAGAAGTACGTTGTGGAGGAGTCGATATTCGCCGCGTAGGGGCAAGGGTAATAGCGGGGGGTGGATTTGAACCACCGACCTCGGGGTTATGAGCCCCGCGGGCTACCAGGCTGCCCTACCCCGCTGCCCGACCCCGCCTCCCTTGCCCGACGCGAAATGACCAGCCGCCCATATAAGCTTTTCAGAAGGACGTCATATCCGTAGGGTGATATCATTGGGGGCTCCATCTTAAATTCGCCGAAGGAAGCAGGGTGTGCCGGGTCCCCATGAGGTTCAGGGCCGCGGTCCTAAGGTCGTACAGGTCCCCGTTCCAGATAGAGGAGGTGGAGGGGTCGCCGTCGGAGGGAGAGGTGCCGGTCAAGGTGGTCGCAACCGGCGTCTGCGGCAGGGACGTTGTAGCGTGGCTCGGTGGCTTCAGGAACCTCAAGCCACCCCTCATACTCGGGCACGAGATCGTTGGTCTGACGGAGGACGGGCAGCTAGTCGCTGTCTACCCCGGGATCCCAGGGCTGAACCCTTTTTCATATCAGTAGATGACCCTTGATGTTCGTTTACGGCGAGCCTGGAGGGGCGGGCCGCCTGGCGGGCTGCGCGGCGGCGAGGGCTGAACCCCTTTTCATGGTAGCGGAGAACTTCATGTGCTCACTCGTAGGCGGGGAGGCCGCTGAGGCCCGGGGTAAGGCTTTTTAACGCTACAGCCTACTACTCCAGTAGCATGCCTGCCACGGAGCCCGTGAGGATAGGGAGGGACACCAAGGAGGAGCTGAAGAGGCTGA
>CAYFFY010000036.1:0-9249 GCA_964342635.1 uncultured Desulfurococcales archaeon
CAGGGAGCTTATGGTCAAGCTCAAGGAGCTGAAGATAGCGAGGCAGAGGGGCATCCAGCTGAAGGTGCTGGAGGAGAAGAGGAAGGAGGTCGAGGAGAAGGCCAAGAGGGGCGAGGCCCTCAGCCTAGACGAGCTGAGGATACTGTACGGGGAGTTTGACGCGGCCTGAAGGACAACGCGTTTTAACCACGGCGTTCCTCCTTCCCTTGGGCTTCAGACTTGAGCTCCTTACGCGAAGCCGTAGGGGAGATGCTTAGGCTTTACGGCACGTGGGCTGATCAGATCGACAGGTCGTACTCCGGCTCTGCCTCGCTGAGGAACCGGTCGGTCAGCCCCGACGCAATACTCGTCTGTGGCATGGGTGGAAGCGGGGTCACAGGCGACTACGTTGCCGCGCTCGCGTCAGCGAGGGGCCTGAGGGTGCCGGTTATAGTCCACAAGTCCGACGGCGTCCCGTCATGGGTTGGCAAGAACCACCTGGTCCTCGCCGTCAGCTACTCCGGCAACACGTACGAGACCCTGAGCTGCGCCAGGGACGCGAGGTCGGCGGGCGCGCTGGTCGCGTCGGTCACCAGCGGGGGCAAGCTGGGCGAGTGGGCGAGATCCAACGGTCTCCCGCTGGCTCCGATAGATCAGGGCTACTACCCAAGGACAGCCCTGGCCATGCTGGTCGGCGCCTCCCTCGGCCTGCTCACGTCGCTTGGGGTGAAGGTCGCCGACGAGTCTGAAGTGCGCTCGGCCGTGAGCGCGATCAGGACTACCTCCAGCGGTGAGGGCGAGGCCATAGCCAGGGCGCTAGGGGACAGGGACGTCTACGTGGTGGCTGGCTGCGGGCCCTTCGAAATAGTCGCGCACAGGTGGAGGCAGGAGCTGAGCGAGAACGCCAAGGTGATAGCAAAGACGGAGTTCTACCCTGAGTCGGCCCACAACGACCTTGTGGTGTGGCAGCTGAGGGCGCCTGCTAGGAAGGGTTTCATCCTGGTTGAGGGCGGTGGAAGGCTCTGCGGCGTGCTAACGACGCTCCTCTCCCAGGTGTACTCGACCCAGAGCGACGTGTTGGTCAGGGTATCACCGCGGGGAGACGGCCTACTGGCCCAGCTCATGCAGGCCTCGCTTGTGGCCGGCTACGCCTCGGTACACCTTGCTGCCCTGAGGGGGGTTGACCCAAGGGTCACCGAGATAACCTCAAGGTACAAGAAGGCCATCGAGGAGGCAGGCCTTGAGTGACAGTCAGCCTTAAAGCTTGCCCAGGACTTAACCAACCCAAGAAGGAAGTTGAGGTCTACGGCCTCCTTCAGCGAGGACAGGCTGGGGGCCTTTGAGTCAAAGGGGGTCATACAGGACTCCATCCACGGCTACATCCCGATAAACGCGGGCGAGTACTGGCTCCTCCAGACGCCCTTCCTTAGGAGGCTACACGGCATTAAGCAGCTTGGCATGGCTTACCTCGTCTTTCCCTCCGCGAGGCACAGCAGGCTTGAGCACTCCCTTGGGGTAATGCATTTGGCCTCGCTTATGGCCAGCAAGGTGGTCCAGCTTGCCCGTAAGGACCCAAGGGTCCACGCGGCCCTTTTCCTGAGGGACGGCCCCGGGCCGGAGGAGGCCTTCGTGCAGGTCGCCAGGCTCGCCGGCCTCCTTCACGACCTGGGTCACCTCGCCTACAGCCACATGACTGAGGAGGCTGTGGAGGACCTCGCCAGGTTCTCCGAGGGGAAAGAGGGGTCAAGGGAGCTGTTCAGCGAGCTCAGCGGCCTGTGGGCCGGCGGGCTTAAGGTACACGAGGCCTACACGCAGGCCTTCCTTAACGGGTTGATAAGGAGCGCCTCCGAGAGGCTCGGGGGCGGCCCGCTGGCCGAACTCCCGCTGCTCCTTGAGGCTGCGAGGGCATCGCTTGTCAAGCCCCACCAGGCCCCCAGTGGAGGCCGCGACCTCGAGGAGCTCGGTCTCAGGGCTGGGGCCCTTAAGCTAATACACGACATAGTCAGTAACGAGATAGCGGACGCCGACAGGCTGGACTACCTTCAGAGGGACGCCCAGGCAACCGGCATCGTGTACGGCAACATAGACGCCGACAGGCTAGTCTACGGCATAACCGTCGTCCTGGTCGAAGACGAGCCGGTCCTAAACCTTGATATAAAGAGCATGCAGACGCTTGAGGACGTATTTGACGCCAGATACAAGATGTACAGGTCCGTTTACTTTCATCACAAGGTGATCGCGCTGACGAAGGCCGTCAGCGCCTTCATAAGGTCCGTCGCGAGCGACTGGGCTCCCGGGTTAATGCCACTTTACGGGGACCAGAGCCTCTACCAGGCGTTAATGCCGTCCAGGCTGACAAAGGCAATCCTCGACGACAGGTACTACCTAGACGACTCGGAGCTGGACTATATGATAAAGCAATACGCGGCCAGCGATCGGCCCTCGAGGAGGTGGGCCCTCAGCCTTCTTGACAGGAGGGACCTGCTGCCCATCTCGATAGTTAAGAGAAGCGAGGAGCTCATAATAATGGCTGAGGAGGTTCTAAGGGGTCATGCCATGAGCGAGACACCAGACAACGTCAGCAGGCTCCTCACACTCGTTGTCAACAGGCTCACCGAGATCGAGGACAGCGTCAGGAGGAGGTTCGGCGACTCGGTCAGGCTGGACGGCTTCGTGGGGGAGGTGATAGGCATTGACAAGATTTACAGCGGCGGGATCAGGGTCTTCGGCTGGAGGGAGTCTTTGTACCTAAGGGGGCTGGCTGAGGAGGGCAAGATACCGGTGCTCTTGATATATGCCTACTCGAACGACGAGAGGACGCACGCCGAGGCCCTTAGGGGGAGAGTGGACTGCCTCAGGAGGCACGCGAAGGACGAAATAAGGAGCGTCATGGAGGACTCCGTCCACCAGCTGAGGAGCGGACCTTCCTGATGACATCATCAACCAGCTCGGGCCTCACTACGAGCCCTGACTTCAGCTCCTTTATGACCTCCCTCAGCCTCTCCTCGTCGTTCGCCAGCTCATACGCCAGCCTCTGGGGCCAGCCGTCGCCCGCCTTAGACATGTTGAGGAGGGTCTCCCTGACCCTCCCGTAGTCCCAGCTGCCTGCCAGGAGAACCGCGACTGACACTACTGCCCCAGGCGCCTCGTGGTGAAGCTCCCAGTCGGTCCTGTTCAGCACTGAGGAGCCCTTGTTTATCACTGCGCGTCGGCCCCAATTCTACGAGGAGGGCCTGTATTACCACAAATCCGTTTGTCCCTACGCCTTCACCTCAATCATTTCATATTTGTTCATTATCGGGCACAGGGACCTTCGCCTCGCGGTACTTCAATGCCTTCAGTTTCGTGAAGCTCCTCACGCCGCCCCTGACGGCGTACATCGTGAGCTGCTAGGCCACGTTGCGGTATATGCGCTCGAGCTCCACGAAGACCCTGAACGCCCTCCTCGGCAACTTGGCGCTCCTGACTAAGACAGTCCTTGATCCCTGGCCACCCCTTTCGACCTCGTCAGGGGGTTCCCTGGGGTCGTCCAGGACTGTCTTGTCAGGGCGGCCGGCGGGCCCACTTAGGCCTCAGCGGCCTCCCCAGGGTTAAGTTGATAGTGGGTGAACGTAAAAGGGCTCCGTTAGCGTGAAAAAGGATTCAGCCCCTTCCGCTAGCACACGGGGTCGAAGCTTGAGCCTAAGGCTCTACGAGGATGCAAAGGACCTCCTGGTAGGCGGCGTTAACAGCCCTGTGAGGGCCGCCGTGAGGCCGAGCCCGTTCTTTGTTGCCTCCGCCAAGGGCCCCTACGTGGTGACGGAGGACGGCGAGAGGCTGGTCGACTATGTTCTCGGCTACGGCCCACTCATACTAGGCCACGCCGACGACCGCGTCATGAAGAGCGTCATAGATCAGGTCGAGAGGGGCTGGCTTTACGGGGCCCCAACGAGGACAGAGCTTGAGCTCGCGAGGAAGGTCCTATGGCACGTCATGCCTGGGGGCAGGGTCAGGTTCGTCAACTCTGGGACCGAGGCCACCATGACCGCCATCAGGCTCGCGAGGGGCTTCACGGGGAGGCAGAAGGTGCTGAAGTTCGACGGCTGCTATCACGGCGCCCATGACTCGGTGCTGGTACAGGCCGGCAGCGCCGCCTCGGAGTTCGGGGTCCCAAACAGCGCCGGGGTGCCACCTCAGGTCGCTTCGTTGACGCTCGTCGCCAGGTTTAATGACGCTGAGTCCGCCGAGAGGGCGGCGAGGCAGGCAGGGCACGACCTGGCGGCGATAATAGTTGAGCCCGTAATAGGCAACATGGGCGTGATCCCGCCGGACCCCGAGTTCCTGAGGTCGCTCAGGGAGCTTGCGGACAGGTACGGGGCGCTACTGATATTCGACGAGGTCATAACCGGCTTCAGGATAGACCTGGGGGGAGCCCAGAAGTACTACGGAGTCAGGGCGGACATTGTCACCCTGGGCAAGATAATAGGCGGGGGCTTCCCCGTGGGGGCCGTCGTGGCCCGGCGTGAGGTTATGGAATCGCTGGCCCCCCTCGGGCCCGTCTTCAACGCCGGCACGTTCAACGCCCACCCCGTCACGATGGCGGCTGGCCTCGCCACGGTAAGCGTCCTAGAGTCCACAGACGCGCTGTCCAGGGCATCTAGGGCAGCGAGGGAGGTGGCGGGGTCGCTTGAGAGGGCAGGCATCACTGTGAACAGGGTCGAGAGCATGTTCCAGGCCTTCATGACGAACGCTCAGGTAAGGGACGCGGACGACGCGAGGAGGGCGGACCGCGCAAAGTACGTCAGGCTTCACGAGGCCCTGAGAAGGCTTGGCGCGTTCATACCCCCGAGCCAGTTCGAGTCCTGGTTCACCAGCTCGGCCCACGACGAGGAAGCCGTGACGTTGACAGTGAACGCCGTGGAGAGGGCCGTAAGGGAGACGGCATGAGGCTCAGGGTCGCCACGAGAGGGAGCAGGCTAAGCCTCCTTCAGGTCAGGATAGCTATGGGCTACCTATCCCAGAGGCTCGGCGAGAGTATCGACTACGAGCTCGTCGTTGTCAGGACGAAGGGCGACGAGGTTCAGGACAGGCCTATAAGCCAGATAGGTGTCAAGGGGGTCTTCGAGAGGGAGGTCAACAGGGCCGTGCTGAACAACGAGGCCGACATAGCTGTCCACAGCCTCAAGGACCTGCCGTCAGAGCTGAGCGGGGGGCTTGATGTTCTCGCCCTCCCTCCAAGGGACCCGCCAAACGACTCGCTGGCCTACGGTAAAGCGCCCGTGCGGTCCGTGGAGGAGATACCCAAGGGGTCGAGCGTGGGCACCTCAAGCGTTAGGAGGGCCGCCTTCGTCCTTAGCAGGAACCCCGACGTCGAAATAAGGCTCGTGAGGGGTAACGTGGACACCCGCGTCAGGAAGCTGAAGGAGGGGCAGGTCGACTACGAGGTGCTGGCGGAGGCGGGCCTGAGGAGGCTAGGGATCGATGTGAGCAGGGTCGTCCTCCCGCTCGAGTACTTCCCGCCTGAGCCCGGTCAGGGCCTCATAGCGGTTGTCGCGCCGGTAGACTCACCGATAGCGGCGATGCTCTCGAGGGCGACGGACCCGTTGTCAATGGTTATGGCTAGGGCAGAGAGGTCATTCGTATCGACCCTGAGGGCCGGGTGCGGCTCACCCGTCGGCGGAGTCTCTCAGCCCCTCGGGGACCGCCTCATCTTCATAGCAGGAACGGCCAGGCAGGACGGCAGCTCAATGGCCGTGATCAGGCTGAGGGGGGACTCCTCAAGGCCTGAGGATCTCGGCGTCAGGGCGGCCGAGGAGCTGAGGAGGCTCATGGGGTGAGGGCCCTTGGGCGGTAAGGTAGTCCTCGTCGGCGCAGGACCCGGGGACCCAGGGCTGATCACGGTCAAGGGCCTCTCCGCGCTTAGGGCCGCCGACGTGGTAGTCTATGACAGGCTCGTGCCGGCCGAGCTCATAAAGGACGTCAAGCCGGGATGCGAGCTGATATACGTCGGCAAGTCGCCCGGACGTCACGAGCTGGGCCAGGACGAGATACAGAGGCTGCTTGTGGACAGGGCCAGGAGAGGCCTCCTCGTAGTGAGGCTGAAGGGGGGCGACCCGTACACGTTCGGGAGAGGGGAGGAGGAGTGCGAGTACGTGCTGTCTCAGGGGGTTGACTGCGAGGTCGTGCCTGGGGTTCCCAGCTATGTCGGGGCCGCTGCCTACGCGGGGATCCCCCTCGCGGGCAGGGTCTACGGCTCCATTATGGTCCTCGCCACAGGCCACGTAGCCGGCAGCGAAGCCGAGCTCGAGCGGTACCTGGGGAGGCTGACAGAGGCCTCCAGGTTCGCCGATAACGTTGTAGTTCTGATGGGGGCCTCGACTGCAGGGAGGGTGCTACGAGCCATAATGGCGGCTAAGGGACCGGGCGCCCCTGCCGCCGCCGTGATGAACGCAACGACGCCGGGTCAGGTCACGATAACCGGCTCCATCAGCGACCTCATAGCGAGCTCAGAGCGGGGCGAGATAAGGAACCCTGCCGTGATTGTCGTAGGGCGATCGGTCCTGGCGAGGGGTAGGCTATGGAGGGCGGATGCAGGGCGCTCTACCTAGGCCCTGAGCTCCCTGTCTACCTCAGGGGTCTCGCCAGCCTAGTCTGGGTGAGGGCCGTCAATATAGAGCCCATCGAGGGCTCGCTCAGGGAGGCGGCCACACTTATAACGTCTGGCCCCTGCGACTGCGTGGCCTTCACGAGCCCCAGGGGGCCCGCCCTCCTCAACGAGTACATGACGTCCTGGCCTAGTGGGGTCAGGGCGCTTTGCGTCGGACCCGGCACGGCCAGGGCGTTTCGTCAGGCATTCGGCGAGGCTTGCCTTTACCCCGCCGAGTACACCACTGAGGAGCTGGCCCGGCTGGCCGTTAACGCGGGCTGTCGCTTCATCGTCACCCTCAGGTCAGAGACGGGGGATTCTGACCTAGAGCGCCTGGCTGGCGCGTCGGCCATTGTCAGGAGGGTGAACATCTACAGGGAGGCCGTTAAACTCGACCTCATACCCGAGGACGTAGACGTGCTCATAGCGTCCTCGGCCCTCATAGCGGAGGCAGCCTGCAGGAGGCTTTCGGGCAGGGTCAGGCGGGTGATAGCGATAGGCCCGAAGGCGGCCTCAGCTGCAAGGAGGTACTGCTGCGACGCAGAGGTTGTCGTCACGGCTGAACACAGCTTTAAGGCCGTGAGGAGGGCGCTCGCCGAGGCAGGGTGCCGTTAGTGGCGCTCGTGTTCCACAAGCTCGTCACCGTCGAGGAGGCGCTGAGGCTCCTTGAGCAGAGGGTTGGCGGCATAGGCCCGTTGGAGGCCGTCGAGGTGCCGCTCCTTGATGCCCAGGGGAGGGTGCTGGCGGAGGACGTTAGGGCGCCGATCGACTACCCTCCGTTTGACAGGTCAACGGTTGACGGCTACGCGGTAAGGTCAATAGACGTGTCGGGGGCCAGCGACGTTACGCCCGTCACGCTTAGGGTCACGGGCAAGGTCCCCATAGGCGTGCTCCCCTCAGGCGAGGTCGGCTTGAGGGAGGCCTTCGAGATAGCCACAGGCGCCGTCATACCGAGGGGCGCTGACGCCGTCGTCATGGAGGAGTACGTGAGCAGGAAGGGGGACAGGCTCACAGTATACAGGCCAGTCGTCCCCGGGGAGAACATAAGCCAGGCGGGCTCCGACGTATCGGCCGGCGACGTGGTCCTCAGGGCCGGGACCCTCGTAACCGCTAGGGAGGTAGCCGTCCTCGCGGGCCTTGGGATAAGCAGGGTGAAGGTCTACAGGCCCCCCAGGGTCACTGTGTTCTCAACGGGCGTTGAGCTAGCCCAGCCGGGGGAGCCTCTGCCCCCTGGGCACCTGTACGACGTTGATGGGTACGTGGTGACGGCCCTCCTCAGGGAGCTCGGGGCCGACGTGGAGTTCAGGGGCATACTCCCGGACGACTACAACGCCATGATGAGGGCCGTCTCGGAGGCCATCGAGGGCTCGGACGTAGTGATCACAACTGGCAGCACCTCGGCCGGTTACGGCGACATGATGTACAGGGTCTTCAGGGACGTCGGGGCCGAGATAATAGTTCACGGGCTCAAGGCCAGGCCCGGGAAGCCGACGGTGGTAGCCGTGAAGGGGAGGAAGATGCTCTTCGGCCTCCCCGGCTTCCCGCTCTCGGCAATGATGAACCTCTACACGCTCGTCTCGCCAGTCATACTAAGGATGATGGGCCTTGAGCCGCTCAAGGAGCTGCCCAGGGTCAAGGCCAGGATACCGTTCAGGTTCCAGGCGGGCAGGGGCTTCACGGAGCTGATACCGGTCCAGCTCGTTAAGGGGCTCGAGGGCCTTTCGGCGTACCCCATGATGGCCGGCTCAGGGTCGATAGCTGGCATCGGGCTCTCCGACGGCTTCATAGTCGCCGAGGAGAACAGGGAGTTCTTCGACGAGAACGAGGAGGTCGAGGTGACGCTCTTCTCCAGGTCCCTCAGGGTCCCGGCCGTCAACATAATAGGCAGCAACTGCCCCGGCATTGAGGTCGTCCTTAGGATAGCGGGGTTGACGAGGGACGCTAGGGTCATAAGCGTAGGCTCCATGGGAGGGTGGCTGGCCCTGAAGAGGGGGGACGCCGACATCGCCGGGACCCACGTACTTGACGAGAACACCTTGCAGTACAACGTTGGCGTGCCCAGGCTCGTCGGCCTTGAGGACAAGGTGGTCATAGTAAGGGGCTACGCCAGGCGCATAGGCCTCCTGGTCAGGAAGGGGAACCCGAAGGGCATCAGGGGCTTCGAGGATCTGCTTAGGGACGACGTAGTTATGGTCAACAGGAACAAGGGCTCGGGCACCAGGGTGCTACTGGACCTGAGGCTCAGACAGCTCCTCGGGGACAGGAGGCCAGAGGCCGTCATAAAGGGCTACACATATGAGGTCAAGACCCACACCGCGGTCGCGACGGCGATAGTGCAGGGTAGGGCCGACGTCGGCCTCTCGCTCGAGGCCGTGGCGAAGATGTTCGACCTCGACTTCATACCGGTCGGCGAGGAGATATTCGACTTCGCCTTGAGGAAGGAGAACGTTGGGAAGGAGGGCGTCAGGAGGTTCCTTGAGGCGCTCCCGTCGAGGGAGTTCTCCGAGGCCCTTCGGAGGGAGCTCCCAGGGTATAGGACGCTGCCGGAGACGGGGAAGGTCATTTACCCTGCCTGAAGGTCGCCAGGGAGGTGCGGGGGGTGGGATTCGAACCCACGCAGGCCTACGCCAACGGGTCTTAGGCCC
>CAYFFY010000037.1:0-9175 GCA_964342635.1 uncultured Desulfurococcales archaeon
CCCTCACGTAGGCAGCCATGTAAGCCCTCTCGATCGAGGCGACGAGCCTAGGCCTGCTGAGCGTGGAGAGGAGCCTGTACTTGAGGCCGCCCGGCGGCGCGACCAGGTCGTGTAGTCCAAGCTCTGTCCCGAATTCGGGGAAGGCGCCGTCTGCGCTGTGTATGTGCGCGTCTGCTGGCTGGGGGATGAGGATGGCCCAGGTGCCCCCTAGTGAGCCCGATGGACATGAGCCCCAATGCTCAATGGATTCAACTAGGCCTTCCTCGCTCACGCTAACGCAGACCCCGCGTCTCGGCTCGAGCTCCTCGCCGGCTATGGCAAGGGAGGCCCTGATGTACATCAGGCTCCTGAGAGCAATTTAATCCCCCGCATAATAAGGGCGCTCGGTTCCAGTAGGGAGAGCACGATGTCATACATGGAGAAGATGAGCAGGATGATAGCGCTGAACCAGCTCTACATAATCGTATACAGCGCCCTCGCCGCCGTCATAGGGGTCAACATATACCTGTTCCTGCTGATATTCGTCTTCATCGCGATAAGCATGATCGTTCAGACGGTCCTGACGAGCAGCAACCTAAATGAGAAGGGAAGCTACGTTGCTGAGATACTATCCGGGAAGAGGCTCTTCCACGAGGACAACACCAGGGCCATTCAGACCAGAGACCAGCAGATCTATTTGGACCTCCAGGAGCAGACCAAGTTCTCCCTCTACACAACCTTCGGCGTTCTGATTGGCCTGGCCTACTTCTTCGCGCTCTGGCGGGACGTACCTTACCTCGCAAACTTCATCGCCCTGAAGGCCTTTGGGGCCTCCATGGCCGACCTTCCAAGCCTGGAGGCCAGGGCGTCCCTTTTCATCGCGTTCCTGGCGTACTTCGAGGGCTACTTCGTAATAAACCAGGCTATAATGACTTGGGCTCTCAGGAGGGTTCAGAAGCTGCCAGCCCTCAACGTGCCTGCCTCATATACCATCACGGACAAGGGTGTTGTCATAAAGGGGCTGGTTACCACTAAGGGCATCAAGTTCCCCCTCCCCCCGGACGTAAGGGTCAACCTCGACAGGAACAGGAGGTTCGTCGAGCTGATAAGGGAGGGAAGGAGGACGGTGACTAAGCTTCGCTTCTACACCAAGAACCCTGACAAGCTGTATGACATATTAAGGAAGGCGGCCTTCTCGACGTCTGAGGAGGCGGGCTGACACTTACTCCCCCTTATTACGCCCACCGCCGGCGGGTAGCCTGGGACTCCTAATAGGGTTAGCCGACAAAGGAGGAGCAGGCTGATGGAGGCGGAGCAGGAGAGAATCTACGGGCTGCTGAGGCCTTACACTTCGGCCTGGTTCAGGGAGAGGTACGGCTCCTTCACGGAGCCCCAGCTCTGGGCAATACCGCTCATCAAGGCAGGTAAGAACGTTCTAATATCAAGCCCCACCGGCACCGGCAAGACGCTGGCCGCCTTCCTGGCGATACTTGACGAGCTCTTCGCCATGGCCGAGAGGGGGGCTCTCGAGGACAAGATATACGCGGTCTACGTCAGCCCGCTCAGGGCCCTCGACAATGACATGTACAAGAATTTGCTCGTCCCGCTCAAGGAGATAGCTGAGAAGGCGAGTTCCATGGGGGTTCAGCTACAGGAGATAAGGGTCGCGACCAGGACGAGCGACACGCCAGCGAACGAGAAGCAGCGCATGCTCAGGAGGCCGCCTCACATACTGATCACTACACCTGAGAGCCTCTCCATAAGCCTCGTGGCACCTAGGTTCAGGGAGAGGCTGTCAACGACGAGGTGGATCATAGTTGACGAGATTCACGAGCTGGCCTCTAGCAAGAGGGGTTCCCACCTGGCCCTGACGCTCGAGAGGCTTGAAGAGCTGGTAGTCGAGGCCGGAGGGCCTGGGCTGCAGAGGATTGGGCTTTCAGCAACCATAGCGCCGCTGGAGGAGGTGGCCACGTTCCTGGGCGGGTATGACGACGCTGGCAGGCCGAGGCCTGTCGAGATTGTCGACGCCAGGTTCGCTAAGCCCTTTGACGTAAGGGTCGTAACGCCTAAGGTCGACCTGCTACACGGAGACCCCGACAAGATAAACGAGGAGATATACAACGCCATCGCGGAGCTATCGAGGAGCGCGAGGACGACACTCGTATTCACAAACACTAGGAGCGCGACCGAGAGGGTGGTCTTCAAGCTCAAGAAGCTCATGAGCTCAAAGGGCTACCTCGACATGGACGAGATAGAGGCCCACCACAGCAGCCTCTCAAGGGAGGTCAGGCTAGAGGTTGAGGACAAGCTGAAGAAGGGCCTCCTTAAGCTCGTTGTCTCCAGCACCAGCCTTGAGCTCGGCATAGACATAGGTTACATAGATCTAGTCGTCCTGCTCAGTAGCCCGAAGAGCGTGAGCAGGCTCCTGCAGAGGGTCGGCAGGTCAGGTCACCACATATCCCAGGTCAGCAGGGGCGTCCTAGTTGTGGTAGACAGGGACGACCTGATCGAGTGCACGGTGCTCGCCAAGGCCGCGATGGACAGGAGGATAGACAACGTTCACATACCTAGAAACCCACTTGACGTGCTAGCCCAGCACATAGTTGGAATGTCGATAGAGAAGAGGTGGAGGGTCGACGACGCGTACAGGGTCATCAGGAGGGCCTACCCGTTCCGTGACCTGAGCTGGGACGACTTCACGTCCGTGCTGAGGTACCTGGGCAGGCAGGATCCAATAGACGAGGGCGTGTACTCCAAGATAAGGCTCGACGAGGAGATCGGTGAGTTCGGAAGGAAGAGGGGGGCAAGGATGATATATCAGCTCAACGCCGGCACGATACCGGACGAGGCTAAGGTCAGGGTTATATCTCGGGGCAGGAACATAGGCTCCCTTGAGGAGGAGTTCGTTGAGATCCTGGAGCCAGGGGACGTGTTCGTCCTAGGGGGTAAGACCTACAGGTTCCTGCGCGCCGATGGCATGAGGGTATTCGTTGAGCCGGCCGACAACGAGAGGCCCACGGTCCCGAGCTGGTTCAGCGAGATGCTGCCGCTGGCCTTCGACAGCGCCCTCCTCGTGGGGGAGTTCAGGGACAGGATAGCGTCTCTTATAGCCGACAATAAGGTTGACGAGGCAAGGATGGTCCTCTTGGAGGAGTATAGGCTTGAGCCTCACGCGGCTGATGAGGTAATCCAATACATCTGGGAGCAGCTCGCGTACGTAGGGGTCGTCCCGGGAAGGAGAACGATCCTCGTTGAGTACTTCCAGGATGACGAGGGCGAGTGGAACATAGTGTTCCACACCCTTTATGGCAGGAGGGTCAACGACGCCCTGTCCAGGGCCTTCGCCAGCGTGCTGTCAGACAGGCTTAATGTACCTGTCAAGGTGTCGGTTACCGATAACGCGTTCATGCTGACCTATGCAGGGAGGAGGCCTGTAGACTCCCTGCTGATGGGCGTCCTCTCTGACGTAACCCCTGAGAACCTGAGGGGCGTCCTGGAGAGGGCTATCGCAAGGACAGAGATGATGCGGAGGAGGTTCAGACATGTCGCCCAGAGGAGCTTCATGATACTTAGGAGGTACAGGGGTTACGAGAGGAGCCCTGAGAGGCTCCAGCTAAGCGCGCAGAGGCTCCTCGAGATAATGCTTGAGGAGATGCCTGACAGCCCCGTCGTCAGGGAGACCTACAGGGAGATACTTGAGGACTACATGGACGTCAACAACGCGAGGAAGGTGCTTGAGTGGATAAGGAGCGGTGAGGTCAAGTTCATAATTAAGGGCCCGCTGCCATACCCATCGCCATTAGCGCACAACACGTTCGTCAGGGGCTACAGCGACGTTGTCCTTATGGAGGACAAGAGGAGGATCCTTGCCTACCTCCACGACAGGATCGTCGAGTACCTCAGGACGGCCGGCAAGTCCATAGATGGCGGTGACGGCTTGCCTTTAGCTATCGACGTCAGGAAGGAGGCACCCGATGGCCAAGGGGCCTCAGACGTAGCCGGCCAGAACCAGCCTCTCAGCGGCTGATTCCCAATGCCTCCTGACGGCCAGGAGCACTCCTGCAGCGGCCAGTATCACGATCGAGCTGACCACGCTCACGGTCACGGACCCAATTGACTCGGACAGGACGACGAACTGGACTATTATCAGGGTAGTCAGGAGGAGCCCGACGGCCCTGGCCTGCCCAGGCATGAAGCCCTCAGCTCTAACCTGGGGCATAGCGGGCAGATACACCGACAGGGTGTAATAGATGACCGCGAAGGCAGGGCCAGCCACGACCAGCTGGGGGATAAAGTCAACGGCGTACCTCAGGCCTATGAGCGCGAGCACGCCATAGGCCACTCCGAAAGGCGCCGCGATCAGGAAAGCCAACAGGGCCTGGGCCAGGGCGGCGGTCCTGAGGTAGTCTGATGGCCTCACGGAGGTGAACGCAAGCCACGGCCTCTCGAAGCCAACCTGGCCTATCGACGTGGAGTCGATCATAACAAGCACGACGAAGGTGGGGACTATGAGGGCCACAAGGCCTGCCTGGTCTGAGCTCATAGTTCTTGCCGTCTGGATCGAGTTAAGGGCGGTCGGCATGAAGGCCCTAATTACTATTACCGCTGTAATGGTCGCGACCATGGTCCCCAGCCACAAGTACCCGAGGAACCTTCTGATGGGGTACCTCCTGTAAACAAACCTCGAGCCACCGGCGCTCATACCGCCGATCCTTCCCGTCAATGTGACGGCGGCCAGCCTCATCCTTAGCACGGCCCTAAGCCCCCTAACATCGCTGAAGCCGATCGTGGTCCCCTCCTCCCTCTCGGAGCCCTTCGATGGCGTGGGGAAGCTGTATAGCAGGGGCGCCTTAGACAGCCTCCTCGCCAGCACGTAGTAAGTCAGGCCAATAGAGAAGGCGGCCGTCGTGAGGGTACCGGCAAGGTACTGGCCGTTCAGTGCCGCCCCGGGCGATATCGGGACACCGGCCAGGGCCAGTAAGATCCATGCGGCCATCAACGACGATACCAGGCCCCTAAGCTTTGCCTCAAGCTCAGCCACGGAGGCGCTGAGCGACGTGAGGAGTAGGACGAACATGACCATGTAGGGGGCCGCGTACTGCGGCGGCACCCTGACGAACGGTAGGTACCAGCCAAGCCAGACTATGACCCAGATGCCGCTCAGCATCAGTTGGCCCACGTAAAGGGATAACGATATCTCCCTCCTGCTCAGGGGAAGGGTGAAGAGGTAGTCCCTATCAGACTTCACGACGGCCACGCCGCCCTGCATTGATGTGAGGAACACTAGGATGGCCATGTAAATTATCGCGAGCGTCCTCTCCTGCCTAACCAGGGAGGGGGAGAGGGCTGCGTGGCCCGTGTAGAGGGCGGCCGCTCCCAATATGCTGTAGCCGACCATGAACAGGGTTATGTAAATGAGGGGCCTGGAGAGCCTAGTCTTAACCACGAACCAGATCAGCTTAAGTGTTGACACCTCTCATCAGCCTCGCGACGACGGCCTCTATGGGCTCCTCCTCGTGCGCCATCCCTCTGAGGTCATTAAATGACCCCTGCCATATCAGCGTACCGCCACTGATGATTAGAATCCTGTCAGTGAGCCTGCCGGCCACGGAGAGTATGTGGGTTGAGACTAGGAAGGTCGCCATCATCTTGCTGAGCATAGCTATTACCTCCTCCTGGGTGGGTATGTCAAGGTAGTTCAGGGGCTCGTCAAGTAGAACCACGTAAGGCTCATGTATGAGGGCGAGCGCTATCGCGAGCTTCTGAAGGTTGCCCCTTGAGAGCGTTGAAACCATCTTCTTCTCGTACTTCCTTAGCCCGAGGAGGTCCATCATCTTCTCGGCCCGGTCCCTTGGGTCATCAACCCCCCTCAGGGCAGCGATGAACTCTAGGTTCTCCCTCACGGTCAGGGTCGGATACGGCGATGGGTCCTCGGGAAGGTACCCTATCCTCCTCTTTACCTCAAAGTCGACTGTGGGGTCCCTCCCAAGCACCCTCACGGTCCCGTAGTCAGGCCTCATAATTCCAACGAGAAGCCTGAGCGTCGTTGTCTTGCCCGCCCCGTTAGGGCCCAGGAGAGCGTACTTGCCGCCTTCCGGCACCTCGAAGGACAGCCCCTTGAGCGCCTTTACGGTCCCGTAGGACTTATGTACGTCCCTTACCTCTATGGCTGACGCAGCTGATCCCCCTGAGGCGATCGATGGCCAGGCCTTTAAGGGTTAGCAGAAGCCGTAGGACTCCTGTCACCTACCTTCTTCATTACGTCCTCCGGCCTCATCGGCGTGGGAAGGCCTACGACCTCGCGTCCCTTAATAAACCACATCCCGGACGCCGCGACGCCCAGTGCCCACATGGCTGAGGCGAAGGCCATGTACGCGGCCACACTTACATTGGCCAGGAGGAAGAAGCTGGCGAGGAGGAGGACGTATGGCGCCACCCTCACCATCGCGACGCCCGTGCCCCTATAAGTTGTTGGGAACGACAGCGACTCCAGCACGTTCCTCGAGGCCCATACGGCCTCAGTGAAGGCCCCGTTGATGAATAGGAGGGCTAGGAACGCTTCAAGCCCGAAGTGCGCGGCAGGCAGCGCGAGGGCGGACGTAACGAGGCCTCCAAGGTAGCTCGCGAGGGTGAATGACTTGGACCCGACAGACTCTATCAGGGCAGCGGAGACGGCGCCTCCCACGATCTCCCCTGTGAAATATGTGACGAGGAGCTGAATGCCTATCCCTCTGAACTCCGCGGGGCCTATGTCAAGTGCGAGGAGGCCAAAAGTGAGGACCGACGAAACGGCCATCACGCTGAGGAGGGCCAGCCAAAGGGCCCCACCAGACCCCAATACGACCCTCCCCCTCTCCTCAGGTCTCAGCGAGAGCCACTGTCCCGACTCGGGCACCATATACCTGGTGAATGCCATAACCGCGAGCGCAAGGCCTATCAGCGCCCCTACCGCGACCCTCCCGGCATACGCGGATAGCCCACCCACTGCGAGCGCCAGGGCCGAGACCACGACCGCGCCGATGTTGCCGACGTTCGTTACGAGGACGACGAGCCTCTCCTTGACGTCGACCGGCGCGCTCTCAACGATGTAGCTAAGCACTATTGGTACCTCCCCTCCCATGGCGGCCTGGGTTATCAGCAGCCCCGCAAGTACCGCAGGCACCCACGATGACGATAGCACAAGGAGCGCACCGACTGCGTACACCGCCAGCATTGCGAGGTACGCCCACTTCCTGCCTCTTAGGTCCGTCAGCCTCCCCAGCGCGAGGTTCCCTACCAGGGTCCCGATGGGAACCGTTGACAACAGAAGCGGGGTCGCCCATGGGGGGACGGCCAACGCGTTGAGCGTCGGGAGGGTTACGAAGACGCCCTCTAGGAACATGTCTAAGGTGGTAGATATTATTATCAGCTTCTGCGCCGCGGTAAGCCTCAAGCCCGTTCAGCCCACCTCTGCCCCTTCGCGGGCACTATATTCATTTCTTATGTGATGAAACGACGCCGCATACTGTCAAAAGTGGTTGTTCAGTGGTTCCCATTAGATTAAAATTACATTATAGTTCTTGAGTTGATAAATAAGGGAAGTCGCAGATAAAACGATCATGTAGATTCTAATTTGCATCCAATATGGTATACAGACTGGTGAAAGGGTGTCCTCCAAGGTCAGCTACTTCCAATGGATGTTACATGTCCTCGAAAGGTCCGTGAGGCTCGCCAACCTCCCCTATGAGCTGTACAAGGCGCTCAGCAGGCCCGAGAGGGTGCTAATGGTCAGCATCCCAGTGAGAATGGACAACGGCGACTTTGAGGTGTTCGAGGGCTACAGGGTGCAGTACAACAGCGCCCTGGGCCCCTATAAGGGTGGCATCAGGTTCCACCCAGAGGTCGACCTTGAGACTGACATGGCCCTGGCCCTCGGGATGACGCTGAAGAACGCCCTCAACAACCTCCCCTACGGCGGCGGGAAGGGGGCAGTGAGGGTCGACTACAAGAGGCTGTCGCCTGGTGAGCTCGAGAGGCTCAGCAGGGGGTACGCCAGGGCCATAGCACCGCTCATCGGCGAGGTGGTTGACATACCTGCCCCCGACGTCGGCACTACGCCCCAGATAATGGCGTGGATGGTCGACGAGTACAGCAGGATCAGGGGGTATAACGTGCCGGGGGTGTTCACTGCTAAGCCGGTTGAGCTTTGGGGCAACCCCGTCAGGGAGTACTCGACCGGTTACGGGGTAGCTGTCTCGGCGAGGGCCGCGGCGGAGAAGTATCTAGGGGGCTTTCAGGGCCTTAGGGTCTCCATACACGGCTTCGGCAACGTGGGACAGTACTCAGCGCTATACTCACAGAGGATGGGAGCGAAGGTCGTCGCCATAAGCGACACCTCGGGGACCGTCATCGACCCGAATGGCATTGACGCGGAGAAGGCAATAAAAGTGAAGGTCGAGACAGGGAAGGTCATAAACTACCCAGGAGGGCAGAAGGTAGCTGATCCCTCTGCCTCTCTGTTCGTCGACTGCGACGTACTTATGCCCTCAGCCATAGAGAACGTCGTAACGAATGACAACGCGGTAAACGTCAAGGCCAAGCTCGTTGTTGAGGGCGCCAACGGCCCGACCACGCCAGAGGCCGAGGAGGTGCTTTACTCTAGGGGGGCCATCGTGGTGCCCGACATAGCCGCCAACGCCGGGGGCGTCGTAATGTCCTACCTAGAGTGGGTCGAGAACCTGCAGTGGTACTGGTGGGACGAGGAGGAGACCCTCAAGAGGCTCGACTACATAATGACTCAGAACATTAAGAGGCTTATAGACAAATACGAGAAGCTGAGGTCCGAGGCCAGAAACTCCACCATGAGGGAGGCCGCGTTCATCCTCGCACTTGAGAGGATATACAGGGCCATGAAGGCTAGGGGCTGGATCTGAGGGCCTGTTTTTGAAGTTTTATCCTCATCTTTTTTGAAGCCCGGCGTAAGGACTTACTCTTTAAAAAGAACGGACCTCGCCCGCCCCAGTGAGGGCATTGGCCAGGATCGTGCTGCACGAGAGGAACAGGCCATACGTAATAAAGCTCGACGACGGCAGGGAGCTACACATATGCGCCTGCGGCCTCTCCCAGAACAAGCCCTACTGCGACGGCCACCACAGGCTGACACAGGACGAGGAGGCCGGCAAGGTCTACGTTTACGCGCAGGACGGCAGGAGGGTGG
>CAYFFY010000038.1:0-8833 GCA_964342635.1 uncultured Desulfurococcales archaeon
GCGCCGCCCTCGCACGGCGGAGGTCCCGGGTTCAAGTCCCGGCCGGTCCACCATTTCCCTCGACTCGGCCGTCAAGCCCTCTCTGCGACCATAGCGCTTACCCTCATTAACCCGCGGCGAAGGGAGTTGCTTGACTTGCCTTGGTGAGGCTTAGGGCCCTGCTCGGCGTCCTGCTGCCCTTTACGATGTCCGCGTCATCAGCGTTCTCCATATCCTTCTTCGTGGGGCAAATATCGTCTTACCTCAGGGTGCCCGAGTACGTTGTCCTCGTAGCCTTCCCAATAGATTTCATAGGCGGGGCTATCGGAGGCCTCGTCCTTGGCTACGTGGCCGACAGGGCGGGCAGGAGGCCCGCGCTCCTGATCTCAACCATCATTTTCGGCCTCTCCGTGACCTTGGCCTCGGCAATAAGGAGCCTGTGGCAGCTGTACCTTGCCTGGTTCCTGGTGGGCTTCGGCGTCAACGCCCAAAACGGCGTCTACTACCCCGTTGTCTTTGAGCTATTTGCGGGGTTCCAGGGCTCGCTTGGGGGCCTGGTGCAGGGGCTTTACTTCATAGGGTATATGGTGGACGCGGCAATGTACTCGGCGGTGCCCTTCTGGAGGACTTACTTCCTTGTGGTAGGGGCTGCCGCCGTGGCCGCCTCGGCGACGATACTCTTGGTGCCTGAGACCGCGCCCCCTTCGCAGAGCGTAAGGCTCGGTCTCAGCGCCTTTGACAAAGGCCTAGCTCTGATGACGATAGGCCTGTCAGCCGTCGTGGTGGGGGCCTTTATGTTCAGCGTACCGCTGCTCTCGTTGGTGCCGTCCTTCATCACCAGCATGGACCTCAGCGAGGGCTGGTTGGTCGTGCTTTCCGGGCTTGGCTTCATCGGTTTCGTCGCGGCCGGCCTCGCCTCAGACCTGGTAGGGAGGCCTAAGACGGCGGCGCTCCTGAGCCTCGCCGGCCTCGCCTCCTCGCTGGCCCTTCTCATGGGGTGGAGGAGCTATGCTGGCCTCCTGGCCCTCTCAGCTTCATACCTCTCCTCAGGGTACTTCTCCTTCACCGGCATATGGGCGAGCGAGACATACCCGGCAGAGCTCAGGGCCACGGGGACGAACTTGGTGTTCTTCGTGGGCAGGGTGGTAGGCGGCTTCTCGCCCACGCTCGCGGCCCTCATGTATCCCAGCTCTCTCAGGGTCGGTACCGCTATGATCTCCGTGATTGCTAACGCGCTGGCGTTCTCAGGCGCCCTCATATATGTATGGGGAGCCAGGGTCCGCGCCGGCCTGGTTAACAGCTTGACATCCTCGCCGCCCTAGAGGGCGAGGCTCTTCGTTCGCTATGTTATAGGCTCTTCGGGGCCTTATTGGACGAGACCGCCAGGAGGGCGGAGAGGAACACCGCTCCCAGGGACCTGTTCAAGCCCTCCCTGGAGCCCGAGAGCCTCCTGTCAAGCCTCATCAGGTTGGCGAGGTCGAGCTCCTGCCTCCCTGAGGCTGACGTCAGCTCAGGGTCACCGCTTATCTGGGACGCCACCGTGAGGTACACCTTTACAAGGCCGCCCAGCAGGGAGCGGGAGGCCTCATATTTCCTTGTGAGCTCGAGCAGCCACTCGTAGCCCTTCAAGTTAAGGGCGAACCCCTTGTCGACCTCCGAAAGGACCTCAAACAGGTCACCGAGGGTGAGCTTGTTGGACCTCACGTAGTTCTCAGTCACGTTCCTTGAAGACACGTGGGATATCAGGTCAGAGTCGCCCACGTCGCTTATGCCCTCGAGGAGCTCCACGCCGTCATCTGGGGGGCTCGCGTACAGAGTCCTTAGCATAAGGACCCTGAGGGAGTCGTGTACCCTCATGTTGGAAGCCGCCACGTACCCGTCCATGGCCGCGACCGAGACGGCGGCCGACCATAGGCCTACGAGCGGGGTCTCCTCGCTTCCCTCCGAGGCGGCCCTCAGGGCCCTTGATATTATGCCCCCGATCCCTAGCTCCTGTGCCGTTATCTTCCCCTGGCCAAGCATCTGCCCCCTCCTGGACGCCTCCTCAAGGTAGGGCTCAACCTCAACGAGCTCTAGCAGCCTCCTCTCGAAGTCGAGGTCCACCATGAGCCTGTGAATGGAGCCGGGCTTCACGGGAACCGATAACGTGAGCAGCAACAGCCTCTTAACGTCACTCAACAACCCCTGCTGCCCTCACAACCGTGGGGGCGGGGTTTATTTGCTAAGCGTTGACGTTACCCACTCGTATAGAGTGGGACGAATAGCAATCCTTTTTAGTCTAAGGCCTTTTAGATAGTGAATATGGCTGAGTGTTTCGATGATAAGCGAGCTCGTGGCCATATTTAGTGCAGTCATAGGGATCGTTAGCGTCGGCATCGCGGTCGGCCTGGCCTCGTGGGTCCTTCATCAGGACCCGGGGCCTGATAACGTCAGGTTCATATCAGAGGCCATTGCGACGGGTGCCAGGGCCTACCTCTTCAGGCAGTACAGGACCCTCTCTGTAGTCCTAGCTGTGCTCGCCATCATAATAGGCGTTGGCATAGCCTACGTCTCGTCGAGCGGCGCCCTCGGGGCGTCAACGGCCATAGCCTTCATAGTCGGCGCCCTCGGCTCGATGGTCGCCGGCTACCTCGGAATGTACGTGACTACCAGGTCGGCCTCAAGGGCTGCCATGGCCGCAAGGAGCGGGGTTTACGAGTCTTTGAGGCTGGCGTGGAGGGCCGGTGCCGTAATGGGGCTCTCCCTTGCCGGCATCGCCCTCCTGCTGACGAGCGCCCTCTATCTCGGCTTCACCGCGATCCTGCCGAAGAGCTGGGCCCTAGCACTCATATCAATGGCCTTCGGGGCCAGCCTGATAACGCTGTTCATGAGGGTTGGAGGCGGCATATACACGAAGGCGGCCGACCTCGGCGCCGACCTGGTCGGCAAAGTAGAGAAGGGCATACCTGAGGACGATCCAAGGAACCCAGGCGTGATAGCCGACAACGTGGGTGACAACGTAGGTGACGTGGCCGGCATGGCGGCCGACGTATTCGAGTCCTACATCGTGATAGTTACCGGCACGATATTCCTGTCGTGGGTCATGGGCTGGTACAGCACCTATCCAGCGCTGGTTGTTCTGCCGCTTCTCTACGGAGGGCTGGCTTTGATAGCAACGTTCATTGGCATCGCGATAATAAGGCTGAGGGGGTCGCAGCACCCACTGACGGCGATATCGTACGACATATATGAGACTATAGGGATAACAGTCGTCCTGTTCTTCGTGGTCAGCTACTTCCTCCTCAACAGGCTCGGCCTGTCAGTGTCACTATTGGCCCCACTCTCCGCGTCCCTGGGCGCTATAATTGCCCCGATAGTACTGGCCCTGACGGGCTACTACACGCACTACACTTACAAGCCCGTTAAGTCGATAGCAAGGCAGGCGCTGATCAGCCCGGCCACGGTAATAGTGACAGGGTACGCCTACGGGCTCCTGAGCGCCATACCCGTCATTCTGCTCATAGCCTTCATACTGGGACTCACCTACTACATGGGCTATGTGGCGTTCTCACCGCTAGCGCAGTCGGCGGCCAGCTCTGGAGCGCTATCGCAGGCGCTTATCCCGATACTACAGGGCTATCACGGCTTCCTCGCCGGCATCTACGGTACAGCGCTGGCCTCCGTCGGGCTTCTGTCCGTTGCCGGGATCATCATAACCGCTGATTCCTTCGGCCCCGTCAGCGACAACGCCGCAGGCGTGGCTGAGATGGCCTCGCTCCCCGAGGAGGTCAGGGACAGGCTTGACGTTCTTGACGCTGTGGGCAACACGACGAAGGCTACCACGAAGGGCTACGCCATCAGCAGCGCTGCCCTGGCCGCCCTAGTGCTTTTCATAGGCTTCGTCTTCGAGGTTCTCGGCGTCTCGGCCGCTAACGCAGGCGTCGTCCAATCAGAACTGGCCGACATGGTTAATAGCCTCGTCGTGATCAACCCCAACGTGCTAATAGGAGGCCTGGTCGGGGCCGTGGTGGTGTACTTCCTGGCCAGCAGGACCCTCAGCGCCGTCGGCAAGACCGCCATGGAGATCGTTGAGGAGATAAGGAGGCAGTTCCGCGAGCACCCTGGAATAATGGAGTGGAAGGAGAAGCCGGACTACGCCAGGGTCGTTGATATTGCGACTCGCAGGGCCCTTGCAGAGTTCATGGCCCCGGTCATAGTGGCCATAGTGGCCCCCATAGTGGTCGGCCTCCTGCTTGGCTGGCAGGCCACGGCTGGCCTCATCATGGGCGCAATCCTAGTGGGCGTGCCGAGGGCCCTCCTGATGGCCAACGCGGGAGGCGCCTGGGACAACGCCAAGAAGTACATAGAGTCCGGCGCCGACCCAAGCCTGGGCGGGAAGGGCAGCGATGCCCACAAGGCGGCCGTAATAGGCGACACCGTCGGCGACCCGTTCAAGGACACCACGGGCCCGTCCATGAACCCCCTGATAAAGGTCCTGAACACGCTGTCCGTGGTGTTCGCCCCGATGATCGTCGCCGCCAACATAGCTATGTCCCCTACGTCCCTTCACGTGCTGCTCTATGGCCTACTGCAGATACTATGACCCTCGAGTCGTTGTTAAAGCCCCTCTAACTTTTTATAACCCGCCTTCTACGCCTTTTTGACGCTAGGAGGAGGATGAAGGGGTATGTCTAAGCCCAGTTACGTGCTGTTCGAGGTGCCTGACGACCTAGCTGAGGAAGTGTACAAGCTTGTCACGAAGGCAAGGGAGACGGGGAAGGTCAAGAAGGGCACAAACGAGACTACCAAGGCCGTAGAGAGGGGCCTTGCCAAGCTGGTCGTCATAGCCACCGACGTTGACCCGCCTGAGATAGTCGCCCACCTGCCGCTGCTTTGCGACAGCAAGAAGATACCGTTTGTCTACGTGCCCAGCAAGAAGAGGCTGGGCGAGTCAGTCAAGATTGACGTGGCTGCCGCGAGCGTCGCAATCATCGACCCTGGCGAGGCAGCTGAGGACATGAAAAGGATAATAGATCGCGTTAAGGAGCTGCGCGCGAAGGCCGGCAAGTGAGGCCTGAGAGCGCATGCCAGAGAAGACCTCGTTCAGCCAGGTAGTCAGGATAGCTAACACGGACATATCAGGCGAGGACACCCTTGTGTACGGCCTTTCTAGGATAAAGGGCATAGGTTACGTGACGGCCCTCGCTATAGTCAGGAGGCTCGGGCTCGACCCGATGGTCAGGGTCGGGTACCTCTCCGCTGACACCATTAAGAGGGTAGAAGACGCTGTCAACAACCTGACTAAGCTAAGCCTGCCCCCATGGATGTATAACAGGCGCAAGGACTACGAGACGGGCCAGGACCGTCACCTTGTCGGGGCCGAGCTGATATTTGCCGCGAGGAGGGATGTTGAGAGGGAGATGAAGATCAGCTCTTGGAGGGGGATAAGGCACAAGTACGGCTATAAGGTCAGGGGGCAGAGGACCCACACCACAGGAAGGACCGGCATGACCGTAGGCGTCAAGAGGGCGGCGCTGCCGCAGGCCCAGGCCGGTGCTGAAAAGGGTGGTGGCGGTGGGGGATCCGAAGAAAAGCAGGCGTAAGTGGATAAGCCCAGGACATCCCTGGATAAAGGAGAGGCTCCAGGAGGAGCTTGAGCTGATGGGCAAGTACGGCCTAAGGAACAAGAGGGAGATATGGGTAGCCGAGGCCGTTGTCAGGAACTTCAGGATGAGGGCTAGGTCGCTGCTGGCGCTGCCTGAGCCTGAGAGGTCGCAGGCAGCCAAGAGCCTGCTTGACAGGCTCTACAGGATGGGGCTCATAAACAGGGATGCTACGCTCGACGACGTCCTGGGTCTCACCGTCGAGAACGTACTTGAGAGGAGGCTTCAGACCATGGTCTTCAGGAAGGGGCTTGCGAAGACTGTATACCAGGCGAGGCAGCTCGTGGTTCACGGTCACATCGCCGTAGGCGGTAGGAGGGTCACGAGCCCTGGCTACCTGGTCCCAAGGGAGGAGGAGGGCCTCATAGGCTACGCCAGCGGCAGCTCGGTGGCTCAGACTGCCTCGTCGGGAGGTGGTGAGGGTGTCGCTCAGGGAGCTTAGGTGGGGGGTAGCGCACATCTACAGCAGCTTCAACAACACGATCATACACATAACCGACATGAGCGGCGCAGAGACGGCGGCGAGGGTCTCAGGCGGCATGGTAGTTAAGGCCGACAGGGAGAAGCCTTCTCCATACGCTGCAATGCTAGGCGCTGCGAGGGCCGCCCAGACAGCCATGGACCGCGGGATAACCGCCATTCACATAAAGGTCAGGGCACCTGGCGGCCACGGCCCTAAGACGCCAGGCCCAGGCGCTCAGGCCGCTATCAGGGCGCTGGCCAGGGCGGGCTTTGTTGTTGGGAGAATCGAGGACGTAACCCCCATACCCCACGACACCACTAGGAGGCCAGGTGGAAGAAGGGGCAGGAGGGTCTGACGTCCTCATCTCATTTTTAAAGCCCTGTTCCTTGCCTACCTGGGGCAGGTATAAGCTTGGTCGACAGGAGCGTCGAGATAGTAGAGTCGGGCGTCAACAGGATAGCGATAGCTATGGCAGGCTACCCGGTGGCCTACGGAAACGCCCTGAGGAGGCTTGTTCTGTCCGATGTACCGACCATGGCTGTTGACTTCGTGTACTTCTACGATAACGAGACCAGCGTCTTCGACGAAATCATAGCCCACAGGCTGGGGCTCCTGGTCCTCAAGTCAGACGACGTGCTTAACAAGTACGGAAGCCCTGAGGAGTGCAAGGACGCCAGCGAGAACGACGAGCACTGCTATGCTAAGGTTTATCTTGAGGCTGAGGCGGGCCTAGACTCAGCAGGCTTCTACGTGAGGGCCTCAGACCTCAAGTTCTCGGACCCGCTCGTAAAGCCTGTCTACCCGGACACGCCAATCGTGTACCTGGCCCCCGGCCAAAGGGTCCATCTGGTCGCCTACGCCAGGCTCGGAAGGGGCGGCGAGCACGGGAAGTGGAGCCCTGCGTCGGTCTCCGTGCTGAGGTACGCCACCTACGTGGACTACGACGCTGACAAGGTCTCATCGGAGTGCCTCGACTGCCTCACAGGGTACCCTGAGGTCGTTGAGGCTTTCCAGGCGGGGGGCAAGGGAAGGGTCGAGCTCGGCCTCAACAGGCCGTCAAGCGCGCTCAGATACTGCGAGAAGACGGCTTGTAAGGGCGCCATTAAAGTCTCCTACGATCCCTCGAAGCTTTACCTTGTAGTGGAGTCCACCGGAGCTCTTGAGCCGCACAGGATAATCTATGAGGCTACTAGGTGCCTTGAAGAAAAGGTCGAAAAGCTGTTAAACTCGCTGGAGGACGCCGAGGTGGTCCAGGAGGCGGGCCAGCATTGAGGAGGACAGGCCCTACTAACCAGCTGCTCCAGGAGACCATAGAGGCCCTTGAGCGCGCCTCAAAGGAGAGGCCCGTGTGGGGCAGGGTCGCCGAGCTTCTCTCACGCCCTGCCAGGGACAGGCCTGGGGTCAACGTAAGCAAGATAAACAGGTACGCCCAGGACGGCGATGTAGTCCTAGTGCCAGGGAAGGTTCTCGGCGCTGGCTCGATAACCAAGAAGGTTACGGTGGCCGCGTTTACGTTCTCCAGGAAGGCAGCGGAGAAGATAGTCGCGGCCGGCGGAAGGGTTTTAACCCTTAAGGACGCGGTCGAGCAGGTGCAGGACTACAACAGGGTCAAGATAATCGCGTGAGGTGTCGTTATGGCCCAGACGGGTCAGGCTGAGGAGGGCATGTTGGTCATCGACGGCGAGGGTGCAATACTGGGGAGGCTCGCAAGCCTCGCTGCCAAGAGGCTCCTCGAGGGGCACAGGGTCATCATAGTCAACGCTGACAAGGTAGCGGTCAGCGGTGAGCCTACGAGGCTGATGCAGTTCTACAGGGACACAGTCCTGGGCGTCAGGAACCACTTCTCAGCCAAATGGAGGCCGAAGAGGCCGAGGTCGCCGCAGCAGCTCGTGAGGAGGGCGGTAAGGGGGATGCTCCCGAGGGCTCCAAAGGGGCTGAGGGCGCTCTCGGGACTGAGGGTCTACGTAGGCGTGCCTAAGGGGTTCTCAGGGAAGGCCGTAAAGCTGCCAGAGGAGATGACTGTCCAGAAGCTAACAAAGGCTAAGTATGCCACGCTTGCGGAGATAGCTAGGCAGCTGGGGTGGAAGGGTGGAGGAGCGCGGTAGCGTGAAGCAGCAGGCCAGCGAGGCCCCCGGGGCCGTCGTGGCCACCGGCAAGAGGAAGACGGCGGTTGCCAGGGCCTACGTGAGGCCCGGCAGCGGCAGAATACGCGTCAACGGGGTACCTATAGAGCTCTGGCCTACCGAGGTAGCTAAGCTCAAGATGATGGAACCCCTTGTCATAGCCGGCGACGTTGTGAAGAACGTGGTGGACGTAGACGTTGAGGTGAATGGTGGGGGGTTCATGGGCCAGGCGGAGGCCGTGAGGATGGCAATAGCTAGGGGGCTCGTGGACTACTTCTCCAAGTGCACGCCAGACCAGAGCCCTGAGGGCTGCCAGAGGAGCAGGGCAGTCGCCGAGAAGCTTAAGGCGCTCTATGAGGAGTACGACCGCACAATGCTCGCGGGGGACCCAAGGAGGACGGAGCCGGAGAAGTATATGAGGTACAGCGCCAGGAGGGGCTGGCAGACCTCATACAGGTGAGCGCCGCTTGCTTCCTCCCGTGAGGTGCCTTACATGCGGCGCTCCCCTTGGACACCTATGGGACGAGTTCCAGAGGAGGGTCAGGGCGGGCGAGGACCCGGAGAAGGTCCTTGACGACCTAGGAGTGTACAGGTACTGCTGCAGGAGGACCCTCTACACCAGCGTC
>CAYFFY010000039.1:0-8506 GCA_964342635.1 uncultured Desulfurococcales archaeon
AAACGTCGCGAAGCTCTCGTTCAGCCAGAGGTCATCCCACCACTCCATGGTTACGAGGTCACCGAACCACTGGTGAGCTATCTCGTGGGCTACGACCTCGGCTATGGACCTCCTCGTCGCCAGGTCGGCGTCATCTGGGGCAAGGAGGACGTTCTCCCTGAAGGTGATCGCGCCCCAGTTCTCCATGGCGCCGAATGCGAACTCAGGTACCGCTATCAGGTGCATCTTGGGGAGGGGGTACTTGATGCCATAGTACCTCTCGTAGAAATCGACGCTCCTCCTCGCGGACCAGAGGGCGTAGTAGCCGTACCTCGACTTGCCTGGCGGAGCTGCCACAATATACGTCCCCTCGGGGTCAACGAGCTCCTCCCACCTACCTATTCCCAGGTAGAGCAGATACGTCGACATCGGCGGGGTCTCGGTGAACTCCACTACCTTCCTGTCGCCCTCAAAGGTGACCCTCTCTATTGGCATGTTGGATATCGCGTGGAGGTCCCTGGGTATCCTAACCGAGAGCTTGAACCTAGCCTTGTAGGCAGGGTTGTCAATGCATGGGAACATCTTCCTGGCGTGGACCGACTCGAACTGTGTTGAGACGTAGTAGTCGTCGCCGTACCTGGCCCTGTAGATCCCTACCAGCCTCTCCGCGGCCTCCCCTTCGAAACCGACCTCAAGCGTCCCCGAGAACTTGCCGGTCCTGATAGTGACCCCCTCGCCGTCCTGAGTGAACGGGGCCTCCGTCCCGTTCGCCTTAACGTATGTAACCCTTAGGCCCACGGCGTCAAGTCTAACGTCACCGTCTGCCTCAAGCTCTACAGTCTCCCTACCGACGTACTTGAAGCCCTGGAAGTCCAGGAACACCCTGTACCTGTGGACCCTCATGGCCGGACCCCTGCGCAACGTGTGCACCTGCTAGCACAAGCAGGGGTGAATAATAAGGCCGTTACCCCTGGGGCGCAAGTTACTCAGCAATATATTAGTCCCAGGGACCTTAGCCCCACCGGGAGCAGACGATGATGACGCGCTCGGTCCTTTCACTGCTTGTAATTGCCCTAGCAATCGGCATGTTTATCACTGCCTCCCCTCGCGCGCTGGCAGGGGGGCAGAGCAACTACATCTATGTGTACCCCAACAACGCCGTTAGGGTGCTCGTCAACGGGACCTATGCGAGCAAGAGGCCGCTTGGGACAGGCGTGACCTACCTGGCGCTTACGCTTTACCCGAACTACACAACACTGAGCCTCAGGCACGCCGGGACGTTACCAGCAATTAACGCCTCACAGGCCGAAGGCTTCGGGGGCTTGGAGGGGGGCCTTGAAACATACAACCTCTCCGGCTCCCTCTACGTCTCTGGCTACGCCAACTCCACCTCGAACGGCAGGCTTGAGACCAGCGACCTTAGGCTTGACATGATTTACTCCAACGAGAGCGACAAGGCGAGCCTCAACCTAAGCGAGGTAAGTTCTATCCAGGCCATAACGAGCCCAGCCGAGTACGAGGTCTCCGTCGATCTGAACGTCTCCGCGTTCCCCTCCATCCCCAGCAACTTCGCTGAATTCAGCAGCGAGCTGCCGGTCAGCAACCTCGGCTACGGCGTGACGGTTAAGGAGTTCAAGGTGTACACCAACTCGACCTTCGTCTCGCTCAACCTTTTACTTATCGTTAATGGGACGCCGGCCCCGCCCAACACCACGCTCGGTTTGATTCAGGCCCTGCTGAACGCGGAGCTGATGCCCGGTTTCCTGAAGGACTATTACCAGTTGGTAACTAACTTTGGCTCCCGCAACGCCTCCTTGACGATCTTCGTTAACACCTCCAACTCAGAGCTGAGGAACTTAGCAGAAGCCGTAAGGTCCGTCCTCTCAGCTCTCAACGTCTCGCTACAGCCAATGCCGGCACCGCGGTTCTACGTCCTGCCCTCCAACATGAACCTCACCGTGGTGCAGGAGCTGCTGAACTCGAGCCAGCAGATAGCAACCTACGTCGAGTCCAACTTCAGGGTGCTTGAGCCGTCAACCATGTATGTAAACGTGAGCGCCTCCAACGCAACAGTGAGGTACAGCGTCGAGTCAGCCCTCTTTGAGAAGGTTGGGGCCACCAGCCCGAAGCAGAGCCTAGCCGCCATAACCTACCTAGTCGGCAACGCGAGCCGCATACTTGAGGACAACGGTCTGGGCGGGCTGGCCAAGGCCGTCAGCTCGCTCGACAGCGTGGAGGTCACGCTCGTTGGCGTCGACGGGGTGAAGGTGAGCCCATCTGTCACCTCCATAGGTAACCTGACCTCAGTGACGGTCACGGTCAGCGGTTCGTCCACCGTGACTAAAACAGCTGAGGCCGTGGGCGGCATTACGGCCGTCGCCATCGTGCTCGCCGCGGTCCTCATACTTCTGAGGAGGCACTAACCCAAAGCCAACCTGTTTAACCCCTTTTCCAAGTCTCTTTTCGGGAAGCAGGCTTGAGATGGTGGCTGGGGGCGATCCTTGTCTACGCGGCCCTCGTCTCCTCAGCTGTAGCCTTCGCCCTTTCGCCTCAGCCCAGGGCAACCATCTGGGGCGTCGTGGCCGATACCGATATGCCCCTAGTCTGGTTTAACCCCTCTCAACCTGGCGAGGCCGCCTTCACCTCCAAGAACGGGACCCTCGTGCAGTTCGGCGGCAGCGCGTACTGGATACCAGTAGATGTTAGATCCGCCTGCGGCCTCGGGGACGCTGTCCTGCTGGCAGGGTCGATTAACGGCTCGCCGGCTCTGGTCACAGCCTACCCCGGGAACGCCTCCGCCCTCGTCATTGACGTCAGCGGCTATTTCACGGCCGTCTCGTGCGCGAATGGCCTGAGCGCGGCTGGGGTAGCCGCCGGCTTCATCTCGCCCCCGTACCACCCCATAATAGTTATGAATGGCACAGCTGTTGTGCTTAACGGAACGGTCATGTTAGAGCCGATCTCAGTCTATGGCGATCACAACTCCACCTACGCCTCCTTTGGGGCCAACTACTACCTCACGCTGAACAGGTCGGGTGCCTATCAGGTCTACGCCCCAAGCTACGTGGAGGTCTACTACTCAGGCCCTGACCTTGTCGCAGGCGAGCTCACAACTAACGCGTCCCAGTGGCCCTTCCTCACGCTTAAGGGCAAACACGTAACCTACGTCATGTCGTCTAACGGCTACGTTAGCGTTGTCCAGACCGACCTTAACAGCTGGTCGGTCTACCTCAGGCCAGTTGCGGGGTGGGCCCTTCTGGTCTACCTGGGCAGGTACGGTTGGGTGACCGCAACGAGTGCTGTGCTTGACTACACCTTCTCCCTCACCGCCGCCTACCCCTACATGGGGGGTGTTGAGGTGACTGGCGTGTTCTATCCCCGGTCCGGGGCGGAGCAGATCGGACTTTACATGAACGGCACCGCCAACGGCTACCTCGAGGCTGACGGGCACGTGATAGGATGGGCCTCGTCGGAGAGGCCGGCCACCATATCGCCCTCTGTCACGCAGGAGAGGACGCCGTTCAGCCTAACGGCGGTTAAGGTGCTCTACCATGCTGTGCCCATGAGACAAGTAGACCTTCGCATAAGGCGGGGAAGCCCTGTGAGGATTAGCCCAGTCACGCTGAACTACACGAACTACAACGGCGCCCTCTCGCTCTCCATAGACGCGTCCCTCCTGGCGACAGCGATAATAATATTCGTCAGGAGGACATGAAGAGCCTGTCCCTTACTGCTAGGAGGGCGCTGGCCACCTCCGGCCTCAGGATGTAGGGGGGAGGCGTTACCCCTTCCCTCAACATCCTCCTGATCTCAGTGCCGCTGATCCTCACCCTTGAGCTCTCGTCATGTGGACATATCTTCTCGTTTACGATCCCACCGCACTTGGTGCAGTAGAAGAACTCCCTTAGGAAGAGGGGCACTATACCGAGGTCTGGGAACTCCTCAAACGCCTTCCAGGCCTCGTACGGCGCGTAGTACTTGCCCACGCCCGCGTGGTCCCTCCCAACTATGAAGTGGGTAGCGCCGAAGTTCTTTCTGACTATAGCGTGGTGGACGGCCTCCCTAGGCCCCGCGTAGTGCATGGAGGCCCTCAGCACGCTGAAGACGTAGCTTCCCTTTGGGAAGTAGTGGGTCAGGAGGACCTCGTAGGCAGTCACTATGGCCTCATCAGTGAAGTCCCCCGGCTTCTTCCAGCCGACAAGAGGGTTGACGAAGAGCCCGTCGACGAAGGTGAGCGCTGACTTCATCACGAACTCGTGGCCGAGGTGCGGCGCGTTCCTGGTCTGGAAGGCAGCAATTGTCCTCCAGCTAAGCCTCTCGAACAAAACCCTCGTCTCCTTCGGCCAGAGGCGGTACTTCTCGAATGGCTCTGGGAGAGGCGCGAACTGCTCAACCCTTCCCCCTATCAGGTAGTCTGACCTGCTCCTCATGACCTCGGCGACGCCAGGGTGATCGGGGTCGTAGACGCCGAACACCCTCTCAGAGTACTGCCTCTTGTCCCATGCGAAGGAGTCCTCTACGCTCATTATCGCAAACCTAACGCCGCCGTACCCCAGGGCTACCTCCTGGCCCACTAGGCCCCTCGCCGTGGCCCCGTCGACGTCGAGGACTATGGGTATGGTCCAGGGGACGTCGTTTGAGAGCCTCGAGGACCTCAGGACGCTCTCGTAGTCGTCCTCTGTGAGGAAGCCCTCAAGCGGGCTGTAGACACCGTGAGATATGTTGGCCGCGTCGTAGGCGAGCGAGGTCCTGAGCTCAAGGGAGGGAAGCCCCTTAGCCTCCTCAGCCAGCCTCACGGCCCTCTCCCCCCTCGCTACCCTGTCAACGAGCCTACCGCCGTGAGGAGGGGCGACCATGACGTATCACCTCATATGTAGCCCAGGCTCTTAAGCCTCTCAAGTATCTCCCTTCTCTCCTCCTCGCTTACGGCGGCCTGCGCCTTCTCCTTCTCCATGTCACTAACGAACTCCCTCAGCACGTACGTCACGAACTGGGACACGCTAGTAAAACCGGTGCCTGCTATGAGAGCCCTGATCCTCTCGAACAGCGGGGTGGGTATTGAGACCGTGGTGTACCTTCCCCTCCGCCCGCCAGCCCGCCTCGCCATACGCATCCTTCAGCTGTCCCCCTGCAGCCCCTTTTAACCTTAATTATATTTAATTACAACGGAGCCCAAATATGCCCCTGTGTGTGAGGTCAAACGAGGAAAGGCATGAGGTGCCTCAACAGGGGCGCGGTCGCCTGGATAACGGGACTCCCCGGCAGCGGAAAGACTACGATAGCCGCTAGGGCTAGGGAGCTACTGGAGAGCAGGGGGTACAGGGTCGAGGTGCTTGACGGGGACTGGTTCAGGAGCGCCATAGACCCAGAGGCCGGCTACACCAGGGATGAGAGGGCGAGGCACCTGAGGAGGGCGGCTTGGGTCGCGAGGCTCCTGGCCAGGAACGGCGTAATAGTGATATGTAGCTTCGTCTCCCCCTACAGGGACGTGAGGGAGGAGGTCAGGAGGATCGTGTCCGAGGAGGTGCCGTTTCTTGAGGTCTACGCCAGGTGCCCGCTCGAGGAGTGCATCAGGAGGGACCCGAAGGGTCTTTACAGGATGGCCCTGGAGGGAAGGATACAGCACTTCACCGGCATAAGCGACCCCTACGAGGAGCCCGAGAGGCCGGACCTTGTCCTTGACACGGTGAGCGTGGGCCCTGATGAGAACGCGAAAGCCCTAGCGGAGGCCATAGAGGCGACGATTCAGAGGTAGCCCAGCCTCCTAAGCCTGTCCTTAACGGCCTCCTCGTCCTCCTTGGTCATTACCTCGCCCTCCTGCTCCTGAAGGAACTCCCTCAGGAGGAACTCAACTAGCTCGTCTACCGAGGAGAAGGTGCCCTGCTGCTCGATGTACCTCTTGGCCTTAAGGTAGAGTTCTGAGGGCACGCTCACCTGCTCCCTACCAGCCGACACCCCCCTCACCCCCTGGGCCTAAGACTGCCAGCGTTAAAAGCGCAGGGGTCGCCAAGCCTGGCCAGCCTCCTCCTGTGCTCAGCCCTCCCAAGGACGCGAAAAAGCTCGACGAGGGGGAGGAGGGGCAGGGCGACCATCATGACAGGCTCGTCAAGGGCCACGTGCCTGACGACGCTCTCGTTGGGGTTCGCCCTGTCCCTGTGGACGACGTATATGGTCTTGAACTCTAACACGTGCATACAGCTCCCGTCAGGGAGGGTCGCCCTCCAGTCCCTCAGCTGGCCCCTCCTCCTGCCGAAGGATGGCTCTAGGCATGAGGCGGCTGGGTCGGGAAGGGAGGACTTAGGTATGACGTAACTGACGTAGAAGGGGGGCCTAATCAGCGCCTCAGCGACGTCGGCCCAGTCCAAGTCGCACTAAACGGAGGCAGGTTGGATATTTACGCCCTTAAGGGTCAATCACCCTGGATAAGGATGGAGTGCAGGGGGGCCGTAAGGGTCGCGGCGGGGCTCATAGCGCTAGGCATGACTAAGGACATGCTCAGGGCCTCCCTTCACTACGACCTTAGTCTTGACCTTGACGAGGCGGAGTTCGAGCGCCTCTACGAGGCTGCCATGAAGTGCGTGGCCGACGGCACGGTGAAGTTCAGGAGCTGGGCGACCCCCTTCAGGCCGGGGGACTGCGACAACCAGATAGTCAAGGAGGTCGGCTCCATGATACTTCGCGGAATGGACCTCGAACAGATAACGCCTAGGATACTCGCGAGGCACCTGATGATTAGGGTTAACGATAAGTACAGGGTCCTTACTTGGAGGGACGTTGAGTTCGCGTACCATGTAGCGCTTCTGTGCCTTAGGCAGCTAATGAGCGGGCCTCAGGGCGGTAAGCGATGAGGCTAGGCTTCTCCGTCGTCAGCATAGGGAGGCAGGACGATTTCCTTGACCGGATGGGTTCCGACTTCAGAAGGGCCGCAGCCGAGGCGGGCTTCTCTGAGCTCGCCAGCGGTGCCGACCTGGCCGCCGTACTGGTCCTAAGCGGTGGGACGGAGGAGGCAATTATAGAGTCCTCAGCGGGGGCGAGGGCCGTGCTCATGTTTTATCACGACTCGCAGAACTCCCTCGCCGCCGCCTCCGAGGCCTCTGCCCTTATCAGGGAGCGAGGCATAAAGGTCTGGCTCTACCACGTTCGAGAGTCTGGGCTAGTGCTAAGGCAAGCAGCCGCCGCGGCTAGGGCAGTGGTTCGCCTCAGGGGGCTCGAGGTAACGTCATTCGGAGGGCCGTCAGAGTGGCTCGTGTACAGTGACGGCTCAGGAGACCTGCTAGGGGCCTCCGTCAGGCTCGTCCCTCTCGAGGACCTCGTAAGGACGGCCGAGACCGAGGACCCCGAGCCCTTCGGGGTGGGCCCGAGCGCATTGAACGGCGTCAGCGAGGCTGACGTCAAGAAGGCCCTTGCGCTCCTGGGCGCGATGAAGAGGCTCTCAAGGGGTCCGCTGACCGTGAGGTGCTTTGACCTTCTCAGGAGATACGGCGTGGCCCCATGTCTCCCCCTCGCTATTCTCAACTCTACCGGCACCCCGGCCGGGTGCGAGGGTGACGTTCCCAGCCTTCTCACCATGTTCATAGTGTCTACAATAGCCGGCAGGCCGGCCTGGATGGGAAACGTGACGCCCGGCCCTGAGCCTGGGACCATAGGGCTGGTCCACTGTACGTTCCCCCTGTCAGAGGCGACATCGTACTTCCTCACCACGCACTTCGAGACAGGAAGGCCCCTCGCCGTGAAGGCCGAGGTGCCGGAGGATAGGCCAGCCACGCTTGCAAAGTATGACCCTAGGACCAGGACGCTCAGGGCGATAAGGGCCATAGTGAGGTCTGGGAGGCAGTTCACCAGGGCCTGCAGGACCCAAGCGGTGTTCAGCGTGTCTCAGGATGCCGTGAGGCTAACCCTCTCAAGGCCCATGGGGGCCCATTACGTGGCAGTCTTAGACGACATAGTTCCCGGCCTCAGGGTCTTCTCGGCTCTCGCTGGAATTAACCTCGAGGAGGCCTAGCACCTGGAGTAGGCGCTATAGATATCGAGCACGGCCTTGAGGTCCCTCACCGCTAATGATGGCGGCATGGGTACCTCTAAGTCTCTGTCGACAGCATCGAGGAACCCCTGGTTTCATCAACTATCGCGTCCCCCTCCCCGACCGGAACCCTTTCCCCGTTCAGGACGAGGTCTCCATGCCTTGCAAGGTACCGCACCGTTTGTCCCTACACCTTCACTCCAATCATTTTACCTTCAGTCATGGTCGGGAGTAGGGACTTCCGCCTCGCCCACAGGGACCTGCTTACCCCTTTAGGCTCATGGGGCCCCGTCAAGGGGAACGGCACGGCCCTCCCATCTAAGGAGATTAGGGCCAGGGCGGGGCTCGGAGCGTAGCTCCCATCGCCCCGCGAGGCCCTCAGGAGGAGGTTCCAGACGACAACCACGTCCCTGTGCCAGGTCTCGCCTCCCTTTGTGCACCTGCCGACCCTCGAGCCGTCGTAATCTATGGGTGCGTTATGTATGGGGCAGAGCCTGGAGGTATTCT